>DATHHQ010000263.1:0-4080 GCA_035490095.1 Bradyrhizobium sp.
GACGTATTGCGCGGACGGCGTCGCCGACACGGCTGATGTCTTGACCTCAACCACCTGCACGCGCGGTTTCGGACGAACGCCATCGGGAAGTAAATCCGGCTGATAGACCCCGACCGCGATCATCGCGACCAGTGCTGCCGCGATCGCCGTGGTGAAGCTCGCAACATTGCGCCAGCGCCGGGCCTGGGCGGACAATCGGATGACGTTGGAGGTGTCCACCACCTCGGCAGGCTCCTTGACCTCAGGCACAACAACCGGCGGCGATTGGGGCAGCACCAGCGGCGCCTGCGGTTCGGAGTGTCCTACCGCTTCTTTGATCTTGTCCCAGACCTCGGCGCGCGGCTCGACCGACCCGACCATCTGGTTCAAGACACTGAGCTTGTCCTGCCACGCATCGACAATCGCCGCGAAGTCCTTGTCAACGGACATCATGGTCTCGACCTGCGCCCGCTCACCGGCATCGAGGGTGCCGAGTGCATATTCCGCGGCGAGCGCGATATGGTCTTCGCTATAGGGCATCATCTAAAGTCCAAGACACTCCCGGATATCCAACATGCTGCGGCGCAGCCAGGTCTTCACGGTATTCACCGGCGTCTCGAACTTCGCCGCCAGTTGCTCGCGACTCCAGCCGTTGTAATAGGCCAGCAGCACGAGCTTTTGTCGATCCGGCTCCAGGCGGCCAACACACTCCAGCAACCGCTTCAATTCTTCAGTCATCTCGCGGCGCGCCAGCGGATCTGGGGTGTCGGCAGCCACTTCCATGGCCGCCGGCTCTTCTTCGATCGAGAGTTCGGTGCGTTTGCGCACGACGTCGATGGCACGGTTTCGGGCGATCGAGGCCATCCACGTGATCGGTGACGACAGGCCGGGATTGAATTGCCCGGCACCGTTCCAGATCTTGACGTAAGCCTCCTGAATCACCTCCTCCGCAAGGTCCTGTCGCCTCAAGATACGAAGCACCACGCCAAAGAGTTTCGCGCGCGTGGCGGCGTAAAGGCGCTCAAAAGCGGCCTCATCCCCCTTCGCAACCGCGGCAATCAGCCAGACCAGCTCTGCTGGCGTCAGCATTCAGTATCCTCAAGAAATCGCGATGCCCCCATCGCTTTTGTACATACCGGAGCGGCAAACCAGACCTGTCGTATCATACCTTGCGCCAGACCGGGTCACCAAGCCAGTGATGGCCGGGCTGTGGATTGATCCCGGCCCTCGGCAGCCCCCCTCGATGGTTCTCGTCCAGGGACCATTCCAGCGGCGCCAGGGCCGTCGCTACCCGCTCGCATGAAGCCGCATCACGCATTAACGCCGCGATCGGCGAGCAGGCGTTCCGAGGTGGCGACGAGAACGCAGGTGGCGAGCGCATCGACCGCCGCACGGACCTCGTCCGCCGGCGGGAACGAGGGCGCGATACGGATATTGCGGTCGCGCGGATCGCGGCCATAGGGAAAGGTGCGGCCCGCCGGCACCATCTCGATGCCGGCTCCCTTGGCCAGCGCCACGACGCGCTGGGCGCAGGCGTCGAGCACGTCAAGGCTCACGAAATAGCCGCCGCGCGGCTGGGTCCAGGCCGCGACTCCGGTGCCGCCGAGCCGGGCCTTGAATACTTCCTGCACCGCCGCGAATTTCGGCTCGAGCAGACGGCGCTGCTGCTCCATATGCGCTGATATCCCGGCATCGTCACGCAGAACCAGCACATGGCGCAACTGGTTGAGCTTGTCCGGCCCGATGGTACGCGTCGACTGGCGCGAGACGAACCAGCGCATATTGGCGACCGATGCCGCGAGCATGCCGAGACCAGCCTGCGCGAAAGTGATCTTCGAGGTCGAGCCGAACACCAGCGCCCGGTCCGGGTTGCCGGCGGCGGCGCAAGCGTCAAGCACATTGTCGAGCCGGTCGGACCTGCCGGTCAGGTCATGAACCGCATAGGCATTATCCCAGAACAGCCGGAAGTCGCCGGCAGCGCCCATCCGCGCGAGCCTCGCGACTGTCTCGGACGAATAGGTTTCCCCGGTCGGGTTGCTGTATTTGGGCACGCACCACATGCCCTTGACCGCCGGGTCAGCGGCCAATCGCTCGACCTCGTCCATGTCAGGGCCGGCCCCGGTCAGCGGCACCGCGATCATCTCGATCCCGTATTGCTCGCAGATCTGGAAATGGCGGTCGTAACCAGGCGAGGGACACAGAAACCGGATCGGGCGGGGCTGATCGCGCCATGGCGCGGCGCCATCGCTCGCCCCGGTCAGCAGGGCATAGACCACCGCGTCGTGCATCAGCGCCAAACTGGAATTGTTGGCGACCAGTACCTGTGCGGGCGGCGCGCCGAGCATTGCCGCGAACAGCCGGCGGACCTCGATCAGTCCTTGCGGGCTGCCGTAATAGTTCCGGCAATCATTGCCGTCTTCGGTCCAGCACTGCTCCGGCGTGGCGACGGCCGTCAGCAATTGGTTGGCAAGCGCAACCTGCTCGGTCGCGGGCTTGCCGCGCGCCAGATTGAACGGCGTGGCGCGCGCCTTGATCGCTTCGTAGCGGGCCCGCTCGCGATCGCGAAATTCGCGCAACGCGTCGGTCGACAAGCGCATCAATTCGCGGGGTTCGGCGCTTGCCGCGCTATCAGACTGGGTCATCGCAACATCCTGTACGCATCGCTTGGGCGGCAGCCGCATCATAGCCTGTGTCAAACCGGTGCACCAAGCCGGGGATGGCCGGCCTGTGGACATTCAAACGAAAACCCGGGCCTCGCGGCCCGGGTTTTCGTTGATGCTGCAGGTGAAGCGGAAAGGCCTCAGGCGATGGCCCCGAGGCGGGCGCGCATCAGGCCGATACTGTCGAGATCGGCCTGTTCCCGGGCGTTTTCTTCGGCCCGCTCGCGTGCCTGGTCGCGCTCGTCCAGAAGCTCGACTTTCTTGAGCTCCTCGAACGCTTCGCCCAACAGGCTCTTGGCGTCCTCAAGCTGGATCCGCAATTCATCGGCGGAGCGGGTCAGATTTTCCCGGCGCTGGATCGCGGCTTTGGCATAGGTCGGATAGGCGAAGTGCGTGGGATCATTGATCCCGGCGCGCTCCTGTTCGGTATGGATTTCGCGCTCCAGATCGACCGACATGCGCTGGAAATCGGCGATCATGCCTTCAATCTGGGCAACTCTTCGGCGCTTTTCATCGACCTGAAACTTCTTCAGACGGATCAGCGTTTCGCGTGACTTCATCGACTCGTACTCCCCAGAAGTCCCGATTTGAACGCGGGACATGCCCGGCATCCCCCAGGGGCGCTACGGGCATCACTAACCATGCAGCCGGGATGATGGCCTGACAAAGTTAGCGTTCCGTTTCCAAACTGCCGAGGATCCGCTCAAGTTGCCGGTAACCGTCGTTCAAACCGGCCACTTCGTCCTTGGCCTGGCGCAGAAAGCCCTCCAGCGGTTCATGCAGCCGGATCGCCTCGTCGACCTCGGCGCTGGAACCCGCGCGATAGGCCCCGAGCCGGATCAGTTCCTCCATATCGGCATAGGTTGCCATCACCTGGCGCGCCCGGGTGATGGTCGGCAGATAGACCGGATCGGCCGATTTCGGCATGGTGCGGGAAACCGACTTGAGAATGTTAATCGCGGGAAAACGACCGCGCTCGGCGATCGATCGCTGCATCACGATGTGGCCGTCCAGAATGCCTCTGACCGCGTCCGCGATCGGCTCATTATGGTCGTCGCCATCCACCAGCACCGTAAAGATGCCGGTGATGGTGCCGACCCCGATCCCTGGGCCGGCCCGCTCAAGCAGCTTCGGCAGTTCGGTGAACACGGTCGGCGTGTAGCCCTTGGCGGTCGGCGGCTCGCCTGCCGACAGTCCGATTTCACGCTGGGCCATCGCGAAACGGGTAACCGAATCCATCAGGCACAGCACATCCTTGTCTTCATCGCGGAAGAATTCGGCGATCGCCAACGTCAAATAGGCCGCCTGCCGCCGCATCAGGGCGGGCTCGTCCGAGGTGGCCACCACCACCACCGACCGCGCCAGCCCCTCGTCCCCGAGGTCGTCCTGCAGAAATTCCTGCACCTCCCGGCCGCGTTCGCCGACCAGGCCGATGACCGTG
>DATHHQ010000264.1:0-13318 GCA_035490095.1 Bradyrhizobium sp.
CCTGACCGGCGCAAGTATCGTGAACTATTTCGCGCGCAATGCCGACAAGTTCCTGATCGGCCGCTTTCTCGGCTCGCAGGACCTCGGCTACTACGATCTCGCGTACCGCCTGATGCTGTACCCGCTGCAGGGTATTTCCGCGGTGATCCGCCGCGTGATGTTTCCGCTCTATTCGCGCATGCAGGATGACTCCGGCCAGTTCGGATGGACCTATCTCAAGGTCGCCTCCGCGATTGCTCTGATCTCGTTTCCGCTGATGTTGGGCCTGACGGCGCTCGCTGGGCCGTTCGTGCTGACGCTCTTCGGCCCGGCGTGGGCGCCGGTGATTCCGCTGCTGCTGATTCTCGCGCCGCTCGGCGCGCTCCAGTCGATCGTAACCACGGCCGGGGACATCTTCACGGCCAAGGGACGCACCGACTGGGCGCTGTGGTGGACCATCGGCGCGGGGCTACTCATCGTGCTGTCATTCGTGCTCGGATTGCCGTGGGGCATAGTCGGCGTGAGCGCCTCTTATGCGATCATGTTCCTGCTGCTGACGTATCCGTCGCTCTCCATCCCGCTGAGCCTGATCGGCCTCAAGGTGCGCGACCTGGCCGGCGTGCTGTGGCGGCCCGCTGCATGCAGCCTTGTCATGTACGCGGTGGTGGCTGCCGCGGCGCTGTGGTCGCCGCCGGGCGCGCCCGGCTGGCTGACGCTTTCGCTTCTGGTCCCGCTCGGCGTGGCGGTCTACCTCGCGTCTTGCTGGGCGCTCAACCGCGCACTTCTGCTCGAAGTGATCTCGATCTTGAGGGGCAAAGGATGAACGCGTTCTCTTCATGGCCGGCGGCGGTGCATTGGGTAGGCGCCTGGCTGGCCCTGACTTACATTCAACTTACATTCGACTGAAAGCGGGACACGGGCCGACGCCTAGCAGGTCGTGCCATGTACAATACCCGCGCCTTTGCGTTACCCAACCGAGGGTCGCGTCGGCTTGTATCTCGTGCCCTACCTCATGTGGCGCGGCAGATTGTTTTGCTCGACACGCGTCGCTGTCGGAAGCGCAGAGCACCGAGGGTGGAATTGACTGCAAAGAACTACCAGCAGCACGCCGATGCAACGAAGACTTGGCTCTTCGTGGTGCCGTGGGACTTGCACCATCCAGGGGGTGTCACTCAGGTCGTAATCAACCTCTATAAGGAATGCGCGCGGCAAGGCAAGTATCGCCCGTTGGTATTGATCCTGGATTGGAACGCGAGAAGCCCCGTCTACGTCAATGACTCCAGCTGCCGGACGGTTCACCTGAGAGTGAGACAACCGGATGTCTCGATGAAGGGTCTGCTCGCCTGGGTGCTCGCGCTTGGCCCCGGGCTCCTGCAGTTGCGGCGCCTTCTGCGACAGGAAAACGTGCACGTCATCAACGTTCATTACCCCGACACGAGCGCCTTTGCGTTTGCTCTGTTGCGCCAGTGTGGGCTCTTTCGCGGGAGACTGCTTTTTTCCTTCCATGGCATGGACCTGCGTCAAGCCGTTAGCACGCGCGGCCTCGGCGTGGCGATTTGGCGCTATCTTGCTGCGACCCTGGATGCCGCTTCAGCCTGCTCCGAAGCGCTGGCTGCGGATGTGCGGAACTTCTTCGAAGACAAGAAGGAAAAAGTCCGCGTTGTCTATAACGGCATCGACGTATCAAGCTTGCGCGCCTCGACCGCTGGCGTCTCTGAAGCGGGCGAGAATGAGCCCCGGCAGTATTTCATCAATGTCGCAACGTACGAGACAAAAAAAGGACAAGATGTTCTCCTCCGCGCGTTTGCACGGCTCGCGCACGATTTCCCGAAGCTCAACCTGGTGCTCGTGGGTCGTGACGGCGGAATCAAGGGCGAGCTCGCGTCCTTGGCACGCGAGCTTGCTTCCGCGGATCAAGTGCAATTTCTCGACCCGCTGCCCAACCGCGATGTGCTGATTCTGTGCCGTCGGGCGCTGGCGCTGATTCTGCCTTCCCGCTCGGAGCCGTTTGGCTTGGTCATTCTTGAGGCCGGCGCGCTGGGAGTCCCGGTAATTGCCTCGCGAGTAGGCGGGATCCCGGAGATCATCGTATCGGAAGAATACGGAACGCTGGTCGATGCCGACAATGTCGAACAGCTCGAAGTTGCTATGAGAAAGATGCTTGCCGATTCAAGCAAGGGAAAGAGGCAAGCGGCTGCGCTGCGTTCGCGGGTCGAGTCCACTTTTTCCTGGATTGTGGCATTCAATCTACTCGATTCCATGGCTCGAACGTGAATCTGGCAGGGTCGCTTTCAGGCCGGCGCGTTGAATACAAAAGATCAAAAGATGGATAAAAGATCGGCTGAGACAAACGCAAAATTCCTGTACGACGGCAAAACCGTCGAGTTCCGCGGACTCGACAAAGACGATCACATACTCGGTATCATGAGGCGGACAGGAACGTTCTACGAACGAGATGTCCTGGAGCGGTTGAAGGAGAGAATTCGCAAGCGCGGCCGCCAGGGCGCAGCCGTCGATGCCGGTGCTTTCATTGGCACCCACTCTACGTATTTCGCGCAGTTTTGTGGCTGCGCGCCGGTAGTTTCGTTTGAGGCCAACCCCGCGACATTTTCCATCCTGCTGGAGAACGTGCGGCTGAACGATCTGGAAAAGACCGTTGTTCCCGTCAATAAGGCGCTGGGTGCCCATGCAGGCTACGCAGACGTTCATTCGGGAGAAGCAGGCAATCGGGGCACCGCCACAATTTCGTTTGATTCGCAAGGCGGAGGGAGCTCCGTCGAGGTATCGACGCTCGACCGCGAGGTTCAAAGGATAATGCCGACTTCCCCGAGCGTCGCGCTGATCAAGATAGACGTGGAGGGCGCTGAACTGGACGTGCTCAAGGGTTCATTGAGCACGATCGAGAAAGATATGCCGGTTCTTTGCGTGGAGATCCATACGGCGCGCAATTTAAGAAACGCGTTGTCGATTCTCGGGCGAAATCCTTACTGGATCATAGACTGTCGCGGCTATTCCCCGACGTACATTCTTGAAGCGACGCACTCGTCGTTCCTTCGAAGATATATAGTGAATTCGCTTTGGCTGGCTCGTGCGGCTCTCCCTCTGGCTTGGCCCCGGATCAGGTGGTATCTGGCGCGAGTAGCACAATGGCTCAGCGTCGGGAAATGGGACCCTCCGGCTTAACGGCAGGCTCCCTCCGAAATCACGCGTGTCGCTACGGGCCAGGCAGGAGGAACACGAACATCGAGTGTCCGGCTGCAACGGCGATGTACTGCCTGCCGTTCAGTAGGAAGGATATGGGGGAACCGCGGACGCGCGCGCCAAGATTGATTTTCCAAAGCTCCTTTCCGGTGTCGGCGTCGAAGGCGTGGAAAATATCGCGATAGCCCGCGAAAACTACGCCGCTCCTGGTCGAGAGCACGCCGCCGACGGTCCATACGAATTCGTCCGAACCTGATTGGAGGACGGTCTGCCAGCGCACGTCCCCGGTCCGGGCGTCGATGGCCTTGACGTACGCCGTTGCCGGCAGATTCTGTGCGTAGTAGGACGCTGCGCTTCCCTGGAAGGCTTCACCTTTCATGTACTTGACTTGCCCGGATTGAAAGTAGATCCCGGCGGCATCCGAACAGGGTACGAATACCAGCTGCCGTGACTTGTCGTAAGAGGGCGGCCACCAGTTGGTCGCCGCCATGATGGCCGGCCAAACGACGGCACCCGTGGCGCTGGGCTTCGCGCTGCTCGATACGTGCGGGCGGCCCTTGGCATCGAAACCTTCGTTCCAGGTCTGTTTTACGAAAGGCTTTGCGAACAGGAACTCCCCGGTCTTTCGATCCAAGGCATAAAAGAATGCGTTCCGGTTCGCCCAGAGCACCACTGATCGCTTCCGGCCCTGCCAGTCGATGTCGGCAAGGATGGGTTGCTGGTTCGAATCCCAGTCGTGTTCGTCGGCCGGGGTGAACTGGTAGTACCATTTCAGCCGGCCGGTCTTCGCCTCGATCGCGATCACGCTGTTGCTGTAGATATTGTCCCCGGGTCGGACGCTGGCCTGGAATTCCGGGGACGGGTTGCCGGTACCCCAATAGATGACGTCCTCCTGCGGATCGTAAGCGCCGACCGTCCAGGTGGGGGCGCCGCCGGTTTTCCAGGTATCCCCGGTCCACGTGTCGTGGCCGGCCTCGCCCGGACCCGGAACAGTATTAAATTTCCACAGCAGCCGTCCATCAGCAGGGTCAAATGCGGCCAGAAACCCCCTTATCCCGAACTCTCCCCCGGCGACGCCAACGACGACACGGTCCCCCAGCGCGAGCGGTGCGCCGGTCATGCTGTACGCGTCGCGATAGTCGGCCACTTTGACGATCCAGCGCTGCTCGCCTGTATTGGCGTCGAGTGCTACGAGAAACGAATCGATCGTGGCCACGAATACCGTCTGCCCCAGGACTGCCACACCGCGGTTCGGCATCCCACAGCAGCCCGGGACTTTGTCCGGAACCTCTCTTCGGTAAGTCCAGATCACTGCCCCTGTCCTGGCGTCGAGCGCAACCACGCCCTCACGTGATTCGGTGACGTACATGACACCGCCGGCAACGATTGGAGATACTTGCAACTCTCGATCGACCTGGCGCAGCTGGGCAACCCACGCCAGCCGAAGGTTTCTGACATTGCTCTTGGTCACCTGCCGGAGAAGGCTGTGCCTGTGCCCCGAATAGTTTCCGGCATAGGTCAGCCACTGCCCGGGCTTGCTGTCGGTCTCAATAATGCTTTGCAGATTGACGTCGACAGCGTGCGCAGCAGACTTCCTGTCACCGGACCTTCGCCGCCCGACTGCAGCGAGCGCGTCGCGGCGCAAGTACGCGTGGACTTGCCAGATCTGAGATTCACTCAAAGGCTGCGCAGGCATGGACGTGCCCGCCCGTCCCCACTTGGCCGTCGAGAAAAACGACCAGTCCGACTTGGTCGACACCACATCCAGGAGATTCGGGCCGGAGTTGCCGTGGCCGCCTTCGCCGTGACATTGCCCGCAGTGCCTGAGGTACAAGTCCTTTCCCTGCGCTGCGTCCTCTGACGTGATCAGTATGTTCTTGATGGAGAGGTGAGGGTTCGGATTCTTCGCGACTTCGGCCAGATAGACAGGGCTATGCGGCGCCAGCCAGACGATCAGGTTGTGAAGCGGGATCTCCTTGAGATCGCCGCGAACTTTGGCTTCCACGACTTGCAAGCGCCACTGCAGTTCGGGCGGTCCGACAAAAAGCAGCGCTACGAAAGCGACACCGGCAAGCGCAATCAGCCCGAGGCTCAACCCGAGCGCGAGTCGTGGACGCTTCATGACCGGCACGCAGAGAGTGCGCGCAGAAAGAACGGCTTACCAATGTGGAGATGACGGCGGGCTTTGAGAGGGTGGGGGAAACCCATGGCACGACATTCTGCCAGACGCCAGGAGCGTCTGCTACAATCCGCATCCGGAAGACGCGACGGAGTCGACGTCGTTTACTCGTGCGCGTGAACGGCTTGCACGTTCGCAATTGCGTCTTTTCTGCTTGGTCTGATTCCTACATTGGGTTCGAAGCGCGCAGATGCCCGCTACCGCCGATGTCATCGAGCCTGGTCAGCTTCCCTGGTACCGAAAGTCCGTCCCGGCGTTGTTCGTGTTGCTGATCGCCTGCAGCTTCGGGGGGACGTTTGTCTACAAGCTTCGAGTCGAGGGGATCTTCGCCTGCCCGGCGACCGGCTATAGTCCGAACGCCTACCTGTCCGATTGCACGGCCGGGACCTACGGGGACTACGACCACGGTGCGTTCTGGTTCGGCCTCGAGCCGCAGGCGCAACGCGCGGCCGGCGAAGCCGACGTCTTGTTCGTCGGAAACAGCCGCCTTCAGTTTGCATTTGGGGGTCAGGCGACCGCCAGCTGGTTTTCCTCGCCGGCAATTCGCTACTACCTGCTCGGATTCAGCAACAGCGAGACCGTCGCTTTCTTCGGGCCCTTGCTTTCGAAGATGCACCCGCGCGCGAAGGTCTACGTGATCAATGTCGATCGTCTCTTCGACGAACGCGTGTCGCCGCCCACGGAACAGATTCTTCAGGGCCGCGACGTCCTGGCGCGGTACGAGGAAAAGCGGAACTGGCAGTCGCTGCACAGGAGATTTTGCGCCGCGCTGCCCGCCGCATGCGGAGACGCTTTTGCCACGTACCGTACGCGCGAGACGGGCGTGTGGCAGATGAAGGGAGGCGGGCGTTTCGAGCCCCGGCTGGTATCTGACGGCCCGCCGACTTATGTCGAGCGCTGGGACCGATACGCGAGGCTCGGCGAGAAGTTCCTGGCGCAGCTACCCGTCGATCGCAGCTGCGTGATTCTTACGATCGTTCCGACGGTCGAGACGAAGCGGGCCGAGGCGATGGCGCTCGCCGCAAAACTCGGGCACGATCTGCTGGCGCCACAGGTCGATGGTCTGCACACCTTCGACGGCTCCCACCTCGATGAGGCAAGTGCGGAACGCTGGTCGGCGGCTTTCCTTCGGGAGGCCGGACTGCGGATTCGGAGGTGCGTTGGCGCAACGCAGGCTTCAACGGGTTGACAAGGCTTCTCGCGAGCCTCGTTCACTGCTTCGCCTGGATACTTATGAAAGAGCCCGCCGGCCAGAGCGATTTCCGCCTTCAATTGCAGGCCGCACTCGCGGAAACGGGTACGCGCGCGCGCCTCGATAGCCTGGCAAGGCTGGCGCAATCCCGGCTGGGCTTCACCGAGACGATCCAGCTTGACAGGGCGCTTGCGCGCAGCGCTGCCGAGCCGATCGACGGTTATGCGCGCCTGCGCCTCGCGGTCTTGTCCAACAATACGATCGACCACTTGCTCCCCGCCATTCGTGTCGCCGGTCTTCGCTACAAACTGCAATTCGATGTGTTCTCGGGCTCATTCGGCCAGTACCGGCAGGAGTTGCTCGATCCGGCTTCGCCGCTTCTTCAATTTCGGCCGGACCTGATACTACTTTCGCTCAATGCGAGGCAGGCCACTTCAGGCGTGCCGATCGCGGCCACGGCGGAAGAAGTGGAACGGGCGCTGGGGCGCGTCGTCGATGAGCTCGGTGATCTCTGGCGTCATGCGCGCGGCACCTTCAACGCGACGGTGATTCAGCAATCCTATCTCGACGTATCGGAGCCGCTGTTCGGCAGTTACGACCGGCTGGTACCCGCGGCGCCATCCCGGCTGATCGCCCGTCTGAACGATCTGCTCGCCCAGGCTGCGGCGCGGGAGAACGTCATGCTGCTGGATGTGGCGCAGGCGAGCGCGCGCGACGGCATCGATGCCTGGTTCGACGTCGCGCGTTGGCTGCAGGGCAAGATGGAAATCGCGCCGCAGGCCGCGCCCTTGTACGGCGACCTGGTCGCCCGCGTCGTGGCCGCTCAGCGTGGACTGTCGAGGAAATGCCTTGTCCTCGATCTCGACAATACCTTGTGGGGAGGCGTGATCGGCGATGACGGGCTCGAGGGAATCGTGCTCGGAGAGGGGAGCGCCGCCGGGGAGGCGCACCTCGCGCTGCAGCGCTATGCGCTGCAGTTGAAAGAGCGCGGGATCATTCTCGCCATCTGCTCGAAGAACGATACGGCAATTGCTGAAGCGGCATTCCGCGATCACCCTGAGATGCTCCTGCGGCGGACTGACATCGCTGCCTTCGTCGCCAACTGGGAAGACAAGGCAGCAAACCTCAAGACCATTGCGGAGCGTCTGAATATAGGCCTGGACAGCCTCGTTTTCGTGGACGACAGCCCGGCCGAAAGGGCGCGCGTCCGCGAGAGCCTTCCCATGGTGGCCGTTCCGGAGCTCCCGGAAGACGCGGCGCAATACGTGCATTGCCTCGCGAACGCCGGGTATTTCGAATCCGTGAGTTTCACGGCCGATGATAATCAACGGGCCGGGCAATACGCCGCCAACGCCGAACGCGAAGCGCTGCTCGGAACTTCGGAAAGCATGGACGATTTCCTGCGCGGCCTGAGGATGTCGGTTGTTTTCGGAGCCGTCAAAACCGTCGATCTGGCCCGTGCTACCCAGTTGATCAACAAGACCAACCAGTTCAATCCCACGACGCGGCGATACTTGGCCGAGGAGGTGGCCGCAATCGCCGCGGCTCCCGGGGCCGTCACGCTCCAGTTTCGCCTTCTGGACCGGTTCGGTGACAACGGCCTCGTAAGCGTGCTGCTTCTCAGGCCGGATCCGGAGCAATCCGACGTAATGGAGATCGACACCTGGGTGATGAGTTGTCGCGTATTCGGCCGGGAGCTCGAATTCGAAGCGATGAACATAGCAGTGGAGGCGGCCCGTCGTCGCGGCGTGCGGGTTTTTCGCGCGAACTATGTTCCGACGAAGAAGAATGGTGTGATAAAGGATTTGTATCCGAGTCTCGGCTTCACTCGTTCGGACCAGGCAGCGGCGGTCGATGGCGCGATACAATGGCAATTGAACTTGAGCACGTACAGCGCTCGCAAAACCAGCATTGAACGAGCGGGGAACCAGGGATGACGGACCAGGAAATCCTGAATTTGCTCACGCGCGTTCTGCGAGATCTCTTGATGGACGACTCGATCGCGCTCACGATCGCGACCCGACGTGAAGAGGTTCCCAATTGGGATTCGCTGATGTACATCAATTTCATCGTGGCGGTCGAGATCGACCTGGGCATCAAGTTCAGGGTGGCCGACGTCGAGTCGTTCGCGAACGTGGGGGAGATCGTTGCCGCAATCAGAACGATGCTGAAATAGCTCGAATGTCAAACGCTACGCTCGCGTCGATCTCGTAGGACCTGCGCCCATTTAGACAGGCCATATCTCCGATGTTGTTCAATTCCTACGAGTTCATTTTTGTCTTCCTGCCGGTGACGCTCGCCGGCTTTTTTCTGCTGGGCTTGAGTTCCCGCAATCTGGCGTTGGGCTGGATCGTCGCGGCGTCCCTGGCCTTTTATGCCTGGTGGCGGCCAATCAACATACTGATCATTGCGCCCTCGATCCTTGTCAACTTCGTCCTCGCGCGCTGGCTGATCCGATTGATTGCAGACCAGGATCGCGCCGGGCTGGCACGTCTGGTGCTGCTGCTCGGGATTGCGTTCAACGTCGCATTCCTCGGCTATTTCAAGTACGTGAATTTCCTCGCGACGGCGGCCAACGACCTCGTCGGGACCAATTTCGTCCTGACGCAAGTCGTTCTTCCTCTCGGCATATCGTTCATAACGTTCCAGAAGATCGCGTTCCTGATCGATGTCCATGGCCGGCGTATCCCCTCGTTCACGCTGCGCGATTATGGATTGTTCGTGCTGTTTTTTCCGCAGCTTGTCGCCGGGCCGATTGTTCACTACCGGGAAATGATGCCGCAATTCCAGCAGGCGCGATGCCGGTGGGACAAAGAGAACATTGCGGTCGGTCTTTCCCTGTTCGTGTTCGGCCTATTCAAGAAGGTGGTTCTCGCGGATGGCATCGCAGAGCATGTATCGCCCATTTACGAGATGGCCAGCGCGGGCTCGGAGATCACGCTCCTGCCGGCATGGATTGCCGCGATTGGATTCACTCTGCAGATCTACTTCGACTTTTCAGGCTACAGCGACATGGCGCTGGGTCTGGCGCGTTTCTTCGGCGTGCGCCTTCCCGCCAACTTCGATTCGCCTTTGAAAGCCACGAATATCATCGACTTCTGGCTTCGCTGGCACATGACCCTGACGCGTTTTCTTACGGCGTATATCTATAACCCGCTGGTGCTCTGGCTGACGCGATGGCGTATGGCCAGGCGATTGCCTGGACTCGGAGGCCGCGAGCCCAGTGTTGGCGCTTTTTTTCAGCTGCTGGCCGGGCCGGTACTGCTCACCATGTTCGTGTCAGGACTGTGGCACGGTGCGGGCTATCTGTTCATCCTGTGGGGCTTGCTGCACGGCGTTTATCTGTCGATCAACCACGCGTGGCGCCTTTTCGGGCCAAGGAACTGGCCGAACAAGGAAACCTATGACCGCTTCATGCGGCCGACGGGATTGGCGCTCACCTTCCTGTCGGTTGCTGTCGGCATGGTTCTTTTTCGATCCGCGAACGCGGACACCGCCAAGGAGTTGTTGCAGGGGATGATCGGGCTGAACGGCATCAGCCTGCCGCAACAGATCCACGCGCAGCTCGGGCCGTTGAAGGGCTTGCTGCAGTCCTTTGTTTCCGCTTCTGCCGAGATGTCGGCGCAGGAATTCGCGCTTGCGATGGCCTGGCTCGGCGTCCTGCTTTTGATCGCGCTCTTGTCCCCGAATACCTTGCAACTGATGGCGCGCTACGAGCCGGCGCTTGGCATTCTCTCAAAGCCGGCCGCACCGTTCTCTCTGTTGCGTGCCCTCGACTGGACTCCCTCGGCTCCGTGGGCCGTTGCGATGTCCTCGTTGGTAGTTGCCGCGGTCATGAGGCTCGGGGGAAAGAGTGAGTTTCTCTACTGGCAGTTCTAGAGCGGCGATGCCACTTTCTTGGCTCAATGCGTGGGACTTGGAATCGCCGCACAGATCGGCAGTGCCCGTTTTGAGGCTCACTGCAGGGAATTTCGCAAAAACGTGTGTCAGCGTACATACCGATCAGGCCGCAAAGGATATAAACTGATTGATACCTTGAATCCGCTCGTCCAAGGAATAGGAATCCCCATGTCGCGAATGAAAGCATCGCTGCTCGTTCCCTTGCTTGCCCTTGCGTTGGCCGCGTGCGGCGGTGCGAGTGCGCCGGGATCCGGCGCCAGCTCCGGCGGTTCCACACCTCCGGTACCGACCGTATCGCTTGCGGCGAACCCCACGTCCGTCTTGAGCGGGGCTTCTTCGACGCTCACCTGGTCCTCGACGGACGCAAGCTCCTGCTCCGCCTCGGGCGCCTGGTCGGGCGCCAAGACGGTTTCCGGCAATCAGGCTAGCGGCGCGCTCGCCGCCAGTGGCAGCTATTCGCTTACCTGCACCGGTTCGGGCGGCAGTGCAAGCGCCTCGGCGACCGTCACCGTGTCGGGCATGCCACCGCCGCCCCCAAGTCCTACGGTGTCGCTGGCCGCGAGCCCGACGTCCGTGGCAAGCGGCGCATCCTCGGCGCTTACGTGGTCTTCAACGAACGCGACCTCCTGCACGGCATCGGGAGCCTGGTCGGGCACCAAGGCAACCAGCGGTTCGCAGACGACGGGCGCGCTGACGAGCACTGGCACATTTTCACTGAACTGCTCGGGCGGCGGCGGTAGTGCTTCGCAGTCCGCGACCGTCACGGTGACCGGGACGCCAACGCCCGGCAGCTATACAACCAATTTCGACCAGACGGAAAACCCGATTTCCGAAGGCGGTGTCTGGCGTCAGGCAAGCAATGTCTGGACGAATGTTCGCACGGCCAATGGAATCGCCTTTGGCACTAATGGGAGCATGGACACCTATGACGACTCATACGCTCTGTTGTCCGGGTTCGGCCCCAACCAAACGGCGCAGGCGGTTGTCTTTCGATCGCCGGGCCTGGTGTCGAGCGGTATTACACACGAGATGGAACTGCTGCTGCGGTTCTCCGACGATACCGGCAACGCACGAGGTTATGAGTGCCTTTTCAACTACGCCGGCGGCGTGGAAATCGTCAGATGGAACGGTCCACTCGGGAACTTTACGTCGCTGAATTTTACAGGCGGAGCCGGCAATCTCGGCAGGGACCTGGTCAGCGGCGACGTAATAAAGGCAACTATCGTCGGCAACGTCATCAGCACCTACATCAACGGTGTGCTCAGAGCCCAAGCCACCGATTCGACTTTTACTACCGGACAGCCGGGCATCGGGTTCTTCACGAGGCCGGCCGGCGTTGCGGACAATCCGAACTTCGGAATGACGAGCTACACGGCATCGTCCAATTGATTAAGTCGCTGCTGCTCGGTCCCTTGTTCGCCCTGGGGCTGGCAGCCTGCGACCACGGTGCGGATGCGCCTGCATCGTTACCCGCGGGCGGGGGTTCGGCGACCTTCACAACCAATTTCGACCAAGCGGAAGCCACGATCTCCCAAGGCGGTGTCTGGCATCGCGCGAACAATGCCTGGACGGACGTCAGTACGGCTGGTGGAATTGCCTTTGGCACGAACGGAGCAAAGGACCTGTTTGACGATTCGTACGCCATCCTTACCGGGCTCGGGTTCGGTCCGGACCAACAAGCACAGGCGGTCGTTTTTCGATCGCCCAGCCTCGTGACTAACAATAATATTACGCACGAGATGGAACTGCTGCTGCGATTCTCGGACGATGCCAGCAACGCACGAGGTTATGAGTGCCTTTTCAACTATGCCGGCGGGGTGGAAATCGTCAGATGGAACGGTCCCCTCGGCAACTTTACGTCACTAACCTCCGGCGATCTCGGCAGAGACCTGGTCAGCGGCGACGTGATAAAGGCGACTATCGTCGGCAATGTCATCAGTACTTTCATCAACGGAGTACTGAGAGCCCAGACCACCGATCCGACTTTTGCGAGCGGCCAGCCAGGCATCGGGTTCTTCACGAAACCCTTGGGCGTTGCGGACAATCCGAACTTTGGAATGACGAGCTACACGGTATCGTCCAACTAAAGGGTTCGTCGGCGGAATCCGTGCGGTCTTGAAGGCCAATATGCGCTTTCGACGCAAGGCGACGAGAAACGGCGGATAGGCGCCTCTCCTGCTAGAATCGCCATCCGCATTGCCACCCAGGCAGTGCGAATGAAGGTATAGAGGCTCCCGCAGACTGCGGCGGCCATAAAAACCGCACTGCTTGTTGCGGATAGATGTCAGGGGCGGCCGTGATAATTCGTGCAGGTCACGAATGAAGACATTGCTGTTCGTGCCCCTGCTCGCCCTCGCGTTGGCCGCCTGCGGCGGAGGCGCGGACGCGCCGGCATCGGCACCCGCCGACGTATCCACGCCTCCACAGCCCAGGGTGTCGCCACTACTGCCCGTGGTGTCGCCACTGCCCACCGTGTCGCTTGTGGCGAGCCCGACGTCTGTCATCAGCGGCGGGCCTTCGATACTCACTTGGTCCTCCACGGACGCGATTTCTTGTATCGCCTCAGGCGAGTGGTCGGGGGTCACGGCGGCTTCCGGCAACCAGTCCAGCGGCGCGTTGACGAGCACCAGTACGTTCGAACTGGCGTGCACGGGGGCGGGGGGGACGGCCAGTGCATCGGCGACGGTGACGGTGACGCCTCCGGCACCGACGGTGTCACTGGCGGTGAGTCCGACCTCTGTCACCAGCGGCGGGGCTGCGACACTCACCTGGTCGTCAAACAATGCTGCCTCTTGCGTTGCTTCCGGCGCGTGGA
The DNA here is from genome assembly GCA_035490095.1 of Bradyrhizobium sp. GTDB lineage: Bacteria > Pseudomonadota > Alphaproteobacteria > Rhizobiales > Xanthobacteraceae > Bradyrhizobium. Next base: position 13,267 of record DATHHQ010000264.1, read on the forward strand.
CAGGCGCCAAGACGATTTTCGGCAGTCAGTCCAGCGGCGCGTTGACGAGCAC
>DATHHQ010000265.1:0-2007 GCA_035490095.1 Bradyrhizobium sp.
CTGGGCTTCATCGAGACCTTGCCGCAGGGCTTCGCCACCCATCTCGGCGCCCGCGGCGTGCGCCTGTCGGGCGGCCAGCGCCAGAGGATCGCCATCGCCCGTGCGCTGCTCTGTGATCCGGCCATCCTGCTGCTCGACGAGGCGACCAGTGCGCTCGACGCCGAAAGCGAACTGGCCGTCCAGCAGGCGCTCGACCGGCTGATGCACAAGCGCACCACCCTGGTGATCGCCCATCGCCTGGCGACGGTGCAGAAGGCCGACCGGATCGTGGTGATCGACCGCGGTCGGGTCGTCGATGTCGGCCGCCATGCCGATCTCGTGCGCCGCGACGGGCTATATGCCCGCCTGGCCGAGCTGCAGTTCAATCTCTCAGCCGCGGCGAGCTGAGGATTTCAGCTTCACTCGTTGGGACTAAACCCCAACTCATTGAAAAAATTGGCTAATCGGCCTTCAAGAGAATGCATAGGCATTGTCTAAAGTTATACTTTAAGTATGGGCAAAATTGCCTTGAATATCAGTGTTCTATTTCATAGAGTTCATCCATATTTCAGCCGTATTTTTCCCGATCACCAAAGGCTTCGCCATGTTCATCCAGCTTCATTCCCAGCGAACCCCTCAGCGTGATGCGTTTAGCCGTCTGGCGGACTGGTGGCCGGCGGCCCTGATCGGCCTTGTGGCGCTCCTGGGCGCTCTCCCGGACAGCAACGCACAGAGCCTGCTGGGCCTGTAAGCGCTCCGGAATTTCCGCGATCAGGTAGCAAGCGTCCCTGACGTCAAGCGGTCCGCCGGCGGTGCCGCGCCTTGCAGCGTCCATTGAAATCGGGACGATGACGCCGTACGTTCAACAAAATCGAATTTTGTTGAACAGAGGGCGTTTGCCATGGCAAAGACGTCAGCGAGCAAACCCGCGGCACGCGGGGGCAAGCCGGATGCGAAAGTCGGCTTGGTTGCCGCCGGCAAGGCCCGGTTTGAGGCGGTCATGCGGGCTGCGCAACGATCTGGCCTTCTCAGCGAGAAGAGTGGCCGGATCGGCGGCAGGGTGAGCCCGGCGCTGATCGAGCAGGCCAAGCGGCAGACGGGCATCGAGGCCGATACGGATCTGATCGAGTTTGCGCTGGCGACAGTCGCGCTCGAGGACAACTTCGCGGCGACGTTCAGCAAGTCTCGAGGCAAGGTCGATCCGGAGCTGAAGCTCGGCTTCTGAGGTGGCGGCGTTCGATTTCGACGCGGCGCGACGCTGGATGCGGTTCGATCCGCGAACGACGCTGGCCCGGCGAGGCGACGATGAGCTTCCGTTCGTCAATGCGGGCCTGATCGGCGGGCAAGGGCTCTTGCTCGACTCCTGCGTCTACATTGATCAAATGCAGGATCGCTCGCCGCAGCTATTGGACGATCTGGTTGCGCAACGGCAGGTCAACCATTCGATCGTCGCGATCCAGGAGTTGATGCACGCAGTTGGCGCGTTGAGCCCGTCGGATGCGCGAACGGCGGGTGTTGTTGCCGAGATCGGCAAGCACATCAAGGCTATGCCGCCGCATAGGATCTTTGTGCCCGATGCGGAGGTCCTCGGAAGGGCGGCGCTGCTATCGGGAATCCTGTGTCGCCTTCAAGGGTACGAGAAGGACGGCAGGCTGCGTGCGCTTCAGGATTGTACGCTGTTCCTGCAAGCGCAGAAGCTCGGCTTGGTCGTGCTGACCGCGAATGTCAGCGACTACGATATCCTGCTCCAACTCATCCCGGCGGGGCGGGCGCTGTTTTATCGCCGGAAGTGACGTCGACGCCGCCTAAGCGGTGTCAAATGACGCGGCGCTTGCGTTGCCTGCACTCTCTTGAGCCGTGACGACTAGCGATGACTGCCCTTGCGTTCGGCATCCAGCCGCCGCAGCTCGCGGCGCATGATCTTGCCCGTCGTGGTGAGCGGCAACTCGGCCACGAACTCGACCTCGCGCGGATATTCGTGGGCAGCGAGGCGGGTCTTCACGAAGGTCGCGAGATCGATCTTCAGCG
>DATHHQ010000266.1:0-34835 GCA_035490095.1 Bradyrhizobium sp.
TTAAGTCGGCTGGCGCGCATTTGGGACGGGGGCGGGCGATTGTTGCGGCACCGGCCACCCCACCGAATCAGAGTGTCGGCGGACCTCGGATGGCGATCCTGGGCAGTCTTGCCCTCACAAAGAAAGGCCGCAGCGTTGGACGCTGCGGCCTTTGAAACGCGATCCTGCGGGATCGGGACGTGCTCGACTAGTTGTCGTCGTCTCCGTCCGAGGATGACGGGCTCGACGACCCCCCCGAGTGTCCCCATGACGGTGCGGGGCTTGCCGCAGCGGGACTGGGAGAAGCCCAGCTTGGTGCCGGGGCGGGCGCGGGCTCGGGGGCCGGAGCCGCCGCAGGTGGAGCAGGCTTGGGTGCAGCAGGCTTGGGTGCAGCAGGCTTGGGCGCCGCGGGCCTTGGTGCGGCGGCAGCTTTGGTGGCGGCAGGAGCGGCAGCCGGAGCCGCCTTCTTTTTTGCCGAACGCTTTTTGGCGCTCGCCTTCTTGGCTGATTTTTTCGGAGCTGCCGCCTTGGACTTCTTGGCGGTTTTCTTCGCCGACTTCTTGGCCTTTTTAGCCGATTTCTTTGCAGCCTTCTTCGAAGATTTCTTCGCGGATTTCTTCTTCGCTGTCACAAGACTTTTCTTGGCTTTCTTAGCCTTCTTGCCTTTCTTGCTCTTCTTGCCTTTAGCCATCGTGATCCTCCTGTTGCCGCTGGTCCATGTCTATCGAGCGCTTCAAGTCGTCCGCTTTCCGCGCGGGGGCCAATAGATCAGCTCAATCCTGGCTTGGCACCGCCTGTCGCCCAATCGAGAAGCTCAATCGTGTGGACAACAGGAACTGACATGCCGCCGGCAATCTGCACCATGCATCCAATATTGCCCGCGGCAATCATGTCCGGCTTGACCATCGCGATGTTGGCGACCTTTCGATCGCGCAATCTGCTCGCAATGTCAGGCTGGAGAATGTTGTACGTCCCCGCCGAACCGCAACACAAATGGCTCTCGGGGACATCTTTCACCACGAATCCGCTCTTGGAAAGCAATTCTTTCGGAAGCTGTGTGATTTTCTGTCCGTGTTGCAGCGAACAAGCCGAGTGATAGGCGACGACGATATCGCCATGTTGTTGCTGTGAAGGCCGCAGATCGATGCCGCCGAGATACTCGGTGATGTCCTTTGCCAGCGCCGAAATCCTGGCGGCGGGGCTTGCGAAATCGCGGTCCTCGCGCAGCATGAAACCATAGTCCTTGATCACCGTGCCGCACCCCGATGTCGTCACCAGGATGGCATCGAGACCGCCTCGCCCGGCCTCCTCGAGCCAGACGGTGATGTTGGCGCGCGCGCGCGCCAGCGCGTCACCGTCGCGTCCGAGGTGGTGGGTCAGCGCGCCGCAACATTGCTCGTCCTTGACCAGCACGACCTCGATGCCGTGACGCGTCAGCAGATTGATCGCGGCCTGATTGATGCGCGGCGCCAGCACCTGCTGGGCGCAGCCCTGCAGCAGCGCGACACGTCCGCGGCGCGCTCCCAGGGGCGGGAAAGTGGTCCCGGCGGATGGTCCTGATGCCGGCAGACGGCTGGGAGCGAGCGCCAGCATCGCCTTCATGCGCCGCAATAAAGTGGGCGATGGCGACGCGGTTTTGGATAATGGCAGCAAGGCGGCGAGCGGCCGGCCCAGCCGCGCCAGTATCATGCTGGCGCGAAACAGTCCGGGCCTCGGCAGCACCCAGGCCAGCACCGCGCGCAACGCCCGCTCGGCCAGCGGCCTCGTATAGTCTCTTTCGATCCTTGCCCGCGCCTGATCGACGAGGTGCATATAGTTCACACCCGACGGACAGGTGGTCATGCAGGCGAGGCAGGAGAGGCAGCGGTCGATGTGCTTGACCACTTCCTGCGTCGGCGGCCGGTTCTTTTCCAGCATTTCCTTGATCAGATAGATTCGGCCGCGCGGGCTGTCGAGTTCGTCGCCGAGCAGCACGTAGGTCGGGCAGGTCGCGGTGCAGAACCCGCAGTGCACGCAGGCGCGCAAGATCTTGTCGGCTTCCGCAATATCGGGATCGGCGAGTTGCGCGAGGCTGAATTCGGTTTTCATGTCGCGGATCCTCGTGTCAGCCGCCCGCGATTGAGGATGTTTTTCGGATCGAAGCTGAGACGGACGCGTTCACCGAGCGCGGCAAGGCCGTCTTGCTGTGGATGAAACACGTCGACGTCGCGCCGCACCTGCGCCGGCGCGCGAATCAATGTCGCATGGCCGCCGACGGCGTTGACGCGCTGACGCACCAGTGCGGCCTGGGCGTCCGGTTTGGCCGGCAGTGCCGCCCAGATCAGTCCACCGCCCCAGTCGTAGATCACCTCGCCGCCGGTGTCCCGCGATAGCCGCTCGCCGAGCGCGCCGCCGGAGGCTGGAGGGCATACGATCCGCCACACCAGCCGCTCTCCCAGCGAGCCGTTGGCCGCGAACGGTTGAACGTCGCGAACGGAACGCCAGGCCGCCGCGGACGCTGCATCTTCCAGAATTTCCGCCGTCCCAAACGGCGCGAGAACCGCGGCCAGCGCGCCCGCGCGATGGACGGCTGACGCGGTAATGCCCTCCAGCCGCAGCAAGGTGACGGCCTCCCGCGGCGATCCGAGGTCGGTCAGAGCCCCCGCCCCGGCTTGAACCGTCGAATCCGCGACATGCGCCGCCCCGGAGACATCGAACGGTGAGCCCAGCGCCGCCGTCATCGCCCGGTTTGCGGTGATGTCGTCCAGCCCGCGCAGCATCAGCGTGCGTTCGCTCTCGGGCCTCGGCATCACCTTCAACGTCACTTCCGTCATGACCGCGAGCGTGCCCCAGGACCCCGCCAGCAGCTTGCAAAGATCGTAGCCGGTGACGTTCTTCACCACCCGGCCGCCGGCCTTGAAGCTGTCGCCGAAACCGGACACCGCATGCGCGCCCAGCAGGTGGTCGCGGGCGCCACCGGCCTTGATCCGGCGGGGACCCGCCAGGCCAGCGCCGATCATGCCACCGATCGTTCCAGTATCTGGCGTCCCCAGCAGCTGCGAGGTGTTGACCGGTTCGAACGCAAACTGCTGGTTCTTGGAGTCGATCAGCGACTGCACGTCGGCCAGCGGCGCGCCCGCCTGGACGGTGATGATCAGCTCGTTCGGCTCGTAGGCCGTCACCGCATTCAGCGCCGACAGATCCAGTAGCGCATTGGTCGCCATCGGCTGGCCGATCAGCCGCTTGGAGCCATGGCCGATGATTTCCAGCGGCTGCTCGCTGGCAAGCGCCGCGCGCACCACCTGCTCGACATCCTTGGCGTCACGTACCTTCAGGGTGTCCACGATGTTTAATCAAGCTCCGGTTGGCTTATCGCCCGCGAATACAGACGGTCCAGTAGACGCAGACACGCGCGTTGACAACAAGCCCGTCGGGCTGCCCCTGCTCCCTCTATGCCGGCCAATCGCAAACTGGTTTATGACCTCTCACTTGATCCGTTTCGCGCCGGGTCCGGGCGCGATCTTGAGGTCGCGCATCGACAACGATTTCAGCTTCGGCTCGCTGGTCAGGACAACCTTCACCGCGCGGCCCGACCCGCGATCGGTTACCTTTGCCGCCGGACCACCGGGCGGCGGCATCCAGCGATCCCCCCACTGCGACAGCGCATATATGGTCGTGAACAGATCGATGCCGCTCTCGTCGAGATGATATTCGGCACGGGCGCGCTGTTCGCCTTCCCTGTATTCGACGCGCTTTAGGATCCCGGCCTCGGTCAGCGTCTTCAGCCGGGCGCTCAGGACACCGCGACCGCATTTCAGCGCGCGCGCAAAATCGTCGAACCTGCGGACGCCGTAAATCGCCTCGCGCAACACCAGCAGCGTCCATTTCTCGCCCAGCACATCGAGCGCCCTTTTGATCGAGCAGTTCTCGAGATCGTAGTGGAATCGTTCAGGCTCCATGGCCAAGTCATAGCTGGGTTTGACAAATAGACCTAGATTCTGCATTCTAAGTACGTACTCAGTATCTATCAATCGACAGCTCTGTTTCGATCAGCGAGGAGGACCCCATGAACAGTTCGGTGATGTTGTCATGAGCGAAGGTGACGCGGTAGCAGGTCCGGGCTTGACCCATTTGTTCACGATGCGGGCTGCGCTTGGCGCCCGGTTAGACGGAGGGGACGGCCCCCTGGGGCGCCGGGTGTTCAATGCCGCTTCCGGGGGTGAATTCGCCGGCGTGCGTCTGCGCGGTGCGGTCGTGCCCGGATCGGCGGACTGGATGTTGATCCGCAGGGACGGCGCGATGGTGATCGACGCCCGGGCGATCCTGCAGACCGACGACGGTGCCACAATCCACATGACCTATGCCGGGCGCGCCATCTTCCCGGCGGACATGCTGGCTGACGTGCGCGACCCGGCCCGGCGGCATCTGATCGATCCGGCCCGCTACTATTTCAGAACCACCCCGTTGTTTGAAACCGGCGCGGAAGCCTATGCCTGGTTGAACGACCTGGTCTGCGTCGCCACCGGACAGCTAACCGAGCCGGGCCTCAACTACGAGGTGTTCCAGGTCGGGTGACGCTGTGGTCATAGAGGTAAGCTCGCCTGCTCAAAACCGCGGGAGTTCAGGGAAAGCGAGCTTGCCGCCGTGGACGTGCACGCGGCCGAGTTCGGCGCAGCGATGCAAGGTTGGAAATACCTTGCCGGGATTGAGCAGGCCCTGCGCGTCGAACGCGCATTTCAGCCGCTGCTGCTGGTTGAGATCGATCTCGCTGAACATTTCCGGCATCAGGTCGCGCTTCTCGATGCCGACGCCATGCTCGCCGGTCAGCACGCCGCCGAGTTCGACACAGACCCGAAGAATATCCGCGCCGAATGCCTCTGCCCGCTCCATCTCGCCGGGCTTGTTGGCGTCGTACAGGATCAGCGGATGCAGATTGCCGTCGCCGGCGTGAAACACATTGGCGACGCGCAGATCGTGCTTTCCCGACAGCTCCCGGATTCGCGCCAGGGCTTCCGGCAATTTGCCGCGCGGGATGGTGCCGTCCATGCAAAGATAATCCGGCGAAATCCGCCCCACCGCGGGAAATGCCGCCTTGCGGCCGGCCCAGAACAGATTGCGCTCAACTTCAGAAGTGGAAATCTGGAGCGTGGTCGAGCCGCAGCCCTTCGCGATCGCCTCAACGCGGCCGATCAGTTCATCGACCTCGACGCCGGGACCATCGAGTTCGATGATCAAAAGCGCCTCGACGTCGAGCGGATAGCCGGCATGGACGAAGGCCTCGGCGGCGTGGATCGCAGGCTTGTCCATCATTTCCATGCCACCGGGAATGATCCCGGCGCCGATGATTCGCGCCACGCACTCCCCGGCCGCCTCGACCTCGCCGAACCCGACCATCAGCGCGCGCGCGGTCTCCGGCTTCTGCAGAATCCGCACCGTGACCTCGGTAATGACGCCGAGCAGGCCTTCGGACCCCGTGATGATGCCCATCAGGTCGTAACCGCTGGTCTCGGCCGACTTGCCGCCGACCCTGATGATTTCGCCTGTGATCAATACGATTTCGCAGCCCAGCACGTTATTGGTGGTCATGCCGTATTTCAGGCAATGCACGCCGCCGGAGTTCTCCGCGACATTGCCGCCGATCGAACAGGCGATCTGCGACGACGGGTCGGGCGCATAATAGAATCCGGCATGCGCCACGGCCTGGCTGATGGCGAGATTGGTGACGCCCGGTTCGGTCACCACCACGCGGTTGTCGAAATCGATCTCGCGGATGCGCTTGAACTTGCCGAGGCCAAGCAGCACACCATCGGCCAGCGGCAGCGCGCCGCCGGACAGCGAAGTACCGGCGCCGCGCGGCACCACCTTGATGCCCTGCTCGAAGCAATATTTCAGAACCCGCGACACCTGTTCGGTGGTGTCCGGGAGCACCACGACCATCGGCGGCTGACGATACGCCATCAGGCCGTCGGACTCGTAGGGCAGCATTTCGGCTGCGCTGTCGATCACTCCCTCGCCCGGCACGATCGCGCGCAACGCCGCCACGATGTCGTCGCGGCGTGCCAGAACGGCCCGGTCCGATGCGGGCATCATGATACTCATATGTGCTTCTCCCCGCGGCTGCCCGGCGCGCAAGCGCATCCGCGCCGGTCGATTTGTGATGGCGAATCAAGCACGTCTGGACCGCTTTGGGTAGCTCGAAGGGATCGGCGGGCGGGATCCATCAAACCCGAAACGCGCTTGGTGGCTTGTCCTCCGCGAGCCCCTTGTGCGACAAGCAGCCGCATCGCCACCCCGAAAACACGAAGAGCATACAATGAGAAAACTGACACTGAGCGTGCTGATCGTCATCGCATCGTCGGCGGTTGCCTCCGCCGCGCTGGCGCAGGACGCCGCGGCCGGCAAAACGTCGTTCAATAAATGCCTAGCCTGCCACGCGATCGGTGAAGGCGCCAAGAACAAGGTCGGCCCGGAACTCAATGGGTTGGACGGCCGCAAGTCCGGCACCGCGCCGGATTATTCCTACACCGACGCCAACAAGAATTCCGGCGTCACCTGGAACGAGGCCCAGTTCAAGGAATACATCAAGGATCCGAAGGCTAAAATTCCCGGTACCAAGATGGCATTCGCCGGCATCAAAAACGAAAAAGAAGTCAACGACCTCTGGGCGTTCCTGTCGCAATACGACAAGGACGGAAAGACCAAGTAACCGCCCTGCGACGCAAGCGTCATTGCTAGTCGCTTTCGTCAGCGGGCTGCCTTGGCTTGTTCGACGGGACTGTGGTTCGGCAGGAAGGGGTCGGTATAACATCTGGCCCCGGCAGCTCTCGCCATCCGTGCCACTGTATCGGTCATGGCCGGCGCGCCTGAGGTGTAGACGACATCGTCCGGCGACAAACTTGGCAAGTGATCGGTTGGCCGTCCGCTGCGAATGGCGGGCGATACGTTCTGCTGTTCCGATACGGTCGGAATGATGGTGACATTGGGAAACAGCGCCAGGCGGCACAACGCGCTGTGCATGTATAACGACTGAAGCTTTCGCGCCGCGACCACGAATATGAGTTCCCGCTGCGGCCGTTCCAGTATCGCTGCCACCGCGATCGACCACATTGGCGCGAAACCGGTGCCACTGGCGACGAGAACAATGCTGCCGGAGTGATTTGGCCGCAGAAATGCGCTGCCAAACGGACCCGTTATCTTCACGCGGTGCCCGATGCGGATTTTTCGGCCCAGTTCCGAGGAGACAATTCCGTCCGGAAACCTTCGGATGTGAAAATGCAGCAGGCGATCGTTGGCGCGACCTTCCAAGGGATAGGTCGGGCTGTAAGATCTCGCCGGGAAACCTCGGTACTGCACCTTACAGAACTGACCGGGAAGATAGGGAAGCGGTTTCGGCAGTTCGACGTCGACACCGATAACGTCAGGCGCCAGGCGAACAATATCGATCACCTGGCCTGAGATGGAGAGCTGGTCGGGAACGGTCTCGGTCACGATCGCGATATCGGAGACGATACGCGCCTGACAGGCGTGGATCATGTCGTCGCCCGGCTCCTGGCCGCCAAACACCCTGCCTTCGACGAGGCGCACACGGCAGGCGCCGCAAACCCCGGCGCGGCAGTCGTGCGGCAGGTCAATGCCACTCGTCAACGCCCAGTCAAGCAGCAGGTCACCGCAATTCGCCAAGAACGGCTCGTCGTTCACGGTCACCTTGCAAATCTTCCGCATTCATTCCACCTCAAGACGAATTGGCCGGACGTGCCGGGTATGCCTGATCTGACTGTGATCGAAGGCCGCGACCCGCATGAAGACTCCCGTCTGAAGCGGAACATCGTATCGGCTCTTGGTGTCGAGACGACGCGCCACCTCCAGCGCCCAGTGCCCGGAGGCCCAGCGGGCCGCACATCGGACGTCAGCGCGATCGCCCGAGAATTCGCCGGCGATGATGACGCCTGGAACAACTGTCCCCAAGGGGATGCGGGCATCCTGTTCCGACGAATACGGTATCGATTCCGTCTCCGTCATGAACCAGCGTGCTCCGTCGCTCTCGCCGTGATTTGGATCGATGTCGATCTCCCCCATCGCTGCGGTTGTTTTCGCAAGATCCCTCGGCAACCGACGCGGCATGATCAACCGCTTGCCGTCGACACCGGGCTCGTCGCTCATGATGAAATTGTCGGAATAGTTCGCGGTACCCGGATCGGGCGCGAACCCGCCTTTGTACGGGACGATATTGCGCACCTGCTTGGGCGTTGCATCGATCGGTGGACCGAAGTGATCGTCGTCCATCCAGCCCGTCGAACCGCCGCTTGTAGCCTTCCACTGCCACACGTCGACATAGACGTCGTCTCCGGGCGTAAAATGCAGGCCGCGGCCGGTCATGGTGGCCGGCTGTTCGGGGATTGGACGAGGGCTCGCGTGGAAAGTTCGGTCGCCGGCGAGGGTTACATCCAACGTGGTCAGCAGCACCGAAAATTTGTCCTCATTGTATTCGTGCTCGTCTCCAACCTCATAGCCGTCGTGAAGCAGGTGCCATCCATCGATCTCCTTGACGAGCGGCAGATGTTTCAACGATCGCGTCGGGTCTTCCCATGTGAACAGGAAATACGCCCAGGTGCCGTCGTGCACCGCGCGAACGTCAATTTTCGATTCGCCCTTGCCATCAAAATTGCCGCCCTGGTTGGTGGTCAGGGAGAATGGCTGGATGTTTCGCCAGGCTCGATCGGATGTATCGCCGTCGAGGATCGGCGCATCGGCATTGCTGATGCGGTGAATCAATACCTGGTCGACAGCCATCCGATCGGCTGCGACCATGATCGATGCGCCCGTGATGGCGACCGCTGCGGCAACGACGAAGGGATTGGATTGGAGCGTCGTGCTTCGCGGTTTCGAAGCTGTGCTTTTTCCAGCGGTTTCCGGCGCGGGTTTTTTTGCAGCCGCTCCCGGTGCGAGAGGGGGAGCTGAACTCCGTACCGCCGGCCGGCTACGCGCCGTATCCCTGGGCCGCTCGGCATCTTTGGGCCGCGGTATCGGCTGCGCATGCGCCTCGGGGGACACCTTGTCGGCAAGTTCGGACTCCGGCTGCAGCCGGGCCGATTGCTCGACCAGCAATGCCAGCAATTCGACGGCATCGAGTTGCGGCGGCGGCGCTGAGAGGCCTGTGGGCCGAAAGATGCGAAGCAACTGCGATGTTCCGCCGATCCCCAAATGCGACAGGACATGAAGGCCGGCAAAGCCGAGTATCACCCAGGTTCCGTACCAGTGCAGGGTCGCCATATCGTAGCCTGCGAAATAGCCAAAATACATCAACCCGCCGCTGCCCATCAGCGCCAGCATCGTGACGAAGAAGATCCAGTACAGGACGATGTTGGCGGCTCCCCGTCTTGCCTGCCCTCGACCGACAAGTCCTCGCAGGCGAACCTTGTCCAACCGGATGCGGCGCCCAAGGCCGGACCGAAGCATATAGATCGTGTATGCGACCGACACCGTGACGAGCACGACGGCCGCCTGCATGTGGATCACCCACACATTCTGCGGCAGAAACGAATCGAACCAATTGATCCAGGTGCGTTCGGGCGCTTCGGTGGCGATGCGCATGCCGCTGACGAACGCAACGCCGAAGGCGGCGACAAGCAGCCAGTGCAGAATGATCGTTCCGTAGTCCGTTTTGCGACGTCTCATGCGCGCGCTCCGCTATCGGGGAGGCAGCGACTTGCGACATCAATGTGATGTGCGAGTTTCCCGTGAACTTCATGCGCGGCATGCCACGGCGCGCTGTATCGCATTGCACGGTCATCGATTTCGAGCCGTGTAATGTTTCGCCAAGAGCCGTTGTTACTGTCAGACAAAAGACCCGCCCCACATCACGTTTCGCCGAAATCGGCGAACGAAGAATCCTTCTGTTCATGCGGGCGCCGCCCGCAATGTGTTGACGGCTCAAACAGCAAGACCCGAGCTGAATTGAACTATCCGACTGACCTCCAGCGTCCGTCCCCATGGATGCGATGCGATGGGACGCCGGAGGTCATGCTGGTGCGGGGTTATCCCCACATGTGGTGGAACTGTTGCGCCATGTCGGCGATTGCCGAATGGTGGATGTCCACGGCCGCCGGAGCGAGGTCATGGGTGCCGGCGTCGGCGGCAGCAAGCGTCGCCGCCGGCGCGGCGGCGGCCGGTGCTGCGGCAGCAACAGGTGCTGCGGCAGCAGCAGGTGCCGCGGCGGCGGCCGGGGCGGCAGCGGCAGCCGGGGCGTCAGCGGCGGCAACCGCGGGCGCAGCACCCGTCGTCGACAGCACTTCGGCCACGGTCAAGCCGTCCGCATTGTAGGCGCCTCCGTTCACCGGAACGTTATTGCCGCCGACATCGGCGGAGTTGGCGTGCATCTGCTCGGCGGCAGCGCTGACCAACGCCGCATTGCCGGTCTGCAAGCCTTCGATCATCTTGGTGACCTCGGCTCCGAGCGTGCTCGTGTCGCCGAGCAGCTCGTTGTCGAACCGTGCCTCGAAGATGCCACCCTGCGCCGCGTCGAAGTTGGTGACATCGGTCTGGAAGGTGTGCAGGTCGGCGATCACCGTGGCGGTCGCTGCCGCATCGTGAGCGGTGACGGCCGCAATCGCTTGTTGTCCCAGCGAATTGGACTGGGCGATGAAGTTTGCCCAGAAGTTCGTCTGTGCCGCGTTATCGGTGTATGCCGGCGTTGGGTTCAGCGCGTCCCCAAAAGGCGTAAAGCCGGAAACGCCACCCTGGTTTGCCATGTTCGCCAGATTGGTATCGCCCTGGACGATGTCGATGATGTCGAGGATGTTGTCGTTGCTGGCCCTTCCCGCATCCGGGCTTACTCCAGCCTGGGCGATGTAGGCGTTCTCGAGCTGCAGCTGCCTTACGACCGCTTCCGCATGAACGCCGGTCAACCCGCCGAACAGCAGCGGATTGGCGGTCATCAAAGCCTGCATGTCCGTGATGATCGCGTTCGTATCGGCCGTGGCCTGAGCCGAATTGTCGGTATTAAAGCCACCAAGGGAAAGATTGGCGAGATCGTTGAAGATGGCGCCGATCTCAGCGAGATTGGCGTGAGGAGCGTCCGCGGCTGCGGTCCCGGCCGGCAACGCCGCAGGCGCCGCCAGAAATCCGGTCGCGTCGTTGGCGGTCGCCGCCGCGGTGAGGGTCGCGTCGTTATTGACGACATTGAGGATATCGAGATGGGCGGTATGCAACGCCGCTTCTGCGGCGGCGACGCTGCCGAACGTTCCGCCTCCATTCACCGAGGCCGTGGCCGCCGAGAGCGCGGTCGTAATGTCGGCCAGGATCGTGTTGACGTTGGCCAGCGTCGCCGCGTTATCGGCGAATTGCCCCGCAGCTATCTCCGCCTGAAGGCCCGTTTGCACGGCGGTGAGATCGGCCACGTATTTAAACACGCTGCCAAATCCCTGGCCACCTTCCTCGACCGCGTTTTGCCACAGTCCGCCCGCCAGGGCACGACCGGCATCATTGAACGTCAAGCCAAGGTCCGAGAAAGCGGGAGCAGGTGTTGCACCGCCACCACCGGTGTCGCCGCCACCACCAGCACCGCCGCCACCGGTGTCGCCGCCACCAGCACCACCGCCACCGGCGTCGCCACCACCACCGGCACCACCGCCGCCATCAGCCGGTGCTACGGCCGTCGCCTGCGCGGCCGCCACCACATCCGCATAGGTCCCGCCATCCACCATGCGGCTATTGCTCGCCACGTCCGCGGAGTTCGTTGCAAGCTGCTCGACCGCTGCCGCGACTTCCCCGGCATTCTGCGTCTGCAAACCCTCGATCAGTGCGGTCGCCGCGGTGCCCGAGGTGCCATCGGTCCGGAATTCGTTCCAGAAGCGCGCCGAGAACAGGCCGCCTTGGGACTGATCGAAGGCGTTCGAATTAGCATTGAAGGTCTGTATTTGCTGGACCAGCCCGGCAATGTCACCGGTGAAGCCATTATTCGCGATCGTCTGCGCCATCTGCCCGAGATGGTTACTGTCCTGGATCCATTGCGTAACAAAGGCCGTTTGGTCCGCACTGTCGAGGAACGGTGCAGGAGGGGTGTTCAAGTCTGGAAGAGGCGTCGGGTTGAACAGCGCCTGCACACCCGCGTCGCCTTGAGCGATATCGATAATGTCCCGGTGGATATCATTGATCGCACGCCCGACAAATTGTCCGAGATCGGTTCCCAATATCAGGGTGCCCGTTGGTGAGTTCGCGTTCTCGACGGATGCGATCTCCTCATTGAGCTGATTGATGATGATCTGCGTGTGCAGATCGGAGAGGTTATTGATCGTGGGGACCGCCGCCTGCAACATCTGCTGTACGCCGATCAGGTCCGAAACGACCAGGTTGACCTGATCCGGGCCGACGCCGCCAATCTCACGAGTCGTTGCGTCGTTGAATAGATCGGTTGCCGTCAGACCCGCTGCGGCGGCAGGAGCTGCTGCAGCGTCTGCGGCGGGAGTTGCCGCAGCGTCTGCTGCGGCGGCGGGAGCAGCGGCAGCGTCCGCTGCGGCTGCCGCCGGTGCCACGGCCGTCGCCTGCGCGGCCGCCACTACGGCCGCGTAGGTTCCGCCATCCGCCATGAGGTTATTGGTCCCCACGTCCGCGGAGTTCGTTGCGAGTTGGTCTGCCGCTGCGGCGACTTCGCCGGCATTGTGCGTCTGCAACCCCTCGAGCAGCGCGGTCGCCGCGGTGCCCGAGGTGCCATCGGTCCGAAATTCGTTCCAGAAGCGCGCCGAGAACAGGCCGCCTTGCGACTGATCGAAGGTGTTCGCATTGGTGATGAAGGTCTGTAGTTGCTGAACCAGTCCGGCAGTGTCGTCCTGGAAGCCATTATTCGCGATCGTCTGCGCCATCTGCCCGAGATGGTTACTGTCCTGGATCCATTGCGTAACAAAGGCCGTTTGGTCTGCAGTGTCATGGAAGGGTGCAGGGGCGGAGTTAACGGCCGGGAGAGGCGTCGGGTTGAACAGCGCCTGCACACCCGCATCGCCTTGAGCGATATCGATAATGTCCCGATGGATGTCGTTGATCGCACGCCCGACAAATTGTCCGAGATCGGTTCCCAATATCAGTGTGCCCGTTGGAGAGTTCGCGTTCTCGATGGATGCGATCTCTTCATTGAGCTGATTGATGATCACCTGCGTGTGCAGATCGGAGAGGTTGTTGATCGTGGGAACTGCCGCCTGCAACATCTGCTGTACGCCGATCAGGTCCGAGACGATCAGGTTGACCTGATCCGGGCCGATGCCGCCAATCTCACGAGTCGTTGCGTCGTTGAATAGATCGGTTGCTGTCAAAGCCATTTTTTCTTCCCCTTTGTCAGTATTTCATGACTGATGAGCGCTATCGATCAGCTGGGCAGCGACGTGACGCGCATGCTGAAAGATCATTTACGTTCGTGGCGTCATTCAGCCGATCCCGCGGCCAATGCGCGCGGAAGCAAGGTGATTGGCGGACGATTGTATGACGCTCGATGAATTTTGACCGCCAACTTTTCGCGCGCAGACTCTATGCAACTCACGTGATGCGCGACGCCAATAGTGGCGCTAATCATGGCGTCTCTGGCTTCCTTGTGGCGGTTTGGTGTCGCTTCTTTTCGGCGGTCTAATCGGCGAGCGAATTTTCGACGGCCATTCGCGACCGTCGCATTCTTGCCGGAAAATGGTCTGCATCGCCTGTCAAGGAGACGTGATCGCCGATCGATGTCGGCCCGATGGAGAGCCGCATTGGAATGACTGTCGCTCAGAATCACGCACAAACATTTCTGTCCGGCGGGGTCTCGCCTCTGCCATCCGCTGCTCGATCCGATGATCCGGTAGCGCTGAGACTGCGCGAAAGCGCGCGGCGCATGATTGGCATCGCCGTATTCAGCGGGGTGATCAACATTCTGATGCTGTCGGGCTCGCTTTATATGCTGCAGGTTTATGACCGGGTTATTCCGAGCCGCAACGTCGCGACCCTGGTAGGCCTCTCGTCCATGGTGCTGCTGGCCTACCTTACACAAGGATACTTCGAAGCGCTGCGCTCGCGGATGCTGTGTCGGGTGGCAACGCTTTTCGACGCCGGCATGCAGGAATCAATCCACGTTGCGCTTGCCACTCTGCCGCTCCGCGGCGTGAAACCCGTGCTGATGCAGCAGCCCTTGCGCGATCTGGACCAGGTGCGCGCGTTCATGTCGAGCATGGGGCCGACCGCGTTCCTGGACATGCCGTGGATTCCGATTTTTCTCATTGCATTGTTTCTGTTTCATCCGGCGATCGGCATGACGGCGCTGCTCGGCACCTGTGCGATCGTTGCGATGACGTTGCTGACCGAGCGCATGTCGCGCGGTGCGGCCAGGGCCGCGATGGATTCCAGCGCCCAGCGACAGGTGCTGGCGGATACGACGCAACGCAATGCCGAAGTCATCAAGGCGCTGGGTATGATGGATCGATTTACCGCGCGCTGGTCGCGGGCCAACGAGCGCTATTTGCGGGAAAATATCCGCTCCACCGACATATATGCCAATCTTGGATCGGGCGCGAAAGTGCTGCGCTACGTGCTGCAATCGGGGATGCTGGGCATCGGTGCATATCTTGTCGTGGCCGACAAGGCGTCGGGCGGCATCATGATCGCTTCGTCGATCATGATGGGCCGCGCCCTGGCGCCGGTTGAAGTAGCGCTCGGTACCTGGAAGCAGCTTATCGCCGCGCGTCAGGGCATTACGCGTTTGCGCGAAATCTGCAAGGCGACCGCTGCACCCGTTGCACCGCCGGTGGTGCTGCCGCGTCCGTGCCGCGAGCTTTCAGTGCAAAATCTCTCGGTCGCCGCACCAACTTCGGACAAGGCGATCGTTTCGAATGTTTCGTTTGCGCTCAAGCCCGGCATGGGACTGGCTCTGCTTGGCGCGAGCGCGTCGGGCAAGACCTCGCTCTCAAAGGCGCTGGTAGGAATCTGGCCGGCCCAAAGCGGCGGCGTGCGACTCGACGGGGCCGCACTCGATCAATGGCGAAACGAGGATCTGGGGCGGTATGTCGGCTACCTGCCTCAGGAGGTCGGTCTGTTCGATGGCACCGTTGCCGAAAACATTTGCCGCTTCGATGAAGCGGCAACGTCCGATGCCATCCTGAAGGCCGCGCAGATCGCCGGCGTCCATGACATCATTCTGCGTCTGCCGGATGGGTACGCGACACGAATCGGAGAAGGCGGCATGGCGTTGTCGGCGGGGCAGCGGCAGAGAGTTGGGCTGGCGCGGGCGATCTTCGGCGATCCTTTCCTCGTCGTTCTCGATGAACCCAATGCCAATCTGGATGCCGAGGGCGAAGCAGCCTTGACCCGCGCCATTCAGATCCTGCGTCACAACAATAGCATCGTGATTGTCATATCGCATCGACCCAGCGCGCTCGCCGCATTGAATATGGCCATGATCCTCTACGAGGGTAAGGCAATTGCGTTCGGACCATCCGAGGAGATATTTGCACGCGTTCGCACGGCGAATGGACAGACCGCAACGGCAAAACAGCCGGCGGCAGTGGCGCCCAACGCCAAAGTGGTTCGTCGTGCTCCGGTTGCCGAGGATGTACCGTCATGAGGTCCGACGATTCGGTCTTGATGCCGGGAGAACGTGCGCAACATGAAGAACGCGCGCAACATGATGAGGCGCCCGCGCGGCGCTCGGCCACCGAGCCCCGCCGCGACGACGTCGGACCGCAAGGCGCCGCGCTGATTCTTGAACTGGAGCGCCTGCGGGAGGCATTCGACAAGGATGATGCGAATGACTTGACCGCGCGGCAAGCGCCTCGTTTTGCTCGCCACGACATGCGTCCCCCCGCCGGGCGTCAGCGGGCGCGCAAGCCGAAGCGACCGCGGAAAAGCACGATGGCTCGGGCCATCGAGGCCTGCCTCGAACAACTCGGATTCATTGCCGCTCCGGCCGGCCGCGGTAAAGATACGCGCGAATCGCGTGTCAGCCCGCCGCCGCGCCGGCCCCAGCCTGGCGTTATCTCGCTTGACGGTTCGATACCGATGGATCTGTTGAAGCCCGGTCGGGAAATTCCGGGATTAGACAAAAAACGTCGGTCGCCGCCGTTCAATAAGGCACGATCGACCATTCCACAGTCGACGCCGACTAATAGGCCTCGGTCGACTATTCCACCGTCGCCGCCGGCCAACAGACCTCGGTCGGCTATTCCGCAGTCGCCGCCGGCCGACAAGCCTCGGTCGGCCATTCCGCAGCCGCCACCAATGGATAAGCCCCGATCGGCTATTCCGCAGTCAATAACGATCGATCAACCCCGATTGAATGTTCCGCAGTCGGCGCCGATCGATAAGCCTCGATTGGCTCTCCCGCGTCCAGCCGGCAATGTCGCGCCCAAGACGTCCATTGGACAGCTGATTGAGAGGGGCCGCGTCGGCGTGAGCGCAGGCGTCGCCTTTCTCGTCAATCGCGACGCCCTGGCCCACGCCGATGCGCCGGGTGACACCTTGGCGTTGCGGACCGGACGCGCCTACGAGAATGAGTTGAGGACCGGACTTCGGGTGCTGCTTGTCGCCTTCGTTTTGGGCGGTGGCTGGATGGCGCTGATGCCGCTGGCGGGCGCCGTCGTGGTTCCGGGCAATCTGGTGGTTCAATCGAACGTCAAGACCATCCAGCATCCGACCGGCGGGGTTGTGGCGGAGGTCCCGGTCCACAATGGCTCCCGAGTGAACATCGGAGATTTGCTGCTGCGGCTCGATGCGACCCAGGCGCAAGCCAGTCTTCAGATGGTGAGCAAGCAGCTCGACGAAGCCCGGGCCCGGACTGCGCGGCTGATTGCCGAGCGCGACGGCCTGCCGCTGCCAGAAATTCCGGCCGAAATGGCGGGGCGCTTGAATGAGAGCGCCGTGAAAAATCTTCTGGCGTCCGAGGAGACGCAATTCAAAGCTCGAGCGAATGCGCGTTACAGCCAGAAGGACCTTCTGCAAAGCCGTGTCGCGCAACTCGGAGAGGAGATCGCAGGCCTCGATGCCCAGGTCGCGTCCAAGGGAAAGCAGCTGGAGCTGATCGCTGGCGAACTTACAGGGGTCCAGGATTTGTATGACAAGAGGCTCGTACCGCTGACGCGGCTGACGACCCTGCAGCGCGAGACCGCACGGATCGAAGGCGAGCGCGGGCAATTGATCTCGGCCATCGCCGAGACAAAAGCAAAAGTCGGCGAAGCGCAGCTTCAGATTGTGAAGCTCGACCAGGATTTTCGTACCGATGTTGTAAAGGAGCTCGGCGAGACGCAAGGCAAGGCAGCCGAACTCGAACAGCGTGGCGTCGCGGCCCGGGATATTATCGATCGGATCGAGCTCCGCGCGCCGACTTCGGGGATTATCCACCAGCTTTCAGCGCACACGATCGGCGGCGTCATCCGCGCCGGCGACGCTATCATGGAAGTGGTGCCGGATTCGGACGACCTGCAGATCGAGGCGCGGCTCCAACCCAATGATATCGACCAGGTGCAGGTGGGGCAGAAGGCGTTGATCCGCTTTTCGGCCTTCAACCAGCGCGTGACGCCGCAGCTTGTCGGCCTGGTGTCGTATGTGTCGGCCGATGTCAGCCATGACCAACAGTCGAATGCCGCATATTTCACGGTCAGAATGACGCTGCCTGACGAGGAACGGCGCCGGCTGGCCGGACTGCAGCTTGTCTCCGGCATGCCCGCGGAGGTCTTCATGCAGACGGGCAGCCGGACCATGATGAGTTACTTGCTAAAGCCGCTGACCGATCAGTTCAACCGCGCCTTCGTCGAGCGATAGACGCAGCGTGGTGCGCCGGTTGGCGCACCCGCGCGTGGGCGTGAAATTGGCATCGAGAGCAATACCGCTGCAGATCCAGGGCGGGACATGACGCACAATTCAGGCATCTTGTCAGGCATCTTGCCGCGACCTGCAAAGCCACGCCGTGCGTCCCCCGGCTCTCGCATCATTGCTGACGTGTTCGACCACCTCGAACCCGAAACGGTTGATCAGGGCCTTGTACTCAGAAGGTGCCAGGCTCGCGTGATACAAGGGGTCGTCCCGATAGCTACCGATCGCCTCCCCATGCTGCGGTCCTGCGTTGAACATCAACCACGCTCCGGCGGATGCGTGGTCGGCGAATACAGCGAACATTCGGCGCTGGTCATCGTAGCCGAGGTGAAAGAAACTGTCCCAAGCCAGGATGCCGCCGAAGCGCCGATGCAGCGACAACTCCCGCATGTCGGCCACGATCCACTCGTGATCGGGCAGACGGTTGCAACAAAGCGATATCATCGCGCGAGACGAGTCAACGCCCGTCACGCGCAAGCCTCGCTGGGCCATATGCTGGGCAACAGGCCTTCCCGAACCACAGCCCAGGTCCAGAACCCTTGCTCCTGTCGTCAGGTTGTCGATGAAGAGGTCGTGCCAGACTTTATCATTCCATCCACTGTTCTGGCGGTCGGCATCCCAGGCCGCGGCGTGCCGCTCGTAGTGTCCGATGATGAGGTTTGCCGGATGCGTCATTCTGCCGATGTGGGCGGCGCTGCTGACATCCGCAACCTCTCAAAACCGAGGCGTCGCGGATTGAGCCGCCGCGCTGCGCGCGCTCGTGCCGATCATCGCCTCGATCTCGGAGATCACGAGGTCGGCCGCGGCGTTCTGCACCATGTGACCGACACCCGGCAACACGATCAGTCTTGCATTCGGCACCACCGCGGCGAGCGGTCGTGAATGAATGTTCGTCGACACGGTCTTGTCGACGTCGCCCGCGATCACCACCACCGGCGCCCCGATATTGGCGTAACGCGGCGCCTGCTCCGCCACGGCCGCCTTCAGCGTCACCAGATCCCGGGCATTGGCGAGGAATTCGCGCGGACGGAGCAATAATGGCGTCGCGGTGTTGCGGACGAAATCCTGCGGCATGATCTGCGGCAAGAACACGCCGCGGGAGCCGGACTCGGTCAGGAAGAAACCGAGCGGAAGTGTGATCGTATAGGCCAGCAGCGGACCGATCACAGGCGTGGTGACGAGCCTGTTGTACCATCCGACGCCGCCGGGCCACGGATATGCCACCGGCGCCAGCATCACCAGCCCCGCGACGCGTCGCGGATAATCGAGCGCCATGCGCGCGCCGAGCGCTCCGCTCCAGGAGTGAACCACCAGGATTACCCGGCCGACGCCAAGTTTTTCCAGCGCCTCATCGATCATTCTGCCTTGAATTACCGGCGTCGAATCATCCAGCCGCGCGCGCGTGCTCCAGCCATGCCCGGGACGATCGATCAGGATCACCCGATGTTTTTCGGCGAGCCTGCCGCCAAGCGGCTGCCGCATGATCTCCAGATTGGAGCTGGCGCCATGGATCATCACGACAGCCGGCTCGGCGCCGTCGCGTGGCCCGATATCGACGATGTTGAGGCTTGCTCCGGCGACCTCGACGACCTTGCCCTGCGCGGGATATGTGCGCTGCAGGACAAGCACACCGACCTGCGTGATCAGCGCCAGGATCGCCAGCGCAGCCACGACAACGACTGCTATCATTGAGAATGTCCGGATGAGTTTGGGCACGAATGAGCTACGTTTTAGGGCGGTCCGGGTTTCGCGGCCAGTGGCCGATCGGAAATGGCCATGCCGTTGATCCGTCAATAGAGCATGATCCGGAAAAGTGGATACCGGTTTTCCGAAAAGATCATGCTCAAACAGAAAGATAGATCGGGATGACGATTCGAAGAAAAGTCATCCCGCTCTAGCCGAAACCCAGGCGTCCCAATCCCGGCAATTTGACCGCTGGCCGGCGCAGATCGATACCGAACACCGCGCCGAGAAGGTTGATCTCGATACCTTCGACCCAGCCGATCGTCAGGCCCAGATAGCCACCGAGCGTGATGCGGACGCCCGTTGCCGACGGCGTCGGTCCGAACATGTCGCCATTGTAAGGAAAGTCCTTGCCGATGGCGGTCGGCGGCAGCGTGGTCTGCAATTCCGGCACCGCCGCCAGCACGGCCGTCACAAACGTGTTGGAATTTGGTCCGGGCCAGGCGCGATAGTCGCCGTAAGCCCGCAACTGGTAGCCTTCGACCGCGGCACGGATTTTCGGGATCATGCGATCGGCAGCCTCGCCGTCAGTTGCGGCGATGGTGTCCGGCGCACCGCCGAACCATCGCCCGTCGGCGACAAATCCGTTGATGCGGATTGGCTCGCCCCAGGCGGTATAGTCGTAGCGGGTATAGCGCGGCGCGTTCCGCTCCTTGATGACGATCCAGCTATGCACCGCGAAAATGCCGCGCCAGCGAACCGTCCGCGCTGCATAGACCCGGACCAGCGCGTCAGGATGTCCCGCGGCTGGCGGCAGCAGTCCGGCGCTGGAGCGATCCGCGGCCTGCCAATCGACGGAACGATCGCCGAGCAAATACCTCGCCGCCGATGCCGCGATCGGCGCGATCAGCAAAAACAAAAAAACAATCACAGATTTTCTCAGGTCGGATGAACACGCCGCCTTCATATCGCCGTCATCGGCAGCCTCATATAAATACGATCGGCACTTTTGCCATGTAGCGAGTGCGTTCGATCAAAACTGTGTCATCTGACCTATCCACATTATCCACAGGAACGCGGGTCGGGCGTCACGAGTTTATCGCACGGGACAGTTGAAGGATTTTCGATGACTTCTAAACCAAAAGAAGCCGCCATCGACCAGATTGTGGCCAGTTGCAACGGTGACATCCGCGGCGCGCTGAAAGCACTGCTGCTGGTCAACGAGCAACTGGAGGCCGAACTTCAGCAGATCTATGCGACGGTGGCCCACGGCGTACGCGGCGATAGCGTTCTGCACTAGGCTCTGGTCAACCGGCACGCCGGTCGTCTTTTGGACAGACGCCCGGCCGTCGAGCGCGTGAGCTTGGCCTCGTTGAGGGATCCATGGGTCCGTCTTCGAACCGGATATCGTCGATCACAAGCGGATTGCGGGTGGCGCTTCGTCATTTGTTGGCCGCGCGATCGCCGATGACCCAATAGAGCCCAACCAAACCGTCCCGATCACAAACGTGATCGCGCGGGCCAGCATCAATGACTTCATCGTCTTGCGCCATACCTGCAGTCAAGCGGGCAAGTTCGCGATAGCGAAAAACCTTCCAGTTCACAGAGGGTTGTCTGACGTCGCGGTAAATTCACCGGCGATCAATCAACGGATCGATCAGATATCGCGGCCCTCGACCTTCTCGGTCAGGGTTTTGACCAGCTCCGGCACTTTTTCAAGATGCGGGTTGACGGCGAGCGCCTTCCTGAATGCGTCGAGCGCGCGCCTTTCGTCGCCGATGTCCTGCATGATCATGCCGAGCCCCGCCAGCGCACCAAAATGGCGCGGTTCGCGGACCAGTACCTGCTCGATGTCCTCGAGCGAATGGGCATAATCGTTCTTCAGATAATATAGCGTCGCGCGCCTGTTCCACCCCTCGACATAGTCAGGGCGCAGCTTGACGACCGCGTCGAGCAGCTTGAGCGCGACGTCGGTCTGTTGCGCGTCCATGGCGGCCTTGGCGCGCATCATCAGCAGTGCGGCGGTATCGCTCGGGGTCTGCATCCACAGTGCCCAGATCCGCGCCTCGACATGTTTGGCGCTGGCCTCATCCGGCGCCGCTTTCAATGCGCCGAACAGAAAGTCCAGCCCGCGCGTGCGATCGCTGCCGACCTTCGGCAGCTTGCTCGGCGCTTCCGGCAGTTTTTTCTGCTGCTTCGGCGGCGTTGCCTTTTGATCCTGCGCAGACGCCATCGGCGCCACGGCGATCATCGCAGTGAGGATGATCGCCAACCGGCCATTGCGCGCGCGCGGGAATCTGATTGCCATCGCCAAAGTCTAGACGCAGGAAAACGCGCTGCAAAGCAGCAAGACGTCAAAGACCCGTGAAGTTGAGAAATTTTTTCACGCTAGCCGCAAGGCCGGCTTCAAGCCTGATTCAGCCTTGAATCAACCTTGGCGCGCCTTGAAGCGGCGCTGAACCTTGTTGATGACGTAAACCCGGCCCTTGCGGCGGACCAGGCGGTTGTTGCGGTGACGACCACGCAACGATTTCAGCGAGTTACGGACCTTCATGGGACAATCCTGATGCTTGAAAGGCCGTGTCAGACAGGCCGAAAGTGGCAAAATGAGATCAACCCCGCCAGCGGTCAGTCCGCCCGGGATGGCCGGTTTCTAAGCCATTGCACCGCTAAATGTCAATCCAAGCCGAGCAACTCCGCGGCGTGCGGCTAACAGCCACAACGGAACCGCCCGCCGACGGATATACAAAATAAGCAAACTCAGTCAAAGGTTTGCATCCGGTACGCGATTCGATCGGATATCGTGAATCAACCCGTTCAGTTGAAGACTGCGTCTGGCGCAGAGATTGGGATTCCCACCTCGCGATGCCGACAGTCCACCTCCCCGTTGTAAAGACCGCGGCGCTGCCCGCTCCGGTCCATGCCATTCCCGCCGCAGCGCATGAGCGGCTGAAGCTGCCCGCCGGCGTGCGGCCGTTTCGCCTCAACTGGCCCTACATAGGGGTGATCGGCGCCTATCATGCCGCGGCGCTGCTGGCTTTCATGCCGGGCTATTTTAGTTGGAACGGCCTCATCGTAGCGGTGCTCGGGACCCATCTGTGCGGGCTGTTTGGCATCAACCTTTGCTATCACCGGCTTCTGACCCATCGCGGCCTGACATGTCCGAAATGGCTGGAGCACGCCATGGTGATCATCGCGATGTCCTGCTTCCAGGAAACCCCCGCACGCTGGGTGGCCATCCACCGCCGGCACCATCAATTCGCCGACCGGCAGCCGGACCCGCATAGCCCGCTCGCCAGTTTCTTCTGGAGCCACATGGGATGGATTCTGGTCGACCAGCCGGAACTGTCGCGCCTCGGAATTTACGAGCGCTACGCCAAGGATATCCTGCGCGATCGCTTTTACGTCGCACTCGAGCGCAATCATTGGCTGGTCTGGATCAATCTCGGTCAGATGCCGCTATTTTTCGGCGCCGGGTTCGCCGTGGCATGGCTGTCAGGCGAAACGCCTGATGCCGCGGCGCAGACCGGGCTTGGCATCATGATGTTCGGCGTGTTCGTACGCACCGTCCTCGTATGGCATATTACGTGGGCCGTTAATTCGGTGACGCATCTTTGGGGCTACCGGAACTACGAGACCAACGAAGACAGCCGCAACAACATCCTCGTCGGCCTCATCGCCAATGGCGAAGGCTGGCATAATAACCATCATGCCGATCCGCGCTCGGCGCGCCACGGTCATCGCTGGTGGGAAATTGATAACACCTATTTGACCATTCGCTTTTTGGCATGGCTTGGATTGGCCAGCGACGTGGTGGTGCCCACCGTGCCCGGCTCCCCGAAATTGGCCGCGGAAGATCAGCAGTCATAACCGGCACTCGCCCAAAAAAACACCAGCCTGCCGCTTCGGCGGGCTGACGACACCGCGCGCCGACCGGATTCCGGGCTTTTCCGGTGGCACATCGATTGCTTCATTGATTGAAGAGTGTGGCGGCTAGGGTTCCGGCTTGATGAAGCGTCTGGTCCGAGAGCTGCCGCCCGGGAGCGTAACTTCCGGGTGCACGGCGGGACAAAAGCCCGGGAGGCCTCGATCGCCAGGATTGGCATCGCTAGGTCTGCCAATCCTCGAATTCGCACACACCAGCGAGGATTGAGAATCATGAAACGTCTTTTGTCATTCGCCGTCGCCTTCGCGATCGGCCTCAGCACCATCACCGCGGCCACCGCCGCGCCGAAGAAGGAATTCAATATCGCCTGGACGATCTATGTCGGCTGGATGCCATGGCCCTACGCCGCCGAGAGCGGCATCGTGAAGAAATGGGCCGACAAATACGGCATCACCATCAACGTCACGCAGATCAACGACTACGTCGAATCGATCAACCAGTACACCGCAGGGAAATTCGACGGCGTGACCGTCACGAATATGGACGCACTGACGATTCCCGCCGCCGGCGGCGTCGACACGTCGGCCATCATCATGGGCGATTACTCCAACGGCAATGACGGCGTGGTGTTGAAGAAGGGCAAGACCCTCGCCGACATCAAGGGCCAGAAGGTCAATCTGGTCGAACTGTCGGTGTCGCACTATCTGCTGGCGCGCGGCCTGTCGACCGTGAAACTGCAGGAAAAGGATATCAAGACCGTCAACACTTCGGATGCGGATATCGTGGCGGCCGCAAAGTCGCCCGATACCACCGCGGTGGTGACCTGGAATCCGCAGCTTCTGGAAGTGAAGGCTGACCCTGGTGCCACGCTGGTCTTCGACTCCAGCAAGATCCCCGGCGAAATTCAGGATCTGCTCGTCATCAACACCGAAACGTTGAAGGATAACCCCAATCTCGGCAAGGCGCTGGTCGGCATCTGGTACGAAACCATCGCGCTGATGAAAGACGAATCCGACAAGGGCAAAGCCGCGCGCGAAGCGATGGCAAAATTGTCGGGCACCAACCTTGCCGGCTTCGAGACCCAGCTCAAGACCACCTACATGTACTACACACCGAAGGACGGCGCTGCCTTCATGACCGGCGCCGAGCTGCCCAAGATCATGGATCAGGTCCGCGGCTTCTGCTTCGAACACAATCTGCTCGGCGAAAAGGTGAAGTCCAAGGACGCGGTCGGCATCATGACCCCGACCAAGACTCTCGGCTCCAGCAAGAACGTGAAGCTGCGGTTCGATGCCTCCTACATGACACTCGCCGCCGAAGGCAAACTGTAGCGTCCGGGATCGCCGGCCTCAACTTGAGACCGCAAAGGAGGACCGTGCCATTCGACGCATCATGAACATTGCGCCGGCGCGCGGCAGCCGGATTGTGCTGGCGGCGATCCCGTTCTTCCTGATCCTGATGATCTACATCATCGGATCGGCGGAACGGCGCGCGGCCAATCCGGACGACAAGCTGCTGCCGCCGATCAGCGAAATGGCCGACACCACCAAGCGGCTGGCCACGGAGCCCGATCGGCGGTCCGGCGACTACGTGCTGTGGACCGACACCGCCGCCAGCCTGCAACGGCTGTTGCTGGGATTGGGAATTTCAACCTTGATCGGGCTCGGCTTCGGGCTGGCGGTTGGACTGCTGCCGATCGCGGGGGCTTCGTTCGGTACCATCGTCGCCGTGATTTCGATGATCCCGCCGATGGCCGTCCTGCCTATCCTGTTCATCGTGTTCGGGCTCGGCGAACTGTCGAAGGTCATGCTGATCATCATCGGTGTCGCGCCCTGCCTGATCCGCGACATGTCCATTGAAGTGCAAAGCCTGCCGCGCGAGCAGATGATCAAGGCGCAGACGCTCGGCGCATCGACCTGGCAGGTGGCGATCCGGGTGGTGCTTCCGCAGATCATGCCGCGGTTGATCAAGTCGGTGCGGCTGATGCTGGGACCGGCGTTCCTGTTTCTGATCTCGGCGGAGGCGATCGCCGCCGATGTCGGACTTGGCTATCGCATCTTCCTGGTGCGGCGCTATCTGTCGATGGATGTGATCCTGCCTTATGTCGCCTGGATCACCCTGCTGGCCTTCGCGCTCGACCTGTTGCTCGGCCTGTTCGCGCGCAAGACGTTCCCCTGGGCCTATGTCGAGGAGCCGCGCTGATGAGCGCCTTGTCCTTCCGCAATGTCTGGGTCGAATACGGTTCGCAGATCGTGCTGGAGCGCATCAACATCGAGATCGCGTCCGGCACCTTTCTTTCGGTGGTCGGCCCCTCCGGCGCCGGCAAGAGCACCTTCCTGCGGCTGATCCTTGGCCAGGAGCGGCCGTCGCAGGGCGCCGTGCTGCTCGACGGCGAGCCGTTTCCCGCCGAGCCCGGCCCCGACCGTGGTATCGTGTTCCAGCGCTATTCGGTGTTTCCGCATCTCTCCGTGCTCGGCAACGTGCTGGTCGGCTACGAGTTCGAGCAGCGTCCGTTGACGGCGCGACTGTTCGGTGCTGCCAGGCGGCGGGCGATCGAGAAATGCGAAGCGATGATCGAGGGCGTCGGACTTTCTGAGCATCGCGACAAATATCCGAGCGCGCTGTCCGGCGGCATGCAGCAGCGGCTTGCGATCGCGCAGGCGCTGGCGCGGCGGCCGCGCGTCTTGCTGCTCGACGAGCCGTTCGGCGCGCTCGACCCCGGCACCCGGGCGCAGATGCATGCCTTGATCAAGCCACTTTGGCGCGATCTGAAAATGACCATCGTGATGGTGACGCACGACATCCGGGAAGCGTTCGGGCTGGCGACGCGCCTGATCGCGCTCGACCGTGTCAGGCGCGATCCGCAGGCGCAGGAGCGCTACGGCGCCAACATCACCTACGATCTCGATCTGACCCGCGACGGCCCCGTACCGGTGCTCGGGTTTTTGAAGACTTCGGCCGGCATCAGCTAACGATGGAGTTCTCGATGTTCTTATCCTCTCGCGCGCGATGGTCGCGTCATGCCGGGCTTCGCCCTGCCCCGCAATTCGCGCGCCGCCATCATCCCGATTTCGACCGGATGGCGACGCAGGGCTGGAAAGCGCTCGAGGCCGAAGGCAAGCTGCCGGCCACGGCCTGGCGCAAGGAGCGGCAATGGGCGCTCGACATGGGTCTGCCCGGTGCCGAAAGCATCACGGACAGGGACATCCCGACCTTTGCGCGCGGCGAGCTTCCGCACTTCGCCGGCATCAACACCTTTATGAAGGCGCCCTACATCGAGAACGTGCGCGATGTCGGCAAGTATGACGCGGCGGTGATCGGGATACCCTTCGATTCCGGCACCACCTACCGCCCCGGCACGCGATTTGGGCCGCAGGGCATCCGGCGAATTTCGGCGCTCTATACGCCCTATAATTACGAACTCGGCGTCGACCTGCGCGAGCAGATGACGCTGTGCGACGCCGGCGATGTGTTCACGATTCCGGCCAATCTGGAAAAGAGCTTCGATCAGATCACGCGCGGCGTCGCCCATGTGTTTTCGTCCGGCGCGCTGCCGATCATGCTCGGCGGCGATCATTCGATCGGTTTTCCCTGCGTGCGCGGCATCGCGCAATGCACCGACAAGAAGATCGGCATCATCCATTTCGACCGCCACATCGACATCCAGGAAAAGGATCTCGACGAGCGCATGCATACGACGCCATGGTTCTGGGCAACCAACCTGCCCAACGTGCCGGCGGTCAACCTGGTGCAACTCGGCATCGGCGGCTGGCAGGTGCCGCGCGAGGGCGTTCAGGTCGCGCGCGAGCGCAACACCAACGTGCTGACCATCGCCGACATCGAAAAATTCGGGATCGAGAAATCGGCGGAGATCGCGCTCGACCTTGCCTGGAAGGATGCCGACGCCGTCTATATTTCCTTCGATGTCGATTCAATCGATTGCGGCTTTGTTCCCGGCACCGGCTGGCCGGAGCCGGGCGGCTTCCTGCCGCGCGAGGCCTTGAAGCTGCTGGGCCTGGTCTGCGCGCAAGGGATCTGCGGGTTCGAGGTGGTCGAGGTCTCGCCGCCCTACGATACCTCTGACATCACCGCGCTGATGGGGGTTCGCGTGGTGGTCGAGGCGCTCGGCTCGCTGGCGGCCCATGGCAAGCTCGGCAGCCACCGCTCGATCATCAACAAACCCGTTACGTATTGAGGCCCGCCATGCACCGGCGACGCGAGCACGGCCACACGCACCATGGCCACGATCACGACCACGACCACGGTCACCGCCACGATCACGGTCATGACCATCATCACGACCACGGCGGCCCCGGACACAACCGCGCGCCCGAGCGTCCGGTGGCGCAATGGCAGACGCCGCATAATCCCGGGGAGCAGCCCCCGGCGCCGAGGGAGCCCGATCTCGACAAGGTCGAGGCGGCGTTCATCGACGGCTTCATCGACGCGCCCGACCCGGTGAGCTTTCTGCGCCTTGGCCGCATCCCGTTCGAGATGATCGCCGCCGACGGCGCCACACTCAATCTGCTGCGCGTCGAAATCGACGCGCTTGCCGATGTCGGCAGCCTGACGCCGCACCTCGGCGGCGGCTCGTTCCGCTACGATCCGCTGCCGGCCAGCCTGGTTTCGCATCGGCGGCGCCTGCGCTTCGTTTATTTTGACGGCGACAAGTTGCGCCCGCTGACATTCACCGACGTGCGCGCGCCGTAGACCGGAAAACTTCCAACCGGAATGCCGCATTGCAAAGCATTGTTTCGCTTGTCGAATGCCTTCGTCTATTTGGTTTAGCAACCACAGAATTTCGCTTGTTTGCGTTGTTGATAATCTCCGCACGGCTGGCAGTAGTTTGTTTGCGTCGATGTCGAGAAGAGCACGCAATAGCCTTCTTTGAGTAGAATCGTCGTCTAGAGAGTACGCTTTCGCGGAAGTCGAATCTCCTGGTTCCGATAACATCGCAAAAAGCGCCATCAGGTGGCAGTCCAACTGATTCCAAGCAATCGCGAGATAGCCAAGTTCTGCGCTGTGGGGGAGCGGGACGACCTTGGCCTCCTAGGGCGCGAACCCATAAATTCAGTGTGGTCGTCCGACGTCCGCTTCGGCGCGTATTCCGGACTCCAGTCGGACATCGCGTGAGGTCCGAAGAGTGCCAACATGCGACATGGCGGCGACTTACACCTAATTTCTGCACGGGCTAACCCGTTAGAAACTGATGGATCGAATTTTCGGTGCAGAATTGTTGATTTCTGCACACCGGGCCGCAGGTCTTTTGAGAGGCGGATCGGGTGAACTCGGTCAGCCCGCCTTGTCGCCCGAAGGAATCGCGGACATGTCCATCCACATCGCTCCCAAAGCATGGCCGTCGGGATCAGCGAGGTCGCGGGTGTACATGAAGCCATGGTCTTCTATTGGATTGATGTCGGCGGTGCCGCCATTTGCGGCGGCTGCGCCGTTCATCGCATCGACAGCGTCGCGGCTGTCGCACGACAGAGCCAGCATCACTTCGCTCGACGTTTTTGGTGGGATGGGGCGGCTCGTAAAGGTGCGCCATTTGGCATGGGTGAGCAACATGAAGTTGATCGCTTCACTCCACACCATGCACGCCGCCGTCTCGTCGGTGAACTGAGGATTGTTCTTGAAACCGATGGATTCGTAGAAAGCCATGGACGCCTTGAGGTCGGTGACTGGCAGGCTCACAAAAATCATCTTGCTCATCACTATTTCCTTTACCTGTTGGGATGCCAATCACCAGCGAGTGGCGCAAAGGGCGCTAGTCCCTGCTTAAAGACGATTGAAAGCCCGCCGAACCGACACCGTGTTGTTGCGTGTTCTGGAATTCTAATGGTCAAGCTCCAAATGGCTTCACCGCTTACTCTCGCTTGAGCTTCAAAGGTGGGTGTGATACAGAAATCACTCGGGCCATTGACAACCGCCCGATGAGCTCCCGCAGCCAAGCGTTGTTTCGCTCCATTACGGAGGTGAAACATGTCTTGCGGCAGCATAATTGGCAATTCAACCAGCAATCTCGAAGCAGCTTCAGTCTCGTTTCCGGACCTGAGATGGTCATGGCACAGCCCGCTTGCGTGGCTGACCGGAATAGCACTGGCGTGGGAACGACGGCACGAATACAGGGAACTTCTCCAACTTGATGATCGGCTGCTCGCGGACATTGGCCTATCGAGGTCGGATGTTGAAGAAGTGCGCAGATCTCCTTTGTACTTAATAGCGTGGCGCGACAGCCGATGAATCAACAGGTTGAAGTGCATATCCGATCCTGCAACCGGGCTGGGTGATGGCACACTAGACGGGGGACTGAGATGTCAAATCTTTTCCAGACGATTGCTGCAATATTGGCTGGACTTGCCATGCTGGACAGCAACGCCGCGTCTGCTCAATCGGCAGCTAAGGAACCCCTCCAACTCGAAGCCAAGATCCTGCTCGGCGATGTGCGCGGCCGGATCGATCACATGGCGGTGGACTTGAAGCGGCAGCGATTGTTCGTGGCCGAACTCGGCAACGACAGCGTCGGCGTTGTCGACCTGGCCACTCACAGTCTGGTCCGAACCATTACCGGACTGAACGAACCGCAAGGGGTCGGCTACGAGCCATCGGCCGACATACTGTTCGTCGCCAATGCGCGGGATGGTTCGGTCAAGCTGTTCGAAGGCAATGCTTACAAGGCCACGGGGCAAATCGAGCTTGGCGGCGATGCTGACAATATCCGGATCGACACGGCGGCCGGGCGCGTCGTCGTCGGCTACGGCAGTGGAGGATTGGCAATGGTCGATCCTTCGACCCGCAGCAAGGTCCAGAATGTGCCGCTGAAAGCGCACCCGGAAAGTTTCCAGATCGACACGAACACGAGTCGAATCTTCGTCAACCTGCCTGACGCTCACGCGGTCGTCGTGGTGGACGGAAAATCCGGAAAGCAGGTCGCGAACTGGCCGATGAACAAGGGCGGCAATTTTGCGATGGCTGTCGATCGCGATCGAAGCCACCTTCTCGTGGCGTTCCGCAGCCCGCCCGAGCTGGCCGTCTTCTCCATGACCGACGGCAAATCCATCTCGAAGGCCGAGACCTGCGGCGATGTCGACGACCTCTTCGTCGACACCAAACGTGAGCGGATTTACGTCAGTTGCGGAGCAGGCTTTATCGACGTGTTCGAGACAATTGGCACGACCTATCGCCACATGGCGCGCATCCCCACGTCAGTGGGCGCGCGCACGTCCCTGTTCGTGCCGGAGATGGATCGCCTACTGGTCGCGGTCCGCGCAGGCGTCGCCGGGCCCGCGGCGATCTGGATGTTCAAGCCAATGCCTTGAGACCGACTGTCGGGAGGCGCGCATGCCTGCAAACTGCCGACGTTACCGAAGACTGCCGAATCCTTTCGCTTCGGTCTCCATAATCACGCTGAGCCTACTGGCCTGGCCTGATCCTGCGCGGGCATATCGCCCCTTCGACGGCACCGACGCCGCCGTCGCAAAAAAAGGGGAAATGGAAATCGAACTGCAGCCGGCCGGACGCTTGCGCGATGAGAGCGGAACCAGCCTCATCGCGCCGGCCACGGTCATCAACTACGGTCTGAGCGAGGATTGGGAAGCCGTCTTCGAAGGCCAGGGACAGACGCCGCTTTCGCCGCCGGGACCTACAAGCCTGACGGCAGCGGGCGCGTTCCTCAAGCATGTTCTCGTACCTGGCAGCCTGCAGGACAAAACCGGCCCAAGCGTCGCGACCGAGTTTGGCGTCCTACTTCCGGACAGCACCGGCAATTCGGGCGTCGGTGCAAGCCTGGCCGGAATCGTCTCGCAGCGCTGGGATTGGGGCACGATTCACCTCAACGCGGAGACTGCCCTCACGCGCGATCATCGTGGCGATCTCTTCCTCGGCGCCATTGTCGAAGGACCGTCGACATGGACGGTTCGCCCCGTTGCCGAGATTTTCTACGAGAATGAGTTTGGAAGGGAGCAGACGTTTTCAGGCCTGGTCGGCCTGATTTACCGCGTGCGCGACAATCTCAGCTTCGACGTCGCGATACGTCATGCGCTCACGGGTGGACACCCGGCGAACGAGATTCGCGCGGGCGTGACCTTCGGCTTTCCGCTCTCTTTTTTCGAAAATCACGCCGCGCAACGCGAAGCATCTCACATCTTGCCTCGATAGCCTGGAAGCCGCCATGCCGCTGAAGACACTTACCGTTATTGAAATTCCGAACGGGGCGAATAGCGACTTCGACCACGCCGCATTCGATCCTAAAACCCGCCGCGTCTTTATCGCTCACACCGGTCGCGACTGCATCGAGGTAATCGATCACGACGCGCAAAAGCATATCGCAACGCTGCCTGGATTTCCGGGCGTCGCCGGCGCTGTGGCGGACGACGGCGAGGTGCTCACCACCAATCGCGGTGCAGCGAGCGTCACCTGGCTAGATGCCGCGACGTTCAAATCCAAGGCCATGTTCAAGTCAGGTCCACGGCCCAATGGCGCAGCGGTCGTCAAGCGCGCGAACATGGGGATCGTCGCCTGCATCGGCGACGATCGCGAGGGCCCTACATTGCATCTTTACGACCTGAAGAGCAGCAGCCAGCGCACGATCGACTTGCCAGGTCGGCCGCGCTGGTGCGTGACAGATGCGTCCGCCGAGCGGCTCTTCCTGTGCATCCGCGAGCCTTCGATGGTGCTGGTGGCCCGCCTGCCCGATCTCGACGGCATCGTGCACTGGAAACTGCCTTCGGGCGGCGCGCATGGCCTCGACATCGACCACTCGCGCCAGCGGCTCTACGCCGCTTGCGACGACGGCGCGCTGGTCGAGATCGACTCGGCCTCCGGCAATGTCAGGAATGTCTGGCCAATCGCGGGCCCGCCCGACGTGACGTTCTTCAATCCGGCGACCGGGCTTGTTCATGTCGCCATCGGCGAGCCCGGCCTTGTCGAAACCATCAACCCCCAAACGGGCTCCCGTGAGCAAACCATTACGGGTGCTGGCGCGCACACGACCGCGATTGTCGTTCCCGACCGACTGTATGTGATCTCGCCCAAGCACGGCGGCGTTCTGGTTCTGGAAGATGCCTGACAGCATCAACCCTTCGAGGAGGATCAGATGAAGTGGATTACCCGCGAACATGTGAAAGTCGATCGCGTCGCTTGCCCTTGGCTCATCAGCAAGTTCGTCGACAAAAATCCGGAGTTCATCTTCGTGCCCGCGGACAAGGTGATGGCGGAAGCCAAGCGGCTCGACGCCATTCCTTATGAGTCAAGGACGTCGGGCTGGGCCACCACGGAAAGGAATGCTCGTTCGAGGCGATCCTGAAGAAGTACAAGCTCACGGGAGATCCTGCGCTCGTGCTGCTTGGCCGGATCGTGAACGGCGCCGATACCGACAACACGTTCTATCATCGGGCCGAAGGGCCGGGCCTTCAGGCCATCGCCGAGGGCTTCCGGCATCTCGGCTACAAGGATGATCATGCGCATTTCGCAGCTCGACAAAGAAATACAGGACGCCGTGCTCGGCAATTGCTCCACCATTATTTCATTCAGGGTTGGTCCCAACGACGCCCCCATTATCGGGAGAGCAATCGACCATAACCCCAAAAACCTCCAAGAATTGGGATTGGGTCAGGCACGCACGCTCTTTAATGGCAAGCCCACTGACGCATTGCTCATTCAAACGACCGTGCCCGATCTTTCGACCGGATACTTTGAAGGGAACAAGCGCAATACTGCCGCGAACTTTGCGAGGACGCCGAAGGATGTGGAGTATGCCTTGAACGTGCTGCAGCGGCAGGATTGGGCGAGGCGGGGTGGGTGGTAAAGGTTGTCAGTGACAACCAAAGCAATTTATCGTGTTCTTCCCGCCTTTAGTGGGGGAAGCGATGACCCACTTTATCGAACTCGTGAAGGCTCTCGCGTGGCCTTTTGTCGTGTTGATCATAGTTTTTTCATTCCGCGCTCAATTCAAGGAACTGTTTGAGCGTTCCTCAGGATTGACCTTCAAGGTTCTTGGTTTCGAGTTTGCTCTGACAGTAAAGCAAGTGCACGACGTTGCCGAGGAACTATTCAAAGAAGTTTCCGAAGGGTTGTCGAGCCTCACCCAAAAGCAACGGGAACTCTTTCAAGCTGTCAGGGCTTCAAACGGCATCAAAACTGTAGATCAACTAACGCAAGACATATTCGATAAACCATTTGTTAGAACAGGGGAAGAGCTTGAGGAGTTTCGCGCTCTCCGTGACTCTCAGCTCGTCAGGCCGAGAGAGGGCGGGAGGTGGAAACCAGAAAAGCACCCCGTGGTTACACCCTATGCACAAATTATATTGAAGTCGGCACCGACTGTTCTTGCAGCCACCAAAGCGGTTGAAGTGGGTAAATAGGGGGTGGTGACTACGGTACGAACTGCTCTTTAGAACAATTAATCTCGAACCATTGACACGAGTAGCTTTCGCCGCGATTTCTTGGCGATGATTTGGTTACTTCGTCTATTTGGTCCCACTTGATGAACTCGACGCGTTCGTCTGCTGGGCTTCTCACTAGCAGTCCCTTATCGAAACTCCTCAACAGGATACGATTGCGCACCTCGCCACCTTTGACCTTCACCTGGTACGGGTCAGACATCGTTGTGAGTGCGCTATCTGCCCTTTGTTTGCCGGCAACAAACGCAGCCATGGCAAGGACCGGCGCTGTAATGATAGCCGTTCGAATCTTCTTGTGAAAAGGGTCGTCTGACTCTGCGAACGGGACTTTCTTGATCCCGTAAACAAGCCACACGCGACGCAGAGAAAAACCCGTCCGCCGTCGTACTCGGTAAGGCGTCATGGGACAAACGCAAAAAGGGAAAAACGAAAGCTCGGATCAAGGCGGACTTCAAACAGCTTTCAATACTTGCGGCAAAGAAGCGCTCGCCTGACAAAGCGGCGCGGTTGTCGCGCTCCGCACAACTGGGGACATCTGAATATCCGCAACGTGTAGCACGTGAAGGTTGCGTTCATTCATAGCTTGGGAACGCCACGCCAATGGATTGGTATCGACTATGGCGTCGATAGCTTCGGGCTTCATTGTGTCACCTCGGCACGGGCCGCCACGGCACCATAGATCTCTCCTTCTGGCGCGCGGCGGAGCGGCTGTGGGAAACGGGGACCGCGGTGATTTGCCCGACGTGCCAAATTCTCTCGTTTTGCGCCGCGATGCCGAATGACGTCGTGTAAAAAAATCGACTGCCCGACGGGCTAGATTTGGTGTGATCGCGGCTGTCGAGTCCCATAGCAAAAAATTTTGCTGTTTCGCGCCGACCCAAATCACTTCTATAACCGCCGCTGTCTCGTCCCACACAAGGGGCGTATCGCGATCGTCACGAACGCGGGGCGGGATGCGGTGGACGCAGCAGTGTTGGGCGTGCGATGCGAGCGCAGGGCGGATTGCTCTCCGTGAGCGGTTAGCGGCATGCAAGACGACGGCGCTGCTTGCGGACGGTGAAGTCGTGTGGTCCTGACGCCTCGACGCTGGC
>DATHHQ010000267.1:0-2081 GCA_035490095.1 Bradyrhizobium sp.
GGCTGGAAGGCGCAGCTTTTACGTACGCTGTATTACGAAACCGAGCCGGTGCTGACCGGCGGTTTCTCGGAGGTCAACCGCGCGCAGCGCATCGCGGTGGCGCAGGCGGAATTTCGCGCGGCTTTCACCGAGTGGCCGGAGCAGGAACTCAACGCCTATATCGGACGGCATTATCCCGCGTACTGGCTCAAGGTCGAACTGCCGCGCAAGCTCCGCCACGCGCGCTTCTTGCGCGCCAGCGAACAGGCCGGTCATAAGCTCGCGATCAATGTCGGCTTCGACGAGGCGCGCGCCGTCACCGAACTGACGATCCTCGCAACCGATCACCCCTGGCTGCTGTCGATCATCGCCGGCGCCTGCGCCTCGGCCGGCGCCAATATCGTCGACGCGCAGATTTACACCACCACCGACGGGCGGGCGCTCGACACCATCGCGATATCGAGGGAATACGACCGCGACGAGGACGAGGGACGTCGCGCGACGCGGATCGGCGACATGATCGAGGACGTGCTGGAAGGCAAATTGCGGCTGCCCGAAGTGGTGGCGCGGCGATCGAACCGCGGCAAGGTGCGGCCGTTCGTGGTCGAACCGGAAGTCATCATCAACAACCAGTGGTCGGACCGCTACACCGTGATCGAGGTGTCCGGCCTCGACCGGCCGGGCCTGCTGTATCAATTGACCACGGCGATTTCGAAACTCAACCTCAACATCGCGTCGGCCCATGTCGCGACTTTCGGCGAGCGCGCCCGCGACGTGTTTTACGTCACCGACCTGCTCGGCGCACAGGTCAGCGCGCCGACGCGGCAGGCCGCGATCAAGAGCGCGCTGATCCATCTGCTCGCCAGCGAAGACGACGTGGCGCAGCCCGCGGCGTGACCGGCCGCCATCGAGAACAGATCATGCCGCCGACCACGACGCTGCCCCGCAAGGCCCACGCTGTCATTCTCGACATGGACGGCCTGATGTTCGACACCGAGGCGCTCTACCGGGACGCCGTCATCGCCGCCGCCGCCGACGGTGGCCATGACATATCCACCGCGTTCTATCTTTCGACCATCGGGATGTCGCTCGAGGAAACACGAACCGCATTCAGCGAGCGCTGCGGGAAAGACTTCGATTTCGACCTGTTCTGGGCGACAGCGTCGCAATTTCGCGAGATCACCAAATTGCAGCTGTGCATGAAGCAAGGGCTGGTCGAACTGCTCGATCTGCTGGACAATGCCGGGCTCCCCCGCGCCATCACCACATCCTCGCGTCACGAAGATGTGCGGCACAACCTCGGTCTCCACGGGCTGCTTGACCGATTCGAGACCGTGATTGCGCGGGGCGATTATTCGCGGGGGAAACCACAGCCCGAGCCGTTCCTGAAGGCGGCCGAGCGGCTCGGGGTCAAGCCCGAAGCATGCATTGCGCTGGAAGATTCCTATCATGGCGTCCGAGCCGCCTCCGCCGCCGGGATGATGACCATCATGGTTCCGGACCTGTTGCCGCCCACGCGCGAGATGGAAGAGCTGTGCGTCTACATCGCCCGGGATCTCCACGAAGTCTGCGCTTTGATAGGGTCGCATCCTTAGAATCTCGTGATCGGCTCCAGCGTCTCGCCGGTGCGGGCCGCGCGCAGCGGCGCGGTGTCGCAGTAGACCCGCTCCTCGATAATCCTGCCGGCCCTGATGCGGAATTTGTCGACGCCGCGCCAGCTGAACCGCTCACCGTTGACGATGCGGGTGGTCTGCCACTCGATAATCACCACGTCGCCGCGCGAGGTCCAGTCCAGCAATTGCCAGACGAAATCCGGCGCCGCCGCGGTCTGCACTTCCATCAGACGATTGAGTTCGCTTCCCGCAACCGCCCGGTTCACCAGCGGCGTGTGCAGCAGACCTTCCGGGTGCCAGAGCTCGACAAAAGCGTTGCCGTCCCGTGCCGCCCATGCCGCTGCAAACCGCGTTACAAAATCCTGAATTTCTGCGTCCGTCATCGATCGTCTCCATGCTGTGTGTGATGGAAACGCTAACGGCATCGCGAGCGTCCGTCTGGCGATTTACGGACCTGACATTTCCCAACTCAGGAATATCACGCCGCTA
>DATHHQ010000268.1:0-16864 GCA_035490095.1 Bradyrhizobium sp.
GCCAGCGTCGAGGCGTCAGGACCACACGACTTCACCGTCCGCAAGCAGCGCCGTCGTCTTGCATGCCGCTAACCGCTCACGGAGAGCAATCCGCCCTGCGCTCGCATCGCACGCCTAACACTGCTGCGTCCACCGCATCCCGCCCCGCGTCCGTGACGATCGCGATACGCCCCTTGTGTGGGACGAGACAGCGGCGGTTATAGAATTGATTTGGGTCGGCGCGGAACAGCAAAATTTTTTGCTATGGGACTCGACAGCCGCGATCACACCAAATCTGGCCCGTCGGGCAGTGGATTTTTTTACACGACGTCATTCGGCATCGCGGCGGGAAACGAGAATTTGGCACGTCCGGGCAGAATATCGCAATGCAGGCGGATTAGTCGCAATCATTTTCGCCGCCTGCACCGCCGTCATCCCCGCGAAAGCGGGGAACCAGTACACAACAATGCCTGCGTCTACTGGGTCCCCGCTTTCGCGGGGATGACGGCTGTGACAGTTGAACCCAGGCAAATTATCTCTAGCACCCCATCCGGTCAGCAACTCCGCCAAAATCCTTGGCGACGATATCCCAATCGCCCTTCGCCTCGAAATCGTATTTCTGCAGCGGACCATATTCAGTGGGCCGCGCGACGAAGGCGGTCTTCAACCCCAGTTTCTGCGCGGCCTTCAAATCGTGGTTGTGCGCGGCCACCATCATGACCTGCTCCGGCGGAAGGCCGAGCAGTTTTGCGGCGCCGAGGTAGGTTTCGGGGTCAGGCTTATAGTGTTCGAACAGTTCCGCCGACAACACCAAGTCCCACGGCAGGCCAGCGAATTTCGCCATATTGGTGAGCAGCGCGACATTGCCGTTCGAGAGCGGACCGATGATGTATTTTGTCTTGAGCCGCGTCAGACCGGCGACGCTGTCCGGCCACCCATGAAGCCGGTGCCAGCCCTTGGTGAGGTAATCCAGATCGGCTTCTTCCAGGCCGGAAATCGACAACTGCGCGACCAGTTTTTCCAGCGACTGCCGGTGAAGCTTGTCCAGTATCACGTAGCCGCGTTCGGGGTGCTTTCTCACCTCATCCATCGACGCCGCATACACCGCACGCCAGCCATCGACCAGCGCGGTCCAGTCCGCACTTATGCCGCGCTTGTCGGCCCATTTGGTGAAATCCGCGATCAGGCTCGAACGCCAATCAACCACGGTGCCGAACACATCGAACACCAGCGCCTTGACGGCTGAAATATCGGACATGTTCACTCCCTTTTTTGTTTTTCTTTAGCTTCGTCATTCCACTGTTCAAATTACCCTGCGGTACTGAATGAAGCCGAGATTGTCCGCGACCTTATCGTAGAGATTACGCGCCTGCGTGT
Source organism: Bradyrhizobium sp. (assembly GCA_035490095.1). GTDB lineage: Bacteria > Pseudomonadota > Alphaproteobacteria > Rhizobiales > Xanthobacteraceae > Bradyrhizobium. The sequence goes on from DATHHQ010000268.1 coordinate 1,357, forward strand.
TGTTCGATTGCGTCAGCCAATAGACCCGGCTCGCATTCGCCACCCGGGCCTTCTCGTAAACTGCCTCGATCAACGCCCGTCCTAGCCCCCTACCCCGTGCAGCTGGTGCGACAAACAGATCTTCCAGGTAGCAATATCGGTGCGGAGCCCAGGTCGAGCGATGAAACAGGTAGTGGGCAATCGCCATTAATTCACCGTCGACATAGCCCCCCAACGCGAAGATCTGTTCGTCAGGATCATGAAATCGATCCCATGTGAGGTCGCTGATCTCCGGCCTCAGCGCGGACTCGTAAAACGCCAGATAACCCGTCCATAATGGATTCCAGGCTTCTCGCTCGTTTTCACCGATGGGCCGAATGACGATGTTGCCAGCCATGCCAGCGCCCTCAATCGAGGTGAAATTTTTCGAGCTGCCGGTGTTCGGCCTTGATGTAACGCACGGTGCCGGTGACCGAGCGCATCACCACCGTCTCGGTCTCGATGACATCCTTGCGGAACTTGACCCCCGACAGCAGCGAACCGGTGGTGACGCCGGTCGCGGCGAACAGGCAGTCGCCGCGCGCCATGTCCTCGATGCCGTAGATAAAGCGCGGATCATTGACGCCCATCTTGCTGGCGCGTTCGCGTTTCTCCTCGGTGTCGAGGATCAACCGGCATTGCATCTGGCCGCCGATGCAGCGCAGCGCCGCCGCCGCCAGCACGCCCTCCGGCGCGCCGCCGGTACCGATGTACATATCGACCCCGGTATTATCCGGATCGGCGCAATGGATCACTCCCGCCACGTCACCGTCGGTGATCAGGCGAACCGCCGCGCCCGTGCTGCGCACGCCGGTAATGATATCGGCATGGCGAGCGCGATCGAGCACCAGCACCGTGATCGCGGACGCATCGACACCCTTTGCCTTGGCCAATCGGCGAACGTTGTCGGCCGGCGACGCATCCAGCTCGACGACGCCTTTTTTGTAGCCCGGACCGACCGCGATCTTCTGCATGTAAACGTCGGGCGCATGCAGCAGCGTGCCGCCATCCGCCATCGCCATGGTCGCGATCGCACCCGGCATGTTCTTGGCGCACAGCGTGGTGCCCTCGAGCGGGTCGACGGCGATATCGACCTGCGGGCCGGCGTTCATGCCGACCTTCTCGCCGATGAACAGCATCGGCGCCTCGTCGCGCTCGCCCTCGCCGATCACGACGGTGCCCTCGATGGGCAGCTTGTTGAGTTCGCGGCGCATGGCGTCGACGGCGGCCTGGTCGGCCGCCTTCTCGTTGCCGTGGCCGCGCAGCCGCGCCGCCGACACCGCCGCGCGCTCCGTCACGCGCACGATTTCGAGCGTCAGAATGCGCTCCAGCAGCAGCTGCGGCGGAACTGAAATATGGGTCGACATCGGCGAACTCCTTTAAAACTTCATTGCGGGTTTATCGGCCCGCAACCAATCGTTTCGCACCTCGTCCGTTCGGACCACGTGCTAGTTTTTTTCGATCCGTATCACCTGCGGCCGGCCATTGATCACCTTGTCGCGCTGTACCGCCTGCAGGGCACGGTATACCGCGTCCTCGCTGGTTGCGTAGGTAATCAGAATGACCGGCACCGGCGAAGCCTTTTTCGCCGCGCCGTTCGCGTCAACGCCATCGGGATGCCGCTGCACGATCGATTCGATGGAAATCTTCTGTTCCGCGAGCCGGGTCGCGATGGTCGCAGCCGTACCGGCGAGATCGCGCGCCATCAGGCGGATATAGTAGCCGCCTTCATGGCGCTCCATTGGCGCCTTCTCGGTCGCGCGCAACAGCGCCACCGGACGTCCGAACGGTTTGGCGCGGATGCCGCGCGCGACATCGGCGATGTCGGCAACCACGGCCGAGGCGGTTGCCGCGCCGCCGGCGCCCGGACCGACCAGCGTGATCGGCGGAATGCCCTCGCCGTCGATGGTCACCGCATTGGTGACACCCATCACCTGCGCGATCGAGGATGATTTCGGCACCATGGTTGGATGCACGCGTTGCTCGATGCCTTTCGCGGTCCGCACCGCGACCCCGAGCAGCTTGACGCGATAGCCGAGTTCTTCCGCGGCGCGCAGGTCTTCCGGCGCGATGGAGGAAATGCCCTCGACATAAACCGCGCGTTGCGCGACCTTGGTGCCGAAAGCGAGGCTGGCAAGAATGGCAAGCTTCTGCGCGGTGTCGTGGCCGTCGACGTCGAATGACGGATTGGCCTCGGCATAGCCCAGCCGCTGCGCATCCTTCAGGCACTCGGCGAACGACAACCCCTCCTGTTCCATCCGGGTCAGGATGTAATTGCAGGTGCCGTTGAGGATGCCGTAAACGCGATTGATGCCGGTACCCGCAAGGCCCTCGCGAAGGGTTTTGATGACGGGGATGGCGGCACCGACGGCTGCCTCGAAATTCAGCGCGCCGCCATGTTTTTCGGCTGACGTCGCCAGCCGCAATCCGTGCTTGGCAATCAGCGCCTTGTTGGCCGTGACCACCGATTTGCCGGATTTCAGCGCCGCCTCGATCGCCGACAATGCCGGATCGCCGGATCCGCCCATCAATTCGACAAAGCAATCGATGCCGGGATCGCTGGCCAGCGCCACGGCGTCCTTGGCCCAGGCGATGTCGCGCAGATCGAGCCCGCGCTTTTTTGCCTTCGAACGCGCCGTGACGGCAACGACGCGCACGCCGCGTCCGCAACGTGCCGACAAAATCCGGCCTTGCTGCTCAATCAGACGGACGACTTCGGCGCCAACCGTGCCGAGCCCCGCGATACCCACTTTCAGGGGTGCGACCATGACGCAAAAAACCTGCCGGAAACGTTATAACTGGGCATGATCCAATCCGAAAACCGTCTGCATCCACGGGTCAAGCCCGCGGACCTGCTTTTCGGGATCATGCCTAACGCCGGTTGGCGAGAGGAACCACGTTGTGCAACGTTTCGAGGCCGCTTTCAAGGAAACGGCGGACTCCGCGGGCCGCCTGGCGAATACGTTGCTCGTTTTCCACCATGGCGATGCGAACATAGCCCTCGCCGTGCTCGCCGAATGCAACCCCCGGTGACACCACAACACCGGACTTCTCGACCATCAGGGTTGCGAACTGCATGCTGCCGACGTCGCGGAAAGCCTTGGGCAACGGCGCCCAGGCGAACATCGAGGCGCTGGGAGGCGGAATATCCCAGCCCGCCCGGCCGAACGATTCCACCAGCGCATCCCGGCGCTTGCGGTAGGTGTCGCGCATCTCGCGAATGCAATCGTCCGGACCGTTCAGTGCCGCGGTCGCGGCCACCTGAATCGGCGTGAACGCGCCGTAATCGAGATAGGATTTCACCCGCGCCAGTGCGGCGATGATGCGGTCGTTGCCGACGGCAAATCCCATCCGCCAGCCGGCCATGGAAAACGTCTTCGACATCGAGGTAAATTCAACGGTCACATCGATTGCGCCGGGAACCTGCAGCACCGAAGGCGGCGGATTATTGTCGTCGAAATAGACCTCCGCATAGGCCAGATCGGACAGAATGAAGATCTCGTGCTTCTTCGCGAACGCCACCAGATCCCTGTAGAAATCGAGGCTTGCGACATAGGCGGTCGGATTGGAGGGATAACAGACGACGATGGCGAGCGGCTTCGGGATCGAATGAACGATGGCGCGCTCAACCGCCTCGAAGAATTGCGGCGTCGGCTCCGAGGGCACCGAGCGGATCACGCCGCCAGCCATCAGGAATCCAAAGGCGTGAATAGGATAGCTCGGATTCGGGCACAGCACCACGTCGCCGGGCGCGGTTATCGCCTGCGCCACGTTGGCAAAGCCCTCCTTCGAGCCCAGCGTCGCGACAACCTGGGTCTCGGGGTTGAGCTTCACGCCAAAGCGCCGGCCGTAATAGCCCGCCTGTGCCTTGCGCAGGCCGGTAATGCCGCGCGATGCGGAGTAACGATCGGTTCGCGGCTTGCCCAGCGTTTCCTTCAGTTTTTCGATGACATGGGGCGGCGTCGGCAAATCCGGATTGCCCATGCCGAGATCGATGATGTCGGCTCCGGCATTCCGTGCCGCCGCCTTGGCCCGGTTGACCTGCTCGAACACGTAAGGCGGGAGACGGCGGATGCGGTAAAAATCTTCCATGGGTCCTGGCTCCGACAACCGGTAAGGACAGAATCGCAGACATTTTTTGCAACGAAACCGAACTCGGTTTCGTCCCGAAATCGCGCTCAATCAATGATTTAGAGCGGTTTCAGGCGCAAAAACCGGTCGTCGTCCCGATTTGCGGTTGAATTGAAGTCCTTATTACCACGGACACTCGGCTGCGCCAGCCGTTACCGCCCTATTGGGTCACTGCGCGGCCGGGTTTTTTGGTGGCCTTCGCGGACGCCTGATGGTCCCGGGCGGCAGACAGTTCTTTCAATACCTTGGCCTGCTCCGACGGCGCCATCGCGGCCTCTTCGCGATCCGGTGGCAAATCATGCACCGGAAGGTAGGCGCCAGCTTCCTTCGGGCGCGCTGGTGCATCGGCCGGCGTGCCTACCAACGGCATATCCGCGATCGATGTCGCGCAGCCGCCGAGCACGAGCGCCGAAAGCAACAGCACGCCAGCCGCAACCGCCCTTGTTTTTCGATCCACCGACATTAGTCCGGAAGTCTCCACTTCGCTTAACCGAACTTTACAGCCGTCTGATGCTTATTTCATCAGTTGTCGCGCCTGACCACGAACATTGTCGCCCGAAGCAAAGTCCTGAACAACAAATAGAACCGCTGAGGCCTCAATATGACGGAACCAAGTTACTTTGTCGCAGTGCAGCAGATTTGATGTCAGGGTTAACCTGGAACTTTTCAGCGTCGATCTGCGCGGTGACGAAGTTGAAATGAAGATATAGTGTCCCGCCATGAGCGACCTTGCGAGCGAACCCCAGACCGAGAAGAAGTTCGATCCGGAAGCCTTTGCGATGAACCTCGCGCGGGCGATGGAGAGCAGCGGTCAGGCGCTCGCAGCCTATCTGAAGCCGCGCGAGGACGCCGAACCCAAGGACAAGCCGCCCACCGAACTCGGCGAGGTCATCAAGACGCTTAGCGCGGTTGCGGAATATTGGCTGTCGGACAAAGCCCGGACGACGGAACTGCAGATCAAGATCGGCAAGGCCTATCTCGATTTGTGGGGCTCATCGATGCGGCGCCTCGTCGGAGAACAGGCGCCGCCGGCGATCGAGCCCGCGCCGCGCGACAAGCGGTTCAACGATCCCGAGTGGAAATCGAATCAGTTCTTCGATTTCGTGAAGCAAGTCTATCTGCTCTCGACGCAATGGGCGCAGGACCTGGTGCACAACGCCGAAGGGCTCGACCCGCACACCCGCAAGAAGGCCGAGTTCTACGTTCAGCAGATCACCAACGCGCTGGCGCCGTCGAATTTCGTGCTCACCAATCCGGAAATACTGCGCGAGACGCTGGCATCCAACGGCGACAACCTCGTCCGCGGCATGAAGATGCTGGCGGAAGATATCGAGGCCGGACACGGCTCGCTGCGGATTCGTCAGTCCGATCCCACCAATCTCGCGGTCGGCGTCAACATGGCGACGACGCCGGGCAAGGTGATCTTCCAGAATGAGTTGATGCAGCTGATCCAGTATCAGCCGGCGACGGAAAACGTGCTGCGCACCCCGTTGCTGATCGTGCCGCCGTGGATCAACAAATTCTATATCCTCGATCTCAAGCCGGAAAAATCCTTCATCAAATGGTGTGTTGACCAGGGCATCACGGTGTTCGTGATTTCCTGGGTCAACCCGGACAAGAGCCTGGGGGCGAAAACCTTCGACGACTACATGAAGGAAGGCCCGCTGGCGGCGATGGACGTCATCGAGCAGGCTACCGGCGAGTTGAAAGTCCACACCATGGGCTATTGCGTCGGCGGCACCCTGCTCGCCTCGACGCTGGCCTGGCTTGCAGAAAAGCGGCGCGTGCGCGCGACGTCGGCGACATTCCTGGCCGCGCAGGTCGATTTCAGTCACGCCGGCGATCTTCTGGTGTTCGTCGACGAGGGCCAGATCTCGGCGCTCGAGCGCGACATGGAGGCGACGGGCGTGCTCGAAGGCAGCAAGATGGCGATGGCCTTCAACATGCTGCGCTCAAACGATCTGATCTGGTCCTATGTCGTCAGCAATTATCTCAAGGGACAACCGCCCTCGGCGTTCGATCTGCTGCACTGGAATTCCGATGCGACGCGGATGCCGGCGGCCAACCATTCCTATTACCTGCGCAACTGCTATCTGGAGAACCGGCTTTCCACCGGCAGCATGGTGCTGGACAACACGCTGCTCGATCTGACCAAGGTGAAGGTGCCGATCTACAATCTGGCGACCCGCGAGGATCACATCGCGCCGGCGGATTCAGTCCTCTATGGTTCGCAATTCTTCGGTGGCCCGGTGAAATATGTGCTGTCCGGATCCGGGCATATCGCCGGCGTGGTCAACCCGCCCGCGTCAGGCAAGTACCAGTTCTGGACCAACGACAGTATCAAGGACATTACGCTGGCGGACTGGCTCAAGGGCGCGCAGGAGCATAAGGGGTCATGGTGGCCCGACTGGCGTGAATGGCTTGAAAGCATCGATGCGGAGAAGGTTCCGGCGCGCGCGGTCGGCACCGACGCGATGCCTGCCATCGAAGACGCGCCCGGCAGCTACGTCCGGGTTCGCGCGTAGCGCAACGACGAACATCCGAATATAACGGGCCGTCCCGCCGGGACGAGAGTCGAAAACTGAATTGAGAGGGAACCCATGACGCGCGAATTGTTCTGGCTGACGCTGACGGTCATTCTGACCGGGCTTTTGTGGGTTCCCTATGTGCTTAACCGCTGTCAGGTTCGCGGCCTCAGCGGCGCCATGGCCAATCCGTCGCGCAACGACAAGCCGCACGCGGAATGGGCCAACCGCCTGATGTTCGCGCACGACAATGCGATCGAAAATCTCGTCATCTTCGCGCCGCTGGTACTGATCCTGGCGCAGATCGATTATTCGACCAAGTGGACCGTCTATGCCTGCGTGGTCTATTTCTGGTCCCGCGTCGCGCATCTGATCGTCTACACGCTGGGCTTGCCGGTATTCCGCACCCTGGCCTTCACCGTCGGCTTCCTGGCGCAGGCGGTGCTGGCGCTGGCGATCTTCAAGATCGTTTGACGCCTAACGCGTCCCGGACCTGAGGAAATCGAAGCGCCATCGTCCAGCCCTTGGGCTGTCGATGGCGCGTGCCGGCTATTTCGGCATTACGCCCGTGGCGGTCGCGCGCGACGCCAGGGCCCGCGCGTCCGGTAACGCGCCCCGACACGCCGGCGACAGCTTCTCGGCGTTCGCGCTGAGGCATCCGAGAACGCGCCCGCCACCCGGTTGGACGTCGTGACAATGCCGCTCGTAATCGGCTCTGCAGACTTGAGCTAGACTCATCGCCTTGCTCCGCATTTCCTGCGGCACCTGCGTCTGGGCGGATGCGATTGTGCCCCACGACGCAGCTGCGCCGATCGCCAGGGCAACAAGAAGCGACCCGGCACACGGCGAGTGGCGGTCTTTTGTGAAAACGATCCTCATCGAACTATCTCCAGCGGTGAAGTTGTCGGGGTTAAAGCGAACTTGCGACCATCAAGCCGGCGGCCCAAACAGCGTCTTGACCCGCTCGCGTAGCGTCGGTGCGCGGGCGAAATCGCTGATCATGTTGCGCCATTCGCCAAGCGCAATCCTGACCGGGTTGTAACTGTTGGTGCCGCGGACAAGTCCGTAACGCAGCGCTTGACCCCGAGGGGCCTCGGCGAAGGTTCCGAATATCCGGTCGAACACGATCAGGATGCCGCCGTAGTTCTTGTCGAGGCAGGCCGGATTCGACGCGTGGTGCACGCGGTGATGGGCGGGCGTGTTGAGAATCCATTCCAGCGGACCCAGCCGGGACACGAGCTCGGTGTGGATGAAAAATTGGTAGAACAAGTTGACGCCAAGCATGCCGATCACGGCAAAGGGATGGAATCCGATAAAGATCAACGGCAGGAAGAACAGGAAATTTCCGGAGATATTGCCGGTCCAGCCGAGCCGGATCGCCGCGGTGAAATTCAGCTTGGTCGCCGAATGATGTACCGCATGGGTCGCCCACATCCAGTTAATCCGGTGTGAGGCGCGGTGTTGCCAATAATAGGCAAACTCGGTCGCCACGAACAGCGCGGTCAGCGCCGCTGGCGTGGTCTGCGAGAAGTCGAAAAGCCGGTGCTGATAGACGAACGCAAAAGGAATCGCCAGCAGCGTCGCCTCAACGGCCCGAACCATCGACTGCCCTGCCGCTACGCCCAGCGATGCCGCGCTTTCAAAGGGATCGTGGGTGTCGCGATGGGTGAGCCGGCCGAGAAAATATTCAAGGCCCATGAACCCCAGTGCGGTCGCGAGCAGCATCAGGCGGGTGTTGATGTCGAACAAGCCTGCGAGTTGATCCATGACCATATCCTCGAGCAATACCAGCGGCTGGCGACGGTGATTGCCTCCGCCAGCCGCTGCGCTGCGTCAGCGTGAGATCGTCCTGTTGTAGGAGACCGTGCCGCCGCGGGGGCCGGTGACAACGCCGCTGCCGGAGCAGGTGCCGCCCGAACAGGTGCTGGAACCCTGATGCGATATCGTGCCGCCGTAGGGCCCGGTGACACTGCCCTGAGACGAGCAGACGCCGCCTGCGCAGGATCGCGACCCGGAAAACGTCGTGGTGCCGCGTGGGCCCGTAATCGACCCGCTACGCGAGCCGGCATTGGCATCGGCAACGCCTGCCGCAAACAAGGATCCGGCAATCGCAGAGATGGCGAGAAGCTTCTTCATGGTATTGCTCTCCTCTTCAACCGGCGGCGCTCGGCGTGAGCCCGACCGTGCGGAGACCATGGCCGCTCGACGTCAGCGGAATTTCAACGGCGCAAGACGTTTGTTGGCGATTTGTCGACGCCACGTAACAGTTTGTAACAACGCGGCGGCTCGACTTGCCGACGCCGTTCGATTGTCCGACATTCCAGACATGACGATGCCCAAGCCGACAATTTTGATTGTGGAAGACGACCCTGAAATCAGGCGGTTGGTTCGCGATTTTCTGGTTCATGAGGGATACGACGTCGAGACCGCCGAGGACGCCAAAGCAATGGACACGGTCTTGCAGCGCCTGCGACCCGATCTCGTTATTCTCGACCTGATGCTTCCCGGCGAGGACGGTCTTGCGATCTGCCGCCGGCTGCGAGTCGGCGACCCCATCCCCATCCTGATGCTGACAGCCAAGAGCGACGAAATCGATCGCGTGGTCGGCCTCGAAATGGGCGCCGACGATTATCTCGCCAAACCCTTCAGTTCGCGCGAACTGCTGGCCCGCGCCCGCGCCATCATGCGCCGGACGCAGCACACGCCGCCGCAGCCGCAGAACCGCCGCTATAGCTTTGACACCTTCGTCATCGATATCGATGCCCGCGGGCTGAGCTTCGGAGAGAACAACGCGGTCACCCTGACGAGTGGCGAATTTGAGCTGCTGGTCTGTTTTGTCCAGCGACCGCGCCGGGTACTGACGCGGGACCAAATTCTCGACTGGACGCGCGGTCGATCCGCGGATCCCTTCGACCGCACCGTTGACATGCTGATCTCCCGCTTGCGCAAGAAACTGGACGGTGCGAGCCCCGGCTCCAACCTGATCAACACCGTCCGCAACGGCGGTTATCTGTTCACCGCTCATGTGAGACCGCTGACATGATCCTGCGTATGACGTTCGCGGCGCGGATCGGACTGATCGTCGTCGTCGGACTCGGCATGGCGTGGATCTCCACCATCGCGTTGTATTACATCGCGCGGGCCCATACCGCCGAAAACAATACCCTGCCCGTCCCTGGTCATATCGCCGCTCTTGTTGAACTGATCGAACGCACGCCCGGTGAGGAGCGAAAGCTGGTGCTTCGCGTGGCGAGCTCGGAAACATTTGCAGCGCGAATTGACGCCGGCGCGAATACCGGAACGACAGCGCAGCGGATCCTGCCACGGCTCAACCAGCGGGCGATCGAGTCGTCTCTGCAGGCGCTCGGCGGCCGCCCGGTCAGTGTCAATTTCGCGGATACAGGCGAGCGCAGGCGATTGTTTTCCCGTCTCGTTCCGCCAACGGTCGATGTACGGGTCGGCCTTCGGACCGGAGACACGCTGGTCATCGAAGTCGGAAACGCGATACTGCTGGGGCCGCTTGGTTTGCCGGTCGGATTTGGCGCCGGCATTTTCGGTACCCTGATCGCGCTGCTCGCACTCCTCGTCATGCACCGCGAGACCAAACCGCTGGCTCGCCTTGCCGAGGCCGTCGATCGCGTCGACCTATCGCTTGATCCCGTGGCTCTGCCAGAGGCCAGACGCAGCGCCCCGGAAATCCGCTCCCTGATCGATGCGTTCAATCGTTTGCAAGGCCGGCTCGGCGAGCTGCTGCGCTCGCGCATGGCGATGCTGGGCGGAATTTCCCATGATGTACGAACCTACGCCACGCGGCTTCGGCTGCGCGCCGAAAAGATCAACGACGAGGCGGAGCGCGATCGCGCGATCGCCGACATCAACGATATGATTCTCTTGCTCGACGATGCGCTGTTGGCAAGCCGGGCCGGGGCCGGCGAACTGGCCGAAGAGATGGTCGAGATTGACGACATCATCCGTGCGGAAGTCGCCGACCGGCGATCCGGCGGCGCCCGCATCGATTATCAAGGGGGTCACTGGGAGCAAGTCCCAATCGTTCTCGGCGACCGCCTGGCGCTCAGACGCGTCGTGGCCAATCTGGCGGACAATGCCATCAAGTATGGCGGCAGCGCACATCTCCGCAGCATGATCGTCGGCAAGGACTTTCTGCTGACGGTCGACGACGAAGGCGCGGGAATCCCGCCCGAACACCGGCAGGCCATGCTCGAGCCGTTCAGTCGGCTGGAGACATCGCGAAGCCGCGGAACCGGCGGCGCCGGATTGGGCCTCGCCATCGCGCGCGGCCTGACCGAAGCCCATGGCGGCGCCCTGTCGATCCAGCAAGCTCCATCGGGAGGCGCCAGGATCTCGGTCCGGCTTCGGCTGTTTCAATCGCGCTGATGTTTCGGACGCTGCGGCCGCAACAAGCGTTCGCGCTCCTTCTCTCATGGTGAGGAGCGCGCTCTCTCGGCAGCGCGCTTGCGCTGTCCGGTGCGCGCGTCTCGAACCATGAGGATGTCAAGCCCTCACGGAAACAGCGCGATCTGCTCCAGCCCGGTCGTCTCGGGAAATCCGAACATCAGGTTCATGTTCTGGATCGCCTGTCCCGCCGAGCCCTTCACCAGATTATCCAGCACCGAAATAACGATAGCCCGGTTCTTGATGCGGTCGGCGAATACGCCGATCTGCACATAGTTCGAACCACGCACGTTCTGCGTTTGCGGGAGCACGCCCTTTTTGACGACATGCACGAACGGTTCGTCGCGGTAGGCTTGCTCCAGCGCGGCGCGCAGGTCGTCGACGCTCGCGCCCTTGAGTCTGACGTAAGACGTGCAGAGCTCGCCCCGGCTCATCGGAATGAGATGCGGCGTGAAGTTGACGGTCACGGCTGAGCCCGCGGCGACGCCGATCTCCTGCTCGATCTCCGGCGAGTGCCGGTGTGTGCTCACCGAATAGGGCGAAATCCCCTCGCCTGCTTCGCTGAACAGCGTGTTCTGCTTGAGACCGCGGCCGGAGCCCGTGACGCCCGATTTTGCGTCAATGACGATGTCGTCTGCGTCGATCAGCTTCGCCTTCACGATCGGGACCAGCGCAAGCAGCGCCGCCGTCGGATAGCAGCCGGGACAGGCGACGAGCCGCGCGGCGGTGATTTTCTCGCGATAGAACTCGGTGAGGCCATAGACGGCTTCACCTTGAAGCTCCGGTGCGTGGTGCTCGTGGCCGTACCATTGCGCGTAGACGCTCATGTCGCGGAGCCGGAAATCCGCCGACATGTCGAGGATTTTGATGGCCGGATTGGCGGCCATGACGGCCGCGGTGATCTCCTGCGTGGTGCCGTGCGGCAATCCGCAGAACACCGCATCGAGTTTGGTCCAGTCGACCTTTTCCCATTCGACGAGCCGCGGCAGCTCCAGCATGAAGAAATGCGGAAACACCTCGTCCACCGCCTTGCCGGCATGGGTATTGGCCGTGAGCGCCGATATCTCGGCATTTGGATGCCGTGCCAGCAGGCGCACCGCGTCGGCGCCGGTGTACCCGGACGCGCCGAGAATGCCGATCTTCTTCTTCGTGCTCATCACATCGCTCCTTCGGGCGCAGCCTTGGCATTTGCAGCCTTGGCATTTCCAGCTTTGGCATTTGATGGTGTCGTCGGGCTCTCGAACAGTTGTGGCCGCAACACACGCATTTCGTTTGCCAGATGCTGCGCGGCGGCCTCCGGCTGCCGCGCCAGCGCCGTCGTAACAGCCACATGATCGGTATCGGATTTGTGCTGGTTCAGCTTGAAGCTGCCTTCGACCTCGTCGACCGACATCACCAGCCCCACGATTGCTTTTTTCATCGCATCCAGCCGCCCGGCCGTCATCTTCGACGAGGTCCAGGGCGTTTTCGGCGCGAGCCGACTTTCAAACTTCGCGCTGAGCGCGTCGAGATGTGCGGCGAGTTCGCTATCGGACAGCTGCCGCACGGTGCCGGTGAGATGCACGGATTGATAAAGCCAGGTCGGCACCTGATCCGGCGAGGCGTACCAGTCGGGCGAAACATAGGCATCCGCGCCGTTCACGGCCATCAGCCAGGACGATGTCCCGTCCGCGAGTTTCGCCAGCGCATTGTGACGTGCGACGTGAAACGCCGCGTGCGGCGTGCCGTCGTTGGCATAGGTGAGAAAAAACGGCAGCGAGGATGCGACGGGCTTGGTGCCGTCCCATGCGCAGACCGTGCCGAATCCGCGCGCTTCCGCAAACGCAAGACTTGCGGCGCGATCGGGCTTGAACATGGGAGGCGTATACATTTCAAACTCCTGCTTGACGTAGGAGCCGCCGGGATCAGATCGCGCTGTTTGGGAAGCAAGTGCCGCGGACCGGATCCGGCGGCAGGGGCTGATATCTTAAACGCAGATGTCCGCCCATACCGCAACGGTACGGCGGCGGCGAGCGATGAGAATGGTCGCGGCGTTGATCATGGGCGCGGCTATAAGGCCGCGCCCGGTTTTCGTCAAGGTGGTGACTGTCATTCCCCGATGCGACTGCGCATCCGGGATGGTCCGGCGTGGGCACCACCCGGTGGCCACTGCCGTCCTTATCGACATTGCCGAGCCCGGAGAACGGATCGTGGAAGCCCCTGCACCTGCAGCTTCTCAGCCGCCACCATGTCGTAGACCCGGCGGCGGGTCTTTTCCGCCATGTCGCCGTCCTGGTCGAAGAACGCATGCCAGCCCGGATTGGTCGCAAACGGATTCGGATTGTTGATGGAGCTGCCGGGATTAGCCTTTGCTGCGCGGCTTGTTCTGCCGTCGTCGCGAGGTCCGACGCCTGAACCTAGACCACCCGCCACAGCCATTCGAGGACCTGCGCGATCACGTCGCCGAATAGCAGCAAGGCCGCCGACCAGACCAGCGCCGATACGAAATTGGCAAATTGAAAACGCCAGTACGGCATTTCGAAAATGCCGGCGGCAAGCGGCACCGAGGCCCGCAGCGGCCCGAAAAACCGTCCGATGAAAATGCTCGGCACGCCCCAGCTTTTCACAAAGGCCTCGCCGCGCGGCAATATCTCCGGATAACGCGACAGCGGCCACATCTGCGCGACCTGTTCCTTGTACCTGAAGCCGAACCAGTAGGAGACCCAGTCGCCAAGGGCGGCGCCGATCCCGCCGGCAATCCAGACCGGCCAGAAGCTGATGCCGCTGACGCCGATCAACGCGCCGATCGCCACCAGCGCGCCCCAGGCCGGAATCAGCAGCGATATGAAGGCAAGCGATTCGCCGAACGCCAGCAGCAGAACGATCGGAGCGGCCCAGGCCTGGTGGTCGCGCACGAAATCGGTCATGGCGCGCGCAAAATCCTCCATCTCTCGAACGCCTCCCCGGCCATCAGCCTGTCTGAGCAAGGCGTTGAACCGTTCTACGGTTCCAATGCCTAAGATCAGGTAAGCCAGCCCCATCGGCGACATCAAGTCACAAAGACGGGGACAGGGCGTGAGCTCCGGCTCTCCCGAACGCCTTTCAACTCGCGGCCGCGCACGCCCTTCTCAACCTGATCGGCGGCGGCCTCCTGTTCCTGTTCGGCTTGTATTATCGGCTGGTCCCGGCTGCCGGAACCACGAGCCTCGCCAAGGTGCAGCGCTGGCTCCACGTGATCGGCGCGATCCTGTTTTCCGGCCGGCGTTGCCGTCGTGCTGTTGAAGGGGGAAGCATTTGTAGCAGCCCCGATCGTGGGATCGCTGATCGTGGTCGCGGCGATGGGCTGTTCACTGTGATCGTGTTCCGGACCTCGCGGACCCAAAACCGCCGCTTCCGAGGGGCAGCCATTGCGGCAGTCCCCGCCGTCACCTTTTGAGCCCATCCATGGCATAGTCAGGCAGACCGATTCGCTGCGCCCCAAGCGCGCGCAACATATGAAAAGCCATGCCCAAACCATTGAAAAACAACGCTAAAGCCAAAACCGCCAACGACCTGTTCGACGCCTCCGAGCCGAAGGGCCGCGCCCCGCTCAAGGCCCCGTCGCGCGCCGCCAGCGCCGAATCCGGCTATACCGCCCGGGATATCGAGGTGCTCGAAGGCCTCGAGCCGGTACGCCGGCGGCCCGGCATGTATATCGGCGGCACCGACGAGAAGGCGCTGCATCACCTGTTCGCGGAGGTCATCGACAATTCCATGGACGAAGCGTTGGCGGGACACGCCACCTTCATCGAAGTGGAATTGGGCGCCGACGGATTTCTCACCATCACCGACAATGGCCGCGGCATTCCGGTCGATCCGCATCCGAAATTCCCGAAGAAATCCGCGCTCGAAGTCATCATGTGCACGCTGCATTCCGGCGGCAAGTTCGACTCCAAGGTCTACGAGACCTCCGGCGGCCTGCACGGCGTCGGCGTCTCCGTGGTCAACGCCCTCTCCTCCCGGCTCGAGGTCGAAGTCGCGCGCAGCCAAAAGCTCTACCGCATGGCGTTCGAGCGTGGTCATCCCAAGGGCAAGCTGGAAGACCTCGGCAAGATCAACAACCGCCGGGGCACGCGCATCAGATTCAAGCCGGACACGGATATCTTCGGCGCCAAGGCCACCTTCAAGCCGCAGCGCCTGTTCAAGATGGCGCGCTCCAAGGCCTATCTGTTCGGCGGCGTCGAGATTCGCTGGCGCTGCGACCCCGCGCTGCTCAAGGGCATCGAGGACGTGCCGGCGGAAGCCAAGTTCCACTTCGTCGGCGGATTGAAGGATTATCTCGGCGCCGCTGTTCATGCCGACACCCTGGTGCATCCGGATATCTTCTCCGGCAAATCCGGGCGGGTCGGCGCCCACGGCGCCTGCGAATGGGCTGTCGCGTGGACCGCCGACGCCGATGGTTT
>DATHHQ010000269.1:0-2557 GCA_035490095.1 Bradyrhizobium sp.
AACGCCCCAGGTCGCATCATGGATATCGGCGGGCTGTTGGGAAGACGGCAGCCCTTGCGGATAGGTCATCGCCGCGAAGTAGCTGTCGTTGGCATCGCGGATCCAGCGCGCGCGCGGCAGATAGGCGCGATATTCGCCGGCACTGCGGCCGCAGAGCATCGGCTGGCTGGCCGCCGTGACGATATCGGGATCGAAGCTTTCGCCCTTGACCGAAAAACATTCCCGATCGAATTCCGGATCGGTTTGCGCGCGCGCGCAGAAGCCGTGATCTGCGAATGCCGCCTGATGGGCATCGACGAAGGTCATGCGATCGGCGGCGGGATCGCGGCACAATATGCCGGACTGGCATAATGCGAGTGCCTTCAACTGCGGCAGGAATTCGTTCTGCACATAGCCGGACACATTGGCCAGCCGTTGCGGCTCGGCGTTGAACGAGGGATGAATATCGAAGCCGGCGCGTCCGCCGGGGCAGGGCGCGCCGTAAGCGAGGGTCGGGTTGGCATAGGATACATACACGACGCGCTGGAGGTCGCCGACCAGCGGCTTCAATGCTTCTCTCAATTTGGCGAACCCTTGCGGCAGCTCGCGCGTCAGTGCCGCGCGTGAATCCTCCACCGATCCCATGACGCCGGTGCGCCGAAACAGCACGCGCTCGGTCGCGGTGTCCACGATCACGTCCGCCACCAGTCCGGAAAAATTGATGTCATTGGCGCCGATCGACAGCAGGACCAGATCGAGCGTGCGATCCGGCTGACGGCGTTTCGCCGCGGTTACGGCCTCACGCAGCTCGGCCAGTTGCGCATTGACCGTGCCCTTGCAGCTGGCCGCGGACTTGGTCGGCGGGCATTCCCGCGCGCCCTGCGAGCCGAACAGCCCGTCCGCAATGGTGGCGCCCGTGCATGCCAGCGGCAGATAGGTCACCGCGATGTGCGGATATTGCACGGCGAGCGCCAGTGCGGTGCGGGTCTGATAGCTGTACAGCGAGCGATGGCAGGCGGAGTTGAACCAGAGCGCGCTTTGGCGCTGCCACACCTGCAACGAATCAGGCGCTTCGCAGGCCCGTCCGCCTTTGTAGCCGGCGCGGCTCGGACGATAATATTGGCCGCCCGCTGTCCCGAGATAGGAGCGGAAGCAGAAACCATCGTCCGATAATCCGATCGGCCGGTCCGGATTGCCTTCGCCCGATCCGATGCTGTCGCCGAGGCCGGCGATGAAGATATCGCGGACCATGATCTCGGTAGCGATGCGCTGCGGGGCGTCGGGTCCACTGGAGACCTCCACGGAAGCCGTGGTGGGACGACCATAGCGCGCCCGGAAGTTGACCGGCTCGGCGCAATCCAGCGTCGATTGCCGCGGCGTCGCTTCGCCATCGTCGAGCGACCACGCGCAGGTCGCGCCCACCGGGATCTGGCCGGTCAGCCTCATGGTGATGGGATGATCGACCGGCGTCAGGTAGCTTTCCTTGACGTTGTCACGCGTACAGGGTTCGGTGACGCGACCCGCCAGATCGATACAGAGGCGGTTCACCGTATTGCGCGCCCAGCCGCGGCCGTCGCTTTGCAACTCGAGCGCTTGCTCGGAACCCAGAATATTGCGGCCCCGCGAGCTTTCGGTGTGGAGCAGGAAATCGCGCTCCTCGCGGAACAGCCGGAACCGGTTGCGGACCTCCCACGAAATCTGCATTGGGCCGTCCGGCGCGCCTTGCGCTGTCACGGCAGCCCTCTGTGCCGAGGCCCACCGCGCCGGAAGCGCGCCAAGCGCTCCCACGAGCAACGCGCCGAGGATTATCGAACGGATACGAATTCGGATCATGACGCGTTTGACGTTACCGTTAGGGCGGAAATAAGAGTATCCAACCCGGGAGTTTCTGATAGGCCGGGGCCGGCCTGCGGCGAATTTACCAGACGTGCCGTAACAGGCGATATCGCACTTCGTTAGCCTCGCTTTGTCAATTACACGTGACAGCGCAACGGCGATCAGATCAGGTTCGGCGTGCGCCAGCGCTTTAACCGCGCGCGATGCGGTCACCCTTCGATTTCAGTCGCTTCACCGGTTGCGGCACGGTGGTGGCCGGGGCCGGGCAGGCCTCGTGAAGCTTGCGGCGTTCCTGCCAGGGCAGCACGACATTGAGCCACAGTTCGCGGGTGCCCATGGCCGAAATGGCGATGCCGAAGGGGATCAGGAAATACAGGATTCGAAACACCACCAGCGTGGCCACCAATTGTTCCCTGCCAAATTCAGGCAGCGCCACCAGCATCGCGGCGTCGAACACGCCGATTGAGCCCGGCGCATGACTGGCGAAGCCGAGCAGGGTCGCCAGAATGAACACCACCGCCAGCGACACAAAATCGATACCCGGCTGCGCCGGCATCAGCAGATACATCGCCAGCGCGCAGAACCCGAGGTCGACCACGCCGATCAGGATTTGCAGCAGCGTCAGCGGTGCCGAGGGCAATGTCACTTTCCAGCCGTTCTGGCCGAGTTCGCGCCGTTCGTCGCCCAGGGTGAGCCAGACCAGGTAGGCGACGATCGCGGCGAGGCCGCCCAGGGCGATCAG
>DATHHQ010000270.1:0-13904 GCA_035490095.1 Bradyrhizobium sp.
CTCGCGCGGCAGCGACAGCAGTTTCAATGCCAGATCAAGCTCGATGTCGCCGGGCGACATGTTCTTCGGAATGCCGGCGCGTTTCGGCTTTTCGCCCTCGGCATAATCCTTGGGCTCGCCGAGCTGGATGTAGGGACCGAACCGTCCGGCCTTCACCACGACGTCGAGGTCGGACACCGGATCCTTGCCGAGGACGCGGTCGGCGCTGGCTTCGCTGTCGGCGGCGAGCGGACGGGTGTAGCGGCATTCGGGATAATTGGTGCAGCCGACAAAGGCGCCGAATTTTCCGGCCTTGAGGTTGAGCTTGCCGGTGCCGCAGGTCGGACATTGCCGGGGATCGCCACCATCCTCGCGCGGCGCATAGATGTGCGGCCCAAGCATGTCATCGAGCGCATCCAGCACCTGGGTGACGCGGAGGTCCTTGATCTCGTTGACGGCGCCGATGAAATCGACCCAGAAATCCCGCAAAACCTGCTGCCAGGAAATCTCGTTGTTGGAGATGCGATCGAGCTGCTCTTCCAGTGCTGCAGTGAAATCATATTCGACGTAGCGGGCGAAAAAGTTTTCCAGGAACGCGACCACGACGCGGCCCTTGTCCTCGCCATGCAGACGTTTCTTCTCAAGCCTGACATAGCCGCGGTCCTTCAGCACCTGCAGGATCGACGCATAGGTCGAGGGACGGCCGATGCCGAGTTCTTCCATGCGCTTGACCAATGAGGCTTCCGAGAAACGCGGCGGCGGCTCGGTGAAGTGCTGGGCGACGGCGAGCTCCTTGCGCTTGAGCGCTTCGCCTTCGCTCATGGCGGGCAGGCGGCGACTGTCGTCATCGTCGCCGTCGTCGTCGCGGCCTTCCTGATAGAGCGCCAGGAAGCCGTCGAACTTTACCACCTGACCGGTGGCACGCAAATCCAGCACGCGGGAGCCCGCCTTGGCAGCGATATCAACCGTGGTGCGTTCCAGCTCGGCCGATTCCATCTGGCTCGCGATGGTGCGGATCCAGATCAATTCATAAAGCCGCGCCTGATCGGTATCGAGACGGCGGCGCATCTCGGCCGGACGGCGCGACAAATCCGTTGGGCGGATGGCTTCGTGCGCTTCCTGCGCGTTCTTGGCCTTGGTCTGGTACTGGCGCGGCGCCTCCGGCACATAGGCGTTGCCGTAGTCCTCGCCGATCACCTTGCGCGCCTGCGTGATCGCCGAATTGTCGATCTGCACGCCGTCGGTTCGCATATACGTAATGAGACCGGTGGTCTCGCCGCCGATATCGATACCCTCGTAAAGCCGCTGCGCGATCCGCATGGTATGCGCGGGCGCAAAGCCCATCTTGCGGCTGGCTTCCTGCTGCAGCGTCGACGTGGTGAACGGCGCCTGCGGATTGCGGCGCGCGGGCTTGGCTTCGACGGTGGAGACCGTGAAGTTGGCGGCTTCGATCGCCTTTTTGAAATCTTCGGCCTCGGCGCCGGTGCCGATGTCGAGCCGCTGAATCTTCTTGCCGTCGGCCCCGACCAGCCGCGCTTCGAATGCGTCGCCACGCGGCGTCGTCAAGGTCGCGACCAGCGACCAATATTCGCGCGGGATGAATTTCTCGATCTCGAGTTCGCGGTCGCATACCAGCCGCAGCGCCACCGACTGCACGCGGCCAGCGGAGCGCGCCCCCGGCAATTTGCGCCACAGCACCGGCGAGAGCGTGAAGCCAACCAGATAATCCAGCGCGCGGCGCGCCATATAGGCGTCGACCAGCGCCCCGTCGATCTGGCGCGGGTGCTTCATCGCCTCGGTGACCGCCTGCTTCGTGATGGCGTTGAACACCACGCGTTCGATCTTGTGGTCCTTGATCGCGCGCTTTTCCTTCAAGACCTCCAGCACGTGCCATGAGATCGCTTCGCCCTCGCGATCGGGGTCGGTTGCGAGGATCAGTCGGTCGGCACCCTTGAGCGCTTTGGCGATGTCGTTGAGCCGGCCCGCCGCCTTGGGGTCGATCTCCCAGATCATCTGGAAGTTGGCCTCCGGATCGACCGATCCGTTTTTTGCCGGAAGATCGCGGACATGGCCAAAAGAGGCCAGGACCTCGTAGGTCGAGCCCAAATACTTATTGATCGTCTTGGCTTTCGCCGGCGACTCGACAATGACGATATTCATGTCATTCCAATGGCTTACGGGGAAAATAAGGGCCGGTTCCGCGAGATTCGCGTCGGCCGTTTCGCTGGGAACATGGGTGTAGCAGAGGCCCCTGTCAAATCGACAGATGTTGAAAGGGCCCCCCGCGGTTACGGATTACTATACGAAAGGTTTTGAAATGCCGCCTAGAGTTGCGATCTCAAAGAGGGTATCTTTCGACAATAGGCGGCATTTTAAATATTTATTTTGGATGTAGTTTTTTGACCAAGACAGGGCGCCGGCGGACGCCCCGATCCTCCGATAAGGATCAGCGTTCGCCAACCAATGATCTCCCCGGGGATGGCGGTCCGGACGAAGCTGTGGCTTTCATTGCGGAGACCGTCTCCGACCTCGCCCGGCTGGCGCGCCGCCACCAGCTCGACGTGCTCGTGCGTCTGCTCGATATGGCCCAGATGGAAGCGCAGGAGCGCATCCGCCTTCGCGGCAAGCGCAATTTATCCTAAGAGTCAGCTCGGCATCGCCTACGCCAAAACGCGTCGGCGGCGTTTGACACCAGAATTCGGCCTCAGTTCGGTATCGCCAATGCCGAGCAGCCGGCCATCCTCCGAACGGAGTTCGAGTTTTCGAACCGGCCGGCCTTTGCCGCGATCGACCAGCAGGGTAGGGAACCCGTCCGGCTCGCCGGCAAATTCCTCGCTCCACTGCCGCAACGCGACAAGTACCGGAAACACTCCGCGCCCCTTCGGCGTCAGCACATATTCCTGGTAGGCGCTGCCGTCGGAAGCGGGCACCGTCACCAGGATGCCGTGGTCGACCAAGCCGCGCAGCCGGACCGTCAGGATATTCTTCGCCAGACCGATGTGCTTCTGGAATTCGCTGAAGCGGCTGATGCCCATCAAGGCGTCCCGGATGATCAGCAGCGACCACCAGTCGCCGATCACGTCCAGCGATCGCGCGATCGGGCATTCCGCCTTTTCAAGACTTGTGCGTTTCACCATGGCGTCCTCCGGACCGGACAACTGTTCTCACCGATCACAGCGTTGTGTAGTTGCATTATGAAACCAGACCCCGTAGATAGTCAATCTAGTTTAATAATGCAACCATGGGAGGCGATCGTGAGGCTTGCGAACAAGACGGCGTTTATTACAGGCGGCAACAGTGGCATCGGTCTCGCGACGGCGCGGCTGTTTGTGGCCGAAGGCGCGAAGGTGGCCATCACCGGGCGCAATCAGGCGACGCTTGAGGCCGCCGCCAGGGAACTGGGGCCGAATGCGCTGGCGATCGTGGCCGACGCGACCGACATCGAGGCGACCGAAAGAGCGATTCTGCAGGCCGTCGGGAAATTCGGCAAACTCGACATTGTGTTCGCCAATGCGGGCATCGCCAGCAACACGCCGATCGGAGGCACCACGCTTGCTGCATTTGAATCGATCATCCGAACCAACATCACGTCGGTGTTCTTCACCGTGCAGGCGGCGGCGGCACATCTGAATGACGGCGCATCGATCATCTTGAATGGCTCGGTGATCTCGGTGCTCGGCAGCCCCGGCTATTCCGCCTATGCGGCCAGCAAGGCCGGGGTGCGGGCGATGGCGCGGGTGATGGCATCGGAGCTTTCGCCGCGCGGCATTCGCGTCAACGTGGTTGCTCCTGGTGCCTCGCGTACCCCGATCTGGAACGGTGCGGCTCCCACCGCTGAAGCGTTCGTTGCCTTGGACAAACGACTTTCCCGCGGCATCCCGCTCGGGCGGCTCGGCGAAGCCGAGGAAGTTGCCAAGACGGTGCTGTTCCTCGCTTCCGACGATGCTTCGAACGTTCAGGCCGCGGAAATATTCGTCGATGGCGGCGCAACGGGTTCTCCCTCAGGCGCGCCGATCTATCGCGGATAGACGCGAGCGCTCGCGAAAATCGTGAATCCGGTCAGCGTGACCAAAGCGAAACCTCTCATGTCAGTTGCGCTGCCCGGCCTCGTCACCTTGTGGAGGTATTTCACGGAACTCTCTGATTAGGCTGAACCTTTGTCCGGGGTGCGACGACTCACCGCAGGGCATGGGATTTGAAACACCTAATGAATTGGGAGAGCCTGAGATGTCGAAAGCTGCCCGTATTGCTGCACCGCTTGGCGCGTCAAAAGCTCCATCAGGGGATGCGCTTGTCTCGATCGCGTTGTTTTCCGGAATCGGCCTGCTGGTATCCCTGATCGCGGTTCTTATGGGCGTGCAAGGCGTTTGGTACTGAATATTTCTCACAGCACATTATCTCACCGCACATTTTATTGATATTGGGACACCAGCCCGCCGCCGGTTTCGGCAGCGGCAGGCGGTGTCCCTTCTCTTATTACGCCGCGTGGAGCTTGGTGGCAGCTTGCAACGCGCCGGCCAGCGCTTTCTCGCGGTGTTCCGGTCCGATCTGGATTCCGTCGGCGGAAATGAATTCGGGGGTTGTGACGCCGATAAAGCCGAACACCCAGCGCAAATAGGTTTCCAGATGTTCGCCCACCGCCGCCGGCGTGCCGGCGCCGTAGAATCCGCCGCGCGAGATCGCGATGATGACGCGTTTGTTGCCGGCCAATCCTTCCGCGCCTTGCGCGCCGTATTTGAAGGTCTTGCCGGCCACCAGGATGCGGTCGATCCAGGCCTTGAGCTGGCTTGGAATCGTGAAATTGTACATGGGCGCGCCGAGCACCACGATATCGGCGGCGAGAAACTCGTCCAGCACGGCCTGGCCGGCGGCGAGATCCTGCTGCAGGGCGGCTTCAGGCACAGCCCCTTGCCCGGCGGCAAGATGCGAACCCGACAGATGCGCCAGCGGCGTCAAAGTCAGGTCGCGGTAGACGACCTCGAGGTCGGGCGTGGCCTGGCGAAGGCGATTGACGATCGCGGCGGAAACCTGCCGGCTGACGGAGTGGGGACCGAGAACACTAGAATCGATGTGCAGAAGTTTCATGGCATTCACCCTTGGTATAAGTTTGTAACTGAGACTATATGAGTGACTGCCTGCAACTCCCGCAAGAACGCACATTTTTGCAACCGGAGCACACCGTTGAAACCTGAGCACATCAATGTGCCTGTCCTGCCGCCCAACACGCACCTCGAAAGCGATTGCCGCGGGGTTGCTTCAATACTGGCGCGGGTCGGCGACAAATGGAGCGTGTTCGTCATCATGCTGCTTGGCGGCGGCCCGCGGCGTTTCAATGAGATCAAGCGCATGGTCGGCGGCATCTCGCAGCGG
Source organism: Bradyrhizobium sp. (assembly GCA_035490095.1). Lineage (GTDB taxonomy): Bacteria > Pseudomonadota > Alphaproteobacteria > Rhizobiales > Xanthobacteraceae > Bradyrhizobium. Next base: position 5,350 of record DATHHQ010000270.1, read on the forward strand.
ATGCTGACCCTGACGCTGCGCGGACTGGAGCGCGACGGTCTCGTCACCCGAACCGTATTTCCGACCATTCCGCCGCGGGTCGACTACGAACTGACCGATCTCGGACGTGGGCTGTGGCAGCCGGTGGAAGCGCTGGGCAAATGGGCCGCGGATCATCAGCCGGAGATCGAGGACGCGCGCGCGCGGTTCGATCGGCGCAACGAGGCTAGTTGATATGGCCTCATGGTTCGAGACGCGCGGCGTTGCCGCGCTCCTCACCATGAGGATCTAAGACCTCATCCCTGCGTCACGGCTTCGCCGTTGTCGCTGGAGGAGCGGCGTAAGCCGCGTCTCGAAGGATGAAACCACTGGAGGCTCGCTAGATCAGCGACACCAACCCGCCGCCATGGCGCTCGAGCCGTCCCGCAAGTTCGAGCTCGAGCAGCACGGTGCGCACCATGGCCGGCGAGGTTTCGGCCATCCGAATGAGATCGTCGAGCAGTATCGGAGTTGGCCCGAGCAGCCCTGTGATGCGCGCGCGATCGCTGGCATCGGGCTCATGCGCCAGCGGATCATCGTCAGGTTCGCGCAACTCGATCGGCCGCCCCATGATCGGTTCGACCGCATCGATCACGTCGGCCGCGCATGTGGTCAGCGTCGCGCCCTGTTTGATGAGATCGTTGTCGAGCGGCGAGCCCGGCACCGCGAACACCTCGCGGCCCTGTTCGGCGGCAATCCGCGACGTGATCAGCGATCCCGAGCGTAGGGCTGCCTCGACCACGACGACGCCGAGGGCTGCGCCTGAAATCAGCCGATTGCGCCGCGGAAAATCGCGGGCGCGCGGCACGTGCCCCATTGGCATTTCGGAAATCGCGGCCCCGCCGTTGCCGATGATCGTTGCCAGGAGATCCTCGTGCTCGGGCGGATAGATCCGGTCATGACCACCGGCCAGCACGGCCACGGTGCCGCTCGCAATGCTGGCGCGATGCGCCGCCTGATCGATGCCGCGCGCCAGGCCCGAGGCGATGACAAAACCGGCGTCGCCGAGATCGCGCGCCAGCGTGCCAGCGAATTTCAGCCCGGCGCCGGAGGCGTTGCGCGAACCGACGATCGCGATGACAGGCCGCATCAGCACCTCAAGCGCGCCGCGTACGCCGAGCAAAGGAGGCGCATCGTCGAGCATAGCCAGCCGCGGCGGATACCCGGCTTCATCAGGCGCGAGAAGGCTGACGCCGAGCCGTTTGCTCGCGGCAAGCTCAGCGCGCGCATCGTCCTCGCTGCAGATCCGGCCAGGGCGTGCCGCGCCGCCGCGTCGCGCCAGGTCAGGCAGCCGCTCCAGCGCCGCCCGCGCGCTGCCGAAATGATTGATCAGCGAACGAAAGGTGCGCGGCCCGACATTGTCACTGCGGATCAGCCGCAGCCAGTCGATCCGCTGCGCGTCGGTGAAATGTGTCGTGCTGGGTGTTCTGATGTCCATGCGGTCCCCCGCTGGCCAGCATGGATCAACCCGAGGGAGTGGGGAAGGGGGTCGTCATTCTCCGATGTGCAATTGCACATCTGAGGATGCGCCACTTGGCGCAGGCCCGGAATCCATACTCCTGGCCGTGGTTGTGGATTCCGGGCTCGCGCCAAGTGGCGCGCCCCGGAATGACGGGCAGGGCCGCTTGCCCCATCCGCTCGCGCTCCGTAAAACCTGTCCGGTCTTCGCAGGGAATGAAATAATGCCAATGATGTCGCTCGCCGAACTCCAGCGCCGGATCGATGCCGGTGATATTTCGGCTGATGCCGCGATCGCGCAGTCGCTGGAAGCGATCGGCGCCCATGACAAAACCATCGGCGCTTTTGTCTGCCGCAACGAAGCGGTCCACGCGGCAAGTGCCGGGCCGCTGCGCGGCATCGCCGTCGGGATCAAGGACATCATCGATACGGCGGACTTTCCGACGCAAATGGGATCGGCGATCTACAGCGGCTGGCAGCCGCGCGCGGATGCGCCTGTTGTCATGATGCTGAAGCAGGCGGGTGCGAGCATCGTCGGCAAGACCACAACCACGGCGTTCGCGTCGGTCGATCCGACCGCGACACTCAATCCGCGCAACCCCAATCATACGCCGGGCGGATCGTCATCCGGCTCGGCGGCAGCCGTCGTGGCCGGCATGATTCCGCTGGCGCTGGGAACGCAGACCGGCGGTTCGGTGATCCGCCCGGCCTCGTTCTGCGGCGTGGCCGCCATCAAACCGTCGTTCCGGCTGCTGCCGACGGTCGGGGTGAAGTGCTATTCGTGGACGCTGGATACGGTCGGGCTGTTCGCGGCAGGCGTCCAGGACCTGGCGCGCGGGCTCTCGGCGCTGACCAACCGAAGCGAATTGCTGCCGGCTGCTGCGATCGAGACGCCGCGCATCGGCGTCGTGACGCAGGATTTCGCCGGCGCGCCGGAAGGCACGGGCGGGGAGGCGTTGCGGATCGCAACGGTCGCGGCGGAAAGGACGGGCGCCTCGGTTCGCATGCTTAGCCTGCCGGAAATCGTCGCCGAGGCGTGGCGGATCCATCCGACCGTGCAGGAATTCGAGGCGCATCAGGCGCTGGCCTGGGAATACCGGACGCATTACGACGCGATGCCGCCGCTGCTGCGCGCCAGGCTCGACGAAAGCGAGGGCACGACGCCTGCTGCTTACGACGAAGCGCGCGGGGTCGCGAACCGGGCCCGGCGTTCACTGATGAAGGTCTTCGACGACGTTGACGTGTTGTTGACATTCTCAGCACCTGGTGCCGCGCCGAAGGGGCTGGCCTCGACTGGCGATGCGCGGTTCAACCGGCTCTGGACATTGATGGGTGTCCCCTGCGTCAACATTCCCGCTCACGTCGCCGAAGGCGGCTTGCCCGTGGGTGTGCAGGTCATCGCCCGCTTCGGCGACGACGCCGGCGCGCTGAAGGCCGCACGCTTCGTCGAGGATGCGCTGGCGCGGCGATAACTGCGCTGCAACCGCAGAGAACGCATCAAAAGCCCCGCCGGGCAAAGCCGGCGGCGGTTTTTCGAGAGACGTGCACAGATTGAAGATTTGGGGTCGTTTACTTCAATTGGTCGTTGAGCGAGGTGAGCATGGCGACCAGATTGATACCGAGGCCTTGGACGATCGCGATAATGGCGAGCGCGATGCCGGCAGCGATCAGACAATATTCAATGGCGATGGCGCCGGTTTCGTCAGCCAGGAATTTAAGAAAAATTCGCTTCAATTTCGCATCCTTTCGGGTTGCGCGGCAAGTCGCCGATGCGAACCAATGCCCTTCTGGAACCTAAGGTTGCGTAAATTTCGGTTGGTCAATTTCATGACAAACCATGCTGCGGACGATGACTTGGAAGTGGTTTAATATGGCCGCTGAAGGCCGTAGTTTTCGTTGAGAAGCGCTGGCGCGATAAGGAAGAATGCCGTCATTCCGGGGCGCGCGCTTGCGCGAACCCGGAATCTCGAGATTCCGGATTCACGCGAAGACGCGTGCCCCGGAATGACGGTTGGAGGCGCCGCCCTTACTTCTCCCCGATCCGTCCCTCGGTGCCCGCCTGCAGCCGCTTGATGTTTTCGCGGTGCATGTAGAACAGCAGCATGGTCAGCACGGCGAACAAGGAGGCCAGGGCGAGATGGCCGAACCACCACAGGAAAATCGGCGTGACGAAACTGGCGACCAGCGCCGCCAGCGATGAGTAGCGCGAGGTCGCGGCTGTCGCGAGCCACAGCACGCAGAACACCGCGGCGGCGGGCGGGAACATCGCGATCAGCACGCCGATATAGACCGCGACACCTTTGCCGCCCTTGAAATTCAGCCAAACCGGAAAGAGGTGGCCAAGAAAGGCGCCGAGCCCCGCCAGCATCGCTGCGTTAAAGCCGCCGAGGTAGTTGGCGATCAGCACAGCGACGGTGCCCTTCAGCATGTCGCACAGCAAGGTCGCGGCGGCGAGGCCCTTGCGCCCGGTACGCAGCACGTTGGTGGCGCCGATATTGCCGGAGCCGATCGAACGGAGATCCTGGGTGCCGGCGAGTTTTGTCAGGAGCAGCCCGAACGGAATCGAGCCGAGCAGATAGCCGAGGATGAACGCTACCGGCAGCCATGCTTCAGGTGACATCGCCGTTCCTCCGGTTGCGAAATATTTGCCGCGCATCAGACATGCTCATAGACCGTCCGCCCGCCGACGATGGTGCGCACGACGCGGCCTGAGAACCGCGCTTCGTCGAACGGCGTGTTCTTGCATTGCGATTTGAGATCGGCGGGATCCAGCACCCAGGGCACGTCGGCATCGATTATGATGACGTCGGCAGGCGAGCCGGCGCGCAGCGATCCGGCGGGGAGCCCCAACAGTTCGGCGGGACGCGTCGACATCGCGCGGATCAGGGTCTTGAAATCCATCTCGCCATTGTGGATTAGCCTTAAGCCGGCCGGCAGCATGGTCTGCAGCCCGATCGCACCGGCGGCGGCTTCCGCGAACGGCAGCCGCTTGACCTCGACGTCCTGCGGATTGTGATCGGACATCACAACATCGATCAACCCGGAAGCGACCGCTGCGACCAGCGCCAGACGATCGTCCTCGGTGCGCAGCGGCGGCGACAGTTTCAGGAAGGTCCGGTAGGGGCCGATGTCGTTTTCGTTCAGTGTCACATGATTGATCGAGACCGAGGCCGAGACCGGTAGCCCGGCGTCGCGCGCGCGCTTCAGAATCTCCAGGGACTCGATGCAACTCAGCGAAGCTGCGTGATAGCGCCCGCCGGTCAGCGCGACCAGGCGCATGTCGCGCTCCAGCATCACGGCCTCGGCGGCATTGGGGATGCCGACCAGCCCCAGCCGTGCCGCGAACTCGCCCTCGTTCATGACGCCTTCGCCGACCAAATTGGGGTCTTCGGTATGGTGCACGATCAGCGCGTCGAAATCCCGCGCATAGGTCAGCGTCCGCCGCATCACCTGCGCATTGGTGACGCTCCTGTCGCCATCGGTGAAAGCCACGGCACCCGCGGCTTTCAGCAGCCCGATCTCGGTCATCTCCTCGCCGCGCATGCCTTTTGTCAACGCCGCCATCGGGTGGATGTTGACGATCGCGGTGTCGCGGGCGCGGCGCAAGACAAAATCCACCGTCGCCGAATTGTCGATCACGGGCGAGGTGTCGGGCTGGCAGATGATGGTGGTGATGCCGCCAGTCGCCGCGGCCTGGCTTGCGGAAGCAAAGGTTTCGCGATGGCTGGCGCCGGGCTCGCCGACAAAGGCGCGCATGTCGATCAGCCCGGGGGCGACGATCTTGCCGGCGCAATTGACGATGTCGGTGCCTTCGGGCACGCCGGCAGCACCGATACCGCGCCTGCTGTCGCGGATCATGCCGTCGACGATCAATACATCGCCGGGGCCGTCGAAATCGCGCGAGGGATCGATCAGGCGGGCGTTGGCGAGCAGGATCGGGCGGCGGTCGGTCAGCATGATGTCACGCGTTTGGCAGGTTGCGGGCGAGCGCTTCGAGCACCGCCATCCGCACCGCCACTCCCATTTCCACCTGTTCGCGGATCAGCGACTGCGCTCCGTCCGCCACGATCGAGTCGATCTCGACGCCGCGGTTCATCGGCCCGGGATGCATCACCAGCGCATCAGGCTTGGCGTAGGCGAGCTTCTTCTGATCGAGGCCGAAATAGTGGAAGTATTCCTGGGTCGACGGTACGAACGAGCCGTTCATGCGCTCGCGTTGCAGCCGCAGCATCATCACAATGTCGGCGCCATTGAGGCCCTCGCGCATGTCGCGGGCGACCTCGACGCCCATCCGCTCGATGCCGCGCGGCAACAGCGTGGAGGGGGCGACCACGCGCACCCGGGCGCCCATGGTGTTGAGCAGGAGGATATTGGAGCGCGCCACCCGCGAATGCATCACGTCGCCGCAGATCGCGATGGTGAGGCCCTCGAGCCGGCCCTTGTTGCGGCGGATGGTCAGTGCATCGAGCAGCGCCTGCGTGGGATGCTCATGGGCGCCGTCGCCGGCATTGACGACTGACCCGTCGACCTTGCGCGCCAGCAACTCGACCGCGCCCGATGCATGGTGCCGCACCACCAGAATGTCCGGGTGCATGGCGTTCAGCGTCACGGCGGTATCGATCAGGGTTTCGCCCTTGCGCATCGAGGAGGAGGACACCGACATGTTCATGACGTCGGCGCCTAGCCGTTTGCCCGCGATTTCGAACGAGGATTGGGTGCGGGTGGAGGCTTCGAAGAACAGGTTGACCTGGGTGCGGCCGCGCAACGAGGTGCGCTTCTTGTCGACCTGCCGGTTGAGCTCGACATATTCCTCGGAGAGGTCGAGCAGGCCGGTAATATCGGCAGCGGAAAGGCCCTCGATTCCCAGCAGGTGCCGGTGACCGAGGACGAAGGTCGATTTCGATGCAGGGGTCATTAAAACGAGAGCTATAGGCAGAGATGGAAGCGGGGGCAAGGGCGAATAGGGGGCTTGCGAGTTATCCCCCGGTCTGTCCCATTTTCGTCATGCCCGGCTTTTTGCCTGATATCCACGTCTTCCCTTTGTTAACTGTAAGGAACAAGACGTGGATGACGGCGGAGGGGGACGGTCCATGAAAGCAATTGTGATCGTGCTAGCGGTAGCCGCAGCTTCGCCGGCTGCGGCGCAGTCCTTGCCCGGCGGCTTCGTGCTGCTGCGCGACATCGATCCGACCATCATCCAGGACATCCGCTACGCCGGATCGAACAATTTCGTCGGCCGGCCGCTCAGAGGCTACGAGGCGGGCGAGTGCGTGGTGAAGCGCGGCGTCGGGCTGGCGCTGCAGCGGGTCCAGCAGCAACTCGCGCCGCAAAAACTGTCGCTGAAGATGCTGGATTGCTACCGGCCGGCACGCGCGGTCGCCGACATGGTGGCATGGTCGCGTGATGGCCGGGAAACGCCGGCGCAGAAGCGCTACAATCCCGCCTTCAGCAAGAAAGATCTGTTCCGGCTGGGCTATATCGCCGAGCATTCCGGCCATTCCACCGGCGCCGCCCTCGACCTCACTTTGGTCGATCTGCAGGCCGACAATTCAGGCGCCTTCGATCCCGGCAAGGCCTACGCCGACTGCACCGCGCCCGCGAGCGCTCGCGCGCCGGAAGCAAGCGTCGACATGGGAACCGGCTATGATTGTTGCGACGTCAAGGCGCATACGGCTGCGCGATCCATTACACCCGCCCAGCGCCGCTGGCGGAACCTGCTGGTCGCCGCGATGGCGCGGCAAGGTTTTGTGAACTATTCGAAAGAGTGGTGGCATTTTTCGCTGCCGGGCGCGGGAAGGCCCGCGTATGATTTCCCGATATCGGCGCGTCACAAGTGAGCTAGCCTGCGTGAAATCGGACGTATTCCGGCGTAAACTGATTCCCGAAATCTCCGACGGTCAGGAGCGGCCATGACGCAGGCTTCATTCGCCACCCACGAGGTGCTCAACCAGTCGCCGCCGTTCGAAGACGTCGATCTGTTTACGCTGGATCAGTCGCTTTCGGAGGCAGTCGCGGCCAACGGCGGCGCTTCGGCGCAGCGGGAATTGTCGGAGTTCGGGCAGCACTGGGGTTCGGCTGCGATGGCGGCGCGGGGCCGCATTGCCAACGAGAATACGCCCAAACTGCGGACGTTCGATGCTCGCGGCAACAGGCGTGACGAGGTCGAGTTTCACCCGGCCTATCACGAGTTGATGGCGCGCAGCGCGCATGCCGGCGTGCACAATTCGACCTGGAACGCCGAGGGCAAGCCGGCCGGCGGCGCCGCCGAAGTCGTGCGCGCGGCGAAATTCTATATGGCGGCGCAGGTCGAGACTGGTCATTTGTGCCCGATCACCATGACGCGGGCGTCGGTGGCGGCACTGGCTGTTCAGCCCGACCTGTTGGCGAAGACGATGCCGGTCATAGGCACGCGCGCCTACGATCCGACCTTTGCGCCGTGGCCGACAAAACGCGGCATGACCCTTGGCATGGGCATGACCGAGAAGCAGGGCGGCACCGATGTGCGCTCCAACCAGACCCGTGCGAGCCGCGACGGCGACGCCTATCGCATATCAGGGCATAAATGGTTCATGTCGGCGCCGATGTGCGACGCGTTCCTGGTGCTGGCGCAGGCGGACGAGGGGCTGACCTGCTTCTTCATGCCGCGCTTCACGCCGGATGGATCGGTCAACGCCGTTCAGTTCCAGCGTCTGAAAGACAAGCTCGGCAACCGCTCCAATGCGTCGTCCGAAGTTGAATTCGCGGGCGCCTATGCGGAGCGCGTCGGCGACGAGGGCAAGGGCATCAGAACCATCATCCAGATGGTGCAGTTGACGCGGCAGGATTGCGCGATTGCTTCCGCCGGCCTGATGCGGTCGGGGCTCGCGCATGCGCTGCATCACGCCCGCCATCGCAGCGTGTTCCAGAAGCATCTCGCCGACCAGCCGCTGATGCAGGCTGTGCTTTCGGACATGGCGCTGCATGTCGAAGCTACAATTGCGCTGGTGATGCGGCTGTGCCGTTCGTTCGACCGGGCGCCGCACGATCCGGGCGAAACAGCCTACATGCGGCTGTTGACGCCCGCGATCAAATACTGGGTC
>DATHHQ010000271.1:0-5023 GCA_035490095.1 Bradyrhizobium sp.
GAACAGGACCTCGAACTTCTTGCCGGAGTTCGTCGGCACCCAGTTCGTTTGCTTGCCGGGGGGCGCTTTCGGGCCGAAGTAGACGTCCACCGAGCCGTCGGCGTTATTCTGGATGTCCGGATTTTGCGAAGACCGGCTCAACCGCGTGGCGTTGCGGATGAAGGCATGCGTGACGCGGTCGTAGACCACGACCGACCAATACTGCCGGGCGGGAACGTTGGCCGGCACCGTCAGGCGGTAGGTCCTGCCGCCATCGAAAGCAACGCCAGCCTTGTCGTTGATCGACATCAAATAGAACTGGCCGGCCCCCAGATGCTTGATCGTGCTGAAGGCCCAATAATCTGTGAGGCCGCGCGCATCGATGGGATAGGCGTTTTCTGTCTCATAGAAGGTCGCGGCGACCTCCTTCATGACGTCTTGGGCCGGAAAGAACCATCGTCCGCCACCATAGAATGGCGTAAAGACGGTTTCATAGCGTGCGCTCAGCCACGCGCTGGTCTCACCGATCGCGGCGACGAGGATCTTCCGCGTCTTCGCGTCCGGCTTGAATGGCTTGCCTTTCTCGATGCCGATCGACTTGAGCATGTCGATCATCGCCTTGTCGCGGGGAAGCCACGGTTCGCTCTGCACCATGCGATCCAGCGACTCGTAGAAACTCATGTCGTAGGGAATCGTAGCATCGAACACGACATCGATCATGTCGACGAAGACGGTCTGCGGAGGGCTCGCGGCCTGCGACAGCGGATAGAGCTTGATCCGCTTGCCGTATTCGACCGCCTTGGCGATGTCGACACTGCTCCCACTTTTGACGATCGAGCGCAGCAGTGCGAAGCCCTTGAAGTTCTGCGATGGCAACAGGATGTAACCGTCCGGCGGGGTATCCTTGTAGCCGGGAGGCAGGATTAAGTATTTGCCGCCCTTGCCCTTGTCGGCTCCGGCCGGCCCGACGTCTTCCAGCGCCGCCTGCCAGCAATCCATGATGGTGCCGGTGATCGAGCCGTCGTCGCCCGCGGACGGAATTTCGAGCACCATCGGGCCGGCTGTCTTGGTGTCGAAGAACGGCTTGATGTAGATCGTATCCGGATTAGGCGTCAGCGTCTGGTTCTTCCAGTCCGAAAAGGCCGACCAGTAGACGATCTGGTTGAATGCGGCCTTTGCCCCAAGCGCGGCTTGAGCCATTCGGTCGAAGTTAACAACCGGCATGCCCCAGTTCGCAACTTCGACGGCGCGCCGCTCGATGGTACGGCGAGTTAGCTCGTCGGCCGAAAACTGCTGCGCGTCCGCCGACACGACTGCCCCGATGAGGCCTAATGTTACTAGCGCGATTTTTCATCGAGGCGCCTCCGTAGGTTGAGCTAGAAACGTACTCCCCCAACGCCTCAGGTCAACGTCCGCTCCGGGTCAAACGCGTCGTTCTGACCGTCGGCTGTTCACTTCCGGTCTACCCCGATGAACGGACATATTCAGTGTCCGTCGGCACGTCTCAAAGGTGCCAAAATCCGACGTGGGCTCTAAGCCGCATGGGACTCAAATTCTCCGAGCCGTAGGCGCGACGATCGAATAATTATGTGGGGGACCACGCCGCCGTGCCGCAAACTCACAGGCGATTCCGGTAGCGGGTTTGAGGCTGCATTGATCGGCGATTGTCGCTTGTTTCGTCTTTCCGCGGAAAATCAGCCGCCCGGCCTCTTGGGAGTTTTGCAACACTATCTGCCAGAAGCAGACATAGACGCTGCTTTAGCGAGCTGTCAGCCAAGGCGACGGCCTGCCGCACGCAAACCCGTAACGTCAGCGTCTCGCAAGTTTTGAAATTGATGGCCGGTTTGTTTTGATCCGAATTTACGACAGGTCTGAGGATCGCCGCTTCCGCTTTCGTGCGGTGATTCTCACAATCGCCCTACGGCTGCTGCGCTCCTGCCTCGCTTCTGTCAAACCATGATGGCCCCTTCCGTTCAACAATTAGCCAGAAAATAACCGCCGGTGGAGGTACCAATGCATTACTCGCAAAGCCCACCTCTCGTAGAGAAGGAGTGGCAGACAGCCGAAGACTCTTCGTCTGGCGGGCTTGCGCGCGATCTGCACGCTCGATCCGATCAGCGCATTGGTATCCGGCCCATCAAGTCGTCGATCCGTTCTCCTCGTCCCTCCGTCCTCAAGGACGCGCATGTCGCGAGCAACCGGCCGTCGATTGGCAGGCGAATATTCCGCACGCTTACCCGATTTTTCATTGCGGTTATCATCGGTATCGGCGCCACCCTTACCTGGCAGTCCCACGGTGACGCAGCAAGGGACATGGTAGTAGCCCGGGCTCCATCGCTGAGCTGGTTGTTATCCGTCTCCACGACGAAGTCGCCAGCCGTGGCTGCGGCTGCCCCTGGGCCGGTGCAGCAGCTTGAGCCCTTGGCGTCCAACATCGATGCCGTGCGGCGCAGCGTCGAACAACTCGCTGCCAAACAAGAACAGATGGCCCAGAACATTGCGACACTGCAGGCTGTCGAAGAGGACATCAGACAGAAGGTGTCATCTCCGCCTCCGTCCCCGTCCCAGCAGGCGGCCCCCATTCCGCAATATAAGCCTCCGCAACCCAGGGCGCAGTCATCGTCAGTACCTCGCCCGCCATCTCCTGCCGGACCACTCTTGCTCTCGCGCTGATGGCGCAGATTGCCGGCGGGCTCTTCATTGACCGGACAGTTAGCTAGAGCGGGATGACTTTTCTTCGAATCGTCATCCCGCTCTATCTTTTTGTTTGAGCATGATCCTTTCGGAAAACCGGTACCCACCCTCGGATCAAGTCCGAGGGCATGCTTTTCCGGATCATGCTCTAGTCTCTACGCGATAACCCACCGTCGAAGATTATTGAAGGCTTCAACCTCCATTGGCTTCGCACTCTTGGGAATTCGGACAACAAAGATCTTGTCCCAACTTCTTTTCATTCTTGAAGAGGACAGGCTCGGCACCTGGAACCGTGTCGGGCCGTTTTTTATCCGCGCGCTGCCTCAAGTTTCCAAATCGACATGTCCCGCAGCCTAACGCGTCGTTCCAGTCACCTTTTACCTTGGTTATAGGCATGACCGCCCGCTGATCACTTCCGGCACCCGATGAACGGACATCGACCCCAAGGCCGTTCACTTCCGAAAAGTGCCACAACCGGACTCATGCACCGCAGCAGGTAACCCCTTCATTCGATCACTTCGTCGGCGACGATGAGCAAGTTGGCAGGCACGCTGAGGCCCAGCGTCTTGGCGGTCTTCAGGTTGATGACAAACTGGAATTTGGTGGGCTGCAACACCGGAAGGTCGGCCGGCTTCTCGCCCCTCAGAACGCGGCCGGTGTAGACGCCGACCTGACGATAGCCATCCTGAACGCTCGCCCCATAGCTTACCAAACCGCCGGCGATCGCGGTGGCGCGAGATTCATAGGCAGCCGGGACCCCGGCTTTTGCCGCGAGTGCAATCAACTTGTCGCGCCGGCTGTCGAAGAACGGGCCGGGTCCAACCAGAAGAGCGCCGGCCTGGGTTTGAGCCAAGCCGTTGAAAGCGTCGTCGATCTCGCTTTCGTTATTGGCCCTCAGAATTTGAATCGACAGTCCGACCACGCGTGCCGCCTCTTCGACGTCGGTCTGGAAGCTCACGGCAGCTGGCCAATCCGAGTTAATCAGTACAGCGACGATTTTTGCTTGCGGGACTAGGTCTCGCAAAAGTCCGAGCCGCTTCGCTGCCAGTCCGCCGGAAAATATCGTCACCCCGGTGGCGTTTCCTCCGGGTTTCGCAAGACTTGTGACGAAGCCAAGCCGAACGGGATCGTCGCCGCTCAAAAACGTGATCGGAATCGTCGTCGTCGCTGCCATGGCCGAAGCAATCGAAGGGCTGTTTGCGACGATCACGGCGACCTGACGCTTGATCAGGTCGGCCGCGAGGCCGGGCAGGCGATCATATGCATTATTGGCCCAGCGATATTCGATCGCGACGTTCTGCCCCTCGATATAGCCGGTCTCCTTCAAGCCCTGCTTAAAGGCGTCTGCCATCAGCGTGTAACCGTCAGCCGATGCGCTGTTAAGAAAACCAATCACCGGCATCGCCCGCTGCTGCGCCCGCGCAGCAACCGGAACAGCAACAACCGCGCAGCCAACAAGCGTCATAAATTCGCGTCGTCGCATGAGCGCCCCCGACGGAAACCCGTCAACCAATGCGCAATGTACCACTTTGCTAGTTGACGACTAGCGAGAAATGGCAACCAACTTATCTTAAGATATGATCCGCCCTAAGGTCCGGTATGAGGTCAAAACGGGAAAAGCTCACTGCGAGGATATGTTTTCCGCTTTGCCCCCGAGAGCGGGCATCGCGCACTGCAGTCGGCATGTCTGTTTCGTGCCAAACCCGGAAGAACGCAGGGTGAGCAAATCTCGTCCGAGATGCGCTCAAGAGCAGGCATCGAGACGGCCAGTAGTCGATCGGTGTCGCAAAAGCGACGCAGCACGGACGAGTCGGATCGCGAGTCCGCCCATGAGCAGAATTTGAACGGCACGCGGTCAGAAACCGAGCATGCGGAGCTGTTGCTTGCTGACCCGGTCGGCCGAGTCGATCGATTGCGCCTTGCGGAAATCGGCGAGCGCCTCGGCGCCGCGGCCCAGCACTTCATTGGAGAGGCCGCGGTTGTTGTAGGCTTCGACATAGGACGGACCGAATTGGATCGCTTGCGTGAAATCTGCAATCGCTTGGTTGCTGTCGCCCTTTGCGACGTAGGCTTTGCCGCGGGAGTTGAAAGCGTTGAAGTCCTTGGGGTTTATCGCGATCGCCTGGTCATAGTCCCGGATCGCGTCATCGATCTTGCGCAGCGCCGCATAGGCATTGCCGCGATTCCAATATGCCACGCCGTTCTTTGGATTGATGCTGATCGACTGATCATAGTCGGCGATCGCGCGGCGATAGTCCTTCAAGCCTTCGTAAGCGACGCCGCGGCAATTGTACCCGCCGGAATTTTTGGGTTCGCGCTTGATGACCTCGCTGCAATCCGGAACGGCGAG
>DATHHQ010000272.1:0-2436 GCA_035490095.1 Bradyrhizobium sp.
GCGGAAATCGCGCCGTTCGTCTGGCGCAAGCATCTGGATTTCGCCGCCCTTGCCGACGTGCACGACATGAAGCGGCAGATGCAGACCTTTCGCGGCCAAAGCGAGATCGCGGTCGAGGGCCACAATGTCAAGGTCGGGCGCGGCGGCATCCGCGAAATCGAGTTCTTCGCGCAGACCCAGCAACTGATCGCCGGCGGCCGGCATCCCCAATTGCGGGCGCGGCCGACGCTGGAAGCATTGAATGTGCTGGCGTCGAGCAACTGGATTACCTTCGAGGCGCGCGACCAACTGACCGCGGCCTATCAGTTCTTGCGGCGGGTCGAACACCGGCTGCAGATGCTTGCGGACGAGCAGACCCATACCCTGCCTGATGATATCGAGGCGGTGGAGCGCTTCGGCCATTTCTTCGGCTACCCGAGCCGCGCCGCGTTCGCAAAGGACCTGCTCGGCCATCTCAACGTCGTGCAGGGGCATTATGGCAAGCTGTTCGAGGGTGATCCGACCGGCGACGTCAAACTGCCGGCGGTGGATTACAGCGCCGGTGCGGAAGATCCGCGGCTGCTTGAACATCTGGCGACGCTCGGCTTCAAGAAGCCGCTCATGGTGGCGCAGACCGTGCAGCAATGGATGGTCGGCGACTATCGCGTCTTTCGGATGGAATCGACGCGGAACGCGTTTGTCGAGTTCGTTCCCGCGCTGATTGTCGGCCTGGCGCATGCCGAGGAGCCCGATAGCGCGGTGACGGCGTTCGACCGTTTCCTGCAGGCGTTGCAGCGCGGCGGACGGCTGATTTCGCTGCTCAGCCAGAACCCCGACCTGGTCGCGCTGGTGGCGCTCATTCTCGGCGCCGCGCCGCGCCTCGGCGACATGCTGGCGCGGCAGCCGCAGATCATGGATGGGCTGATCGATCCGCGGTTCTTCGGCGCAATGCCGGACCAGCGCGAATTATCCGCGCGCCTCGCGGCGACCTTGGCTGACGCGAATTCCTACGAGGAGTTCCTCGATCGCCTGCGATTGTTTGGCCAGGAGAGCCTGTTCCTGATCGGCACCCGAATCCTGTCCGGTACGGTTTCCGCCCAGCAAGCCAGTGTCGCCTTTGCCGACGTCGCCGAAGGCGTCGTCCACACGGTGCATGGCCTCGTGACCGACCGGTTCGCGGCCCAGCACGGCCGGATCAAGCAGCAGGAGACCGCGATCCTGGCGATGGGCCGACTTGGCAGCCGCGAGATGACGGCCTCATCCGATCTCGATCTGATCCTGCTATATGATTTCGATTCCGAAGATCCGGACTCGGACGGCGCGAAATCGCTGCACGGCGCGCATTATTTCGCGCGCTTCACCCAGCGCCTGATCAGCGCATTTACGACGCGGACCAACTACGGCGTACTCTACGACGTCGACATGCGGCTGCGGCCGTCGGGACGGGCAGGGCCGGTGGCCTCGCGCCTCGACTCGTTTGCCGAATATCAGGATCGTGAGGCCTGGACCTGGGAGCACATGGCGCTGACCCGGGCGCGGGTGATTTCATCGTCGCCCGACTTTCGCGGCAAGATCGAGCGGATCATCCGCGCGGTGCTGACGCGGCGGCGCGACCGCGCGAGCACCGCCGGTGACGTCGTGGATATGCGCCGCGCCATCGCGCTGGAGAAAGGCGAGGACGACGTCTGGGACCTGAAATACGCCGCGGGCGGCATGGTCGATATCGATTTCATCGCTCAATATCTCCAGCTTGTCCATGCCGCCGACAAGCCCGATATTCTCGACGTCAGCACACTGCACGTGCTCGACAACGCCGCGCGGCTTGGTCTGCTGCCGCAATCGGCCGCACAAGTCTTGCGGCCGGCAACCCGGCTTTATCATGACCTCACGCAAATTCTGCGGCTCTGCGTCAGCGAGAGATTCAGGCCGGAAACATCCGGCGAAGATCTGTTGCGGGTGATGGCGCGGGCCGGCGACGCCCCGGATTTTTCGTCGCTCGAGGCGCGGGTGAAGGAAACCCAGACCGAGGTGCGCCGGGTGTTTTTGACGTTACTGCAGAACGCCAGCTAGCCGCGCGAAGTGCTGATTCAGTTTTCAAACAGCCAAGAACAATTCAGAACGTGACGTCACCGCAACCGTCATACTCCGCCACCGGGTCTCGCCTTCGGCGAGCCCGATGACAGGCTCCAGCGGAGTATCCAGTACGCCGCAGCTTTTCGATTCTATCACTGGCACCTCGGAATACTGGATCGCCCGCTTTCGCGGGCGATGACGGCTGAGGGTGTCGCACGCGTTCTTACTCAATGAAGTTTTCGTAGGGTGGGCAAAGGCGCGCTTGCGCCGTGCCCACCATCCACATCGTCATTCTTGAAAGGTGGGCACGCGGAGCCTGTCATCGGGCGCGCGTTCGCGCGACCCGGTGGCTTTGCCCACCCTACGAAAATCCCCGATTTCAAA
>DATHHQ010000273.1:0-5742 GCA_035490095.1 Bradyrhizobium sp.
TCAGGGGGTCGAAACCGCGAATAAGAAAATGGCTAATGCCGAGATCGTAGTAATCGCCGAACACCTCGGCGACCTGCTCGGGCGTTCCGACCAGTGCCGTCGTATTGCTGTTGGCGCCGGTGAGTTTTGCAATTTCGGTCCACAGCCGCTTGTCGATCCGCGTGCCCTGCTCGGCCAGCGCCAACAGCCGCCTGGCGCCGGCGGTGGCGTGGCCATCCGCGGGTTTGCGGTAGCCGGTCTTGTCCTGCAGCGCGGTGGCGCGCGCCAGAATCTCGTCGGCCTTCGCCCATGCCCTTTCCTCGGTGTCGGCCAGAATGGGGCGAACCGACAGGCTGAAGCGCGGCGCCGGCCGGCCGTATTTCGCAGCCGCAGTCCGAACCCGCGAAGTCACATCGCGCACCTGCGCATAGGATTCGCCCCAGAGCGCGAAGGTGTCGGCATGCTTGGCCGCGACATCGATCGCGGCATCGGATCCGCCGCCGACGAAGGTATGGATACCTCCGGATTGATAGGGCTTGATCTGGGAAAAGCCCTTCTCGACCTTGTAGTATTTGCCGTTGTAGTCGAACGGCTTTTCACTGGTCCATTCGGCGCGGACGATATCGAGGAACTCTGAGGTGCGTGCGTAACGCTCGTCCTTGTCATCGAGCGTGTTGCCGTCCTGGCGCAGCTCCGTGGCGTTGCCCCCGGTGATGACGTGCAGCGAGACGCGGCCGCCCGAAAGCTGGTCGATGGTTGCGAGCTGGCGCGCAAGCAGCGTCGGCGCGGTAAAGCCCGGCCGCTGCGCGATCATGACCTTGAGCTTCCTGGTGACGCTGAGCACGTGTTGGCCGACCTGCAGCGCGTCCGGGATCGTCGAATGAAACGCCAACAGTGCCCGGTCGAAACCGGCAAGCTCATGCGCCTTTGCCACCGTCTCAATGTAGGACACGTCGAGAACCGGACCGGTCCGCACGATGGTTTCGGATGAATTATTGTTGGTGATGAATCCGATGAATTCCACTGACATTGGCAGTTCCTCCAGATTATTTCAAATGCCCAGCGCCAGGCGCCCGGCGTTGACACGTGTAGCGTCGTCCTGAGGCGTATGAACGCGCCCGCACAGCACATCACGATAGTACCTTTCGAGCGGATTGACACGCGTCAGACCGTGATTGCTGCTAAGCGATAGCGCATCCTCGACAACCGCGACCGCGTTATTGGTGACCGTGAGCTTGACGATGTTGGATTCGGACGCGCTCAGCAGAACGCCGTCATCGTAGTCTCCGGCGAAGCTTTCGATCAGGCGGGCGTTGACGGCCAGACGCGCCTCGATGCCGCCGACGATCTCCTGCGCGCGTGGCAGCGTGGCAAGCGGTGCGCCGAGGTTGGACGGCACCCGGGTTTTCACAAATTCGATCAGCCAGTCGCGCGCGGCACGGGCGACGCCGTCATAAATCGCGGCCACGAAAATCGTATGGACCGTCGCCTGGGTGAAATCGGGTGTCAGCCATTCGTCGGGTTTGCGAACATCGATTTCGTGGTCGAGCGGGAACAAGACGTCGTCGAATAAAATGTCATGGCTGCCGCTGGCGCGCAGCCCGAGATGGTCCCAGGTCTCGACGATACGCGTCCCCGGTAATCCCGCCGGAACGAGAAACAGGCCGACGCGCGCAGTCGGCTCGTCGGTTCGCGCCCATACCGCATACCATTTCAGGATCGGCGCTCCCGTCGAATAGATCTTTCGCCCGGAGAGCCGCCATCCCGTCTCGGTCTTCCGCACGATCGTCGCCGGCAGACCGCCGCGGGACGGCGAACCGAGATCAGGCTCGACACGCAGGGCGTTGATCAGCGCCACGCCTTCGACGGTCTCGCGGGCCAGCTTGCGTGCCAGACGGCCTGGCCAGCGCGTGCTCCTGGCCATTACCAGATGCTGAATATAATGCATCGACAGCACCAACGCCGTCGACGGGTCTGCCTTTCCCAGGATGTTGATGATGCGCGCCGCATCGAGCGCGCCGGCGCCCGAGCCACCGAGCGCCGTCGGCACGGTCAGCGCCAGTAATCCCGCCTCGGACAGTCGGTTGAAATTCTCGAACGGAAAGCTCGCCTCACGATCATGCAGCGCGGCCCTCGCGGCAAATTCGGACGCAAGCAGGTCTGCACGGTCGAAGATGTTCGGAGTAGTGTTCGCGGGAATTTCTTTGCGAATGGAATTGCCCTGCGCGCTCACCATGTGGCGTCCAATCCAAGCAGCCCCAGAATATTCCGGCGCAGTTCCGCCAATATGGGATCGCCCCGGTGCCGGGGATAGGGACGATCGACCGCGATGTCGGCCTTGATGCGCGCGGGACGGTCGCTGAACACGATCACGCGGTTGGCGAGAAACACCGCCTCCTCCACATCGTGGGTTACCAACAGCGTGGTGAATCCGCTGCGTTGCCAAAGCGAGGCGATTTCCGCCTGCATGGTGATGCGCGTCAGCGAGTCGAGCTTGCCGAGGGGTTCGTCGAGAATGAGCATCCTGGGATCGTTGACCAGCGCCCGCGCCAGCGCGACCCGCTGCGCCATGCCACCGGAAAGCTGGTGCGGATAGGCATTGCGAAATGTCGAGAGCCCGACGAGGTCGATAGCCGCATCCACGCGGTGTCGCTGGCTCTTCAGGATTCCCTGGGCTTCGAGCCCAAGCGCAACGTTGTCCCACACCGTACGCCACGGAAACAATGTCGGGTCCTGAAACACCACGACCCGCGAAGGAAATGGCCCCGTGATCAGATCGCCGTCTTCGCGCAAGCTACCCGACCGCAGCGGTTCAAGCCCCGCGATCAGGCGCAGCAAGGTCGATTTCCCGCATCCGGACGGACCCAGCAACGCGACGAATTCACCCGGTTTCACGCCAAAGCTGATGTCATTCAGCACGGGAAGGATGGCACCATCGATGTCGAACGCATGCCTGACGGCCTCGACATCCAGCGACGCTCCAACCGTGGCCGGCGGAGCGCGCTCAGCAATCGCGAGCGCTACCATTTCACGACGCCTTTCTGCCAGACCAGCAGCCGGTCGCGCGTCCTGAACAGCAGCGTGATCGCGCCCGAGCACAGCAGCGACATCACGATCAGCGCGGCATACATGTTCGAATAGGCCGCCCAGCCCTGGGCCCACTGCAGATACCAGCCAAGACCTGCCTTGACGCCGATCATTTCGGCGACCACCAGTACGGCGAACGACGATCCGAGGCCCATGAACAGGCCAACGAAGACGTGCGGCAGCGCCGCAGGGATAGCGACCTTCAGCACCAGGAAAGACGGCTTCGCGCCAAGGGTTCGCGCCACATCGTAATAGGCATTGCTGACGCTCGCCACGCCGGACCAGGTCAGCACCGTGACCGGAAATCCCGTCGCAAGCGCAATCAGGAACGTGCTCGCGCTCCAGCTCGACGGAAAGGTGAAGAACGCAAACGGAAGCCATGCCGTTGCCGGAAGCGGTCCGATGAATCGCAATACCGGATGCACCCAGTAACCGACGCTGCGCGACCATCCAATCGATACGCCGGTCAGGAAACCGGCCGCCGCCCCGATCGCGTAACCGCCGAGTTGAAGTTTGACGGACGCAAAAACACTATCCAGCAGTTTTGGCAGATCGTCGGCATATACTTCGATGATCGCCTGTGGTGGCGGAAAGAACGGCAGCGGCAGCCACGCGAATTTTGCGGTCGCGACCTCCCAGAGGGCCAGCAACAACCCGAGCGCCAGCAACCATGGCGTACGCGCCTGCAGTCCCGCTCCAAAGCGACCGAGCCATTTGCCGCTCGCGGTCGCGGCAATGATGCCGCCGGCGATGATAAACGCAGCGATAGCCAGCGCGTGGGTACGCGACCAATCGCCCAAATCTTCCCACAACAGGCATGAGAGCCCGAAGCCGACCCACGCCAGGCCCGCGAACACGCTGGTTCCGCTGGCGAGCAACGACGTGGGCAGCGACAGCGGACGGCCTGCAAATGCCGCGCCCTCCTCCACCGATTGCGGCAACGCGACCGTTTTAGACGCCGAATACGTCGACATAAATCCGCTCCGCAAATTTCGCTGTGTCGGTGCTCGGCTTGAAGACGGAGACGAGCTTCAGATCGTCCGCATAGGCCTTGAGTTCCTGCTTGAGCACGGCCCCCACCGGGTGATGATGATGAGTATGGTAGCGAACCATCGCCTGCAGATCTTGCAGGCTCGCGGTCTTGGGCGCGTAGGGCTGGAACGACGCCGCGGCCTTGTCCGGGTTCTGCGACGTGAGTATCGCGGCGTCGAGCAGCGCTTGCGTGATCGCACGCGCAACCTGTGGCTCCTCTCGGACAAGGCTGCCGCGCAAACCGACGATGCAGCAGGTCTTGTCCTTGTATTCGCCGTCCAGATTGGAGGCGACCTCCTTGTAGGCGCTGTCCTTCAGCCAGAGATACGCGATCGGATCTGAGGCGAGGAACGCCTGGACTTCGCCCTTCTCGACGGCGAGCTGAAGCAGATTGCCCGGATAGGCCCGCCAATCGACGTCCTTGTTGGGATCGATGCCCTGCCTGGCGAGCTGGATCGAGAAGAAATTCTTGTCCGGTCCTCCGAGATCGCCGACCGCGACGATTTTGCCCTTGAGGTCGGCAAGTTTATCGACGCCCGAATTGGTGCGCGACAGAACCCGCATGCAGCCGCCATGGGTGCCGGCGGCGATCTTGACATCAAAGCCCTGCTCAAGCGGCTTCAGCCAGCGCAACGCCATGCCGAGACCTGCATCGGTTTTGCCGGTCGCAATGGCTTCCAGCAACTGGTCGGTCGAGCCGCTGTAATTGACCAACTCGACGTCGAGATTCTGCTTCTGGAAGAACCCATGATCGATGGCGACCGGGAGCGGCGCGAGGCAGACGGCGCCGGCATTCCAGGATAATTTCAGTTTTCGTGGCGCACCGGTGAGCGGCGCGGCTTCGGAAGCGGTCTTGCAGATCGGAAATTCCGAGAAATCGATGTTCGGCGTCGCCGCGCGGAACGGAAGGGCCTGCGCACCGAAAACGCCCATCGGTGCCGCAAACGCTGCCGCTGCTCCGGCGCGCAATAGAGCCCGGCGGTCCAGCAACGCTTTGCCCTGTTTCGCATCTCTCGACATCTGTTTCTCCTGCTTTCGTGCGGCATAGTGCTGCCGTCGGCGCAACGCGATGACGCTGCGGCCCGCTACGTTCCACATTGGGGATCAGTGTATTCGATTCAGTCTCGGCGGATTTCAGATCTCGCTTCGCTAAAATCATAAGCAAATGATGCGCGGCAGTATCGCAATCGTCAATGAAATGGAATTTTGAATGTGAAAGCGAACGGAGAGATTATCTCCACGTTCCCATCGTTGCGCGGTGAAACGGTTTTTGCCCGGCCAACAAATATGCATCACGTCAACTTCGACTCGATACCGATCGCGTCGAGCTCATTCGCGCTGGGCAGCAGACAACCTCCATCGCATCCTGAATAGCGAGACGATCATTACTCGCGTGCTGAAATATTCAGTTAGCCATTTCATTGACTGCCATCCGGTTGCCCGTAGGCTTTGTGCATCGTTGATCGATTCAAATAAAGCAGCAACTCAAACCAGAGAGTAACAAGCATGACTACAATCAAGCCCGAATCCGAAATACGCGCACGCCTCCGTCGTGTCGGTGCGACGTTGTTCGGGGCGGCACTGGGATTCGCGATCACCGCATCGGCGCTGGCCGCTGACGCCGTGACGCTTCGTGTTGGCGAT
>DATHHQ010000274.1:0-3328 GCA_035490095.1 Bradyrhizobium sp.
TTGCCGGATTGCACGAGCACGAGCGACAGCGGGACCAGCGCGGACAGAAGCGCGATCCAGCGCCATCGATAAGAACCGGCGCCATGTTGCGCAACCAGTGTCCACGCATGCCGGGTCGCGCCCGGTGACGTCACCTGGCCCACATGATCAGACGTCTGGAATTTCGGATTCGCTCCGACCATCCACCCCTTGCCCCAATATCGCCAAAGGCGATCGGCGTATGTCAGCCTGCCAACGTTGAGGGAACGTTAAGCACCCGGAAAAACTCCCCACTTCCAGGACGCGAAACGGAGCACCAAATCGTGTCGCGATTGTGGGCCGGCCACTTTGCTTTCGCAATGTCTGCCTTCAATGGTACAAAACTACCATATTCATGCCCACATTTAGAGCGTTGTTAGCATTGCTTGAATTGCCACTGCCCAGCCTGCACGATGAAAAGATCGCAGGCGTGACCCAAAGCGTGGACCGGCATGGCGGCATCAGGAGCGGAAAGCGCGGCGTGGCCCGGCCGGCTCTCCGGCGCCGGGACCACGGTCTCCGTCATGGTGGCGACCGCCATCGTCGTGGCCGACATGGTTGGCGTCGGGGTCTTCACCAGCCTGGGCTTTCAGGTCAAGGACATCCCCTCGGGCTTTTCCATTCTGCTGTTATGGACGGTCGGCGGCGTTGTCGCGCTCTGCGGCGTGTTTTCCTACAGTGAACTCGGCGCGATGTTTCCGCGCTCGAGCGGCGAATACAATTTCCTGACCCGCGCCTTTCATCCAGCTTTCGGATTTCTGGCGGGCTGGGTGTCGGCGACGGTCGGCTTCGCCGCACCGGTGGCGCTGGCGGCGATGGCTTTCGGGGAATACGGCAAAGCGGTACTGCCGGGCGCGCCGCCGCTTATGCTTGCAATCGGTGTGGTCTGGCTGGTGTCGCTTGTTCAGCTTGGCGGCATCAGGCACTCCGGCACCTTTCAATTGATCTCGACCATTTTGAAAGTCGTGCTGATCGTCGCGTTCCTGATTGCGGGATTTGTCATCGGCACGCCGCAACCGGTCTCGTTCGCGCCGTCGGTTTCGGACTTCGCCCACATCGCCAGCGCGCCTTTCGCCATCGGGCTGGTGTTCGTGATGTATTCGTTTTCGGGGTGGAACGCCGCGACCTACATCATCGGCGAGATGCGCACGCCGCAGCAAAACCTGCCGCGTGCGCTGCTGGCGGGGACGCTGATTGTCCTTGTGCTCTATGTCGCGCTGAACGCGGTGTTCCTGCATACCACGCCGATCGACAAACTGTCCGGGCAGCTTGATGTCGCGCGGATCGCCGGCAGCCACATTTTCGGTGAAATCGGCGGCCGCGTCGTCGGTGCGATGATTTGTATCGGGCTTGTGTCTTCCATCAGCGCGATGATGTGGATCGGCCCGCGCGTCATGATGACCATGGGGGAGGACATGCCGGCGCTGCGGGTATTCGCCCGCAAATCGAGCTCTGGCGCGCCGGTCTATGCTATCCTGTTCCAGCTCGCGGTCGCGAACCTGTTGCTGTTCACCCGCAGTTTCGAGGCCGTGCTCGATTTCATTCAGTTCGCGCTGTTGTTCTGCTCATTCTTTACCGTGCTCGGGGTCATCAAGCTGCGCATCACCCAACCCGAGCTGCCGCGGCCCTATCGCGCCTGGGGATACCCCGTAACGCCTGCGGTTTTCCTGCTCGTGACGGTCTTCATGATGTACTATCTGTTGACGGAACGGCCGCTGCAGTCATTGCTGGGCACTTTGATGATGATCTCAGGCCTTTTGATCTACGCCATCTTCCGCAAGCGGGCCGATCCGGGTTCAGCGATCGCGCCGGCAAGCCCCGAATAACGATGCTTCAGCCCATGAAAATGGCGGCCGTCGCTGCGGCCATGTTGTTCGCAGCCACGGCGCTCGCGCGCGCGGCGGACACCGTGACCGCAGACGATACCGCGCGTTTCCTGGCGGGGATGCCGCCATCGGCGGATTCTCCGCTGACGCCGTTGACGAATGAGCCTGCGTGGCAGCGGCACGCAAAATTCTTCGATAGCGCGTTCGGGCAGCTTGAGCAGCGCCAGCTTTCGAAAATCCGAACCTGGACGGACGCCAATCTGGCCGCGCCGCGGCTGACCATGTTCTACATGTTCAGCGGCCCCGACTTCCTCTATGCGGACGCGTTTTACCCGAAGGCCGTGACCTATGTGCTGAGCGCGCTGGAGCCGGTCGGGAAGGTGCCGGATCTAACGAAAGTGCCGCGCGGCAGCATCGGGTCCAACCTCTACGACATCGAGCAATCGCTCGGTTCGATCCTGAGTTTCAGCTTTTTCATTACCAAGGAGATGAAGACCGACCTGCAGGCCGGACCGATCAGCGGCACCTTGCCGCTGCTGTATGTCTTTCTGGCGCGCTCGGGAAAGACCATCCGCGACGTCAGCCTGATCGCGCTGGACGACAAGGGGGCCACATACTTCGCCAACGAAAATGCCGGCACCAACGTAACGCGGGGAGTGCGGATTGTGTTCGCAAGCGACGATGGTCAGGAAAAGACGCTGTATTATTTCGCAACCGATCTTTCCAACAGGGGCGTGAAGAGCAGCGGCTTCCTGCAGTTCTGCCAAACTCTGGCGCCCGCCGATAGCCTGATCAAGAGCGCGTCCTACCTGCTGCATACCGGCCATTTCACTACCGTGCGCGATTTTCTGCTCGCCAACAACGCCGCGATTATCCAGGACGATTCCGGCATTCCGCTTGTCAGTTACGATCCGAAGAAATGGCGGTTCTTTCCGTTCGGCCGCTACGCCGGCCCGATCGACAAATTCCCCGGAACATATCAGCCGAAATATGCCGAGCTGTTCCGGCGGGCCCAGCCGATGGATTTCGGAATCGGCTATCGGTGGCGATCGTTTGAATCGAACCTGCTATTGTCGGTCAAGCTGCCTTCGGACGGTTCAGAGAGCGCCGACACGACGTCATCGCCACCATCGGCCGAACCGCCGCAGCCCAAACCACCGCGTCCTCGCAAGCCGCGTCCGCCGACCTATTTCGAGCCGCCCCCTGGTTTCTTCTGGTTTTCGCGCTGAGCTAAAGCATGATCCGGAAAAGTGGGTACCGGTTTTCCGAAAAGATCATGCTCTAAAGTAAAGCATGTTCGCGTGAAGTGACCGTGGTGGCTTGGCGCAACCAAACTCTACGGCGCGTTGACCCCGCGCCATCGTCCGAACCGCCACGGCAGATACCATCGCGCGCCCGGCGGTTTCGTCAGCGGCACGTTATCGATTCCGGAAGTGCCCCAGGGCTGGCAGCGCAACAGCCGCGCCAGGGTCATCCATCCTCCG
>DATHHQ010000275.1:0-2383 GCA_035490095.1 Bradyrhizobium sp.
GCCGGCAAACAGAAAGATCGCGATCAGCATGCGCGGCTTGGAAATGCCGGTGGCTTCCGCCGCGACTTCGGCGTCGCGGACCGCGATCAAGGCGCGGCCGAACCGGCTGTGAGCGACGTTGGCGCTCATCCAGGTGCAGAAGGCGGCGAACGCAATGCAGAGATAGTAGTAGCCCCACGCGGTATTGAACGGCGCCGGAAATTCCGGACCGACAATACCGATGCCGCCGCCGGTGACGCTCTGCCAGGCCAGCGCAATCTGGGTGACGATGGTGGCGAAGCCGAGTGTCGACATCGCGAAATAGAACGTGCGCAACCGCAGGGCCGGCAGGCCGACGATCACACCGAACACGGCGCCGACGAAAGCGGCGATCGGCAATGCCGCGAACACCGGCACCGGCGGCATGACATTGCCGGCCACCAGCACGCTGGTGGTGTAGGCGCCGAGCGTCAGCAGCGCGACATAGCCGATGGCGAGATGCCCGGCGAAGCCGACGACAAGGTTTAGGCCGGAGACCAGCACCCAGTAGATCGCCGCCCGGGTGCCGATCAGCGCCCAGTAGTCATTGCTGGCGAACGGCAGGATCATCGCGACGGCGAGGATACCCAGAAACGGCGCGAGCTGCGGCAGCATGGCGCGAAAGGCGCGGGTCTCACTGCGTGTAAGGGGCGTCGTGGTGACGGCGGTCATCACACCCTCCGTGCCGTGGCCGCGCCGAACAGGCCTTGCGGCGCCGCCAGCAGAACCACGATGAACAGCGTGAACACCGCCACCGAAGAGAAGATGCCGCCGACCAGGAAATTCGCGGCCTGTTGAAACAGGCCGAGCGCGATGCCGCCGATGATGGCGCCGCGATTGTTGCCGAGGCCGCCGAGCGCCACCGGCACGAAGCCATAGAAATTCAGCAGCGCGCCATTGGCAAAGAAGGCCAGCAGCAACTCGCCGCCGGAAAATCCGGCAACAGCGCCGATGACCCCGGCGAGCGCGTAGCTGGCGACGCGCAGATCGCGCTCGGGCAGGCCAAGTGCGCGCGCGGCGAAATTGTCCTCCGCGATCGCCATGAACGCGCGGCCCACCAGCGTGCGGCGATAGAGATATTCGAGGCCGATGATGGTGATCGCGCAGGCCACCACCGGCAGCCAGAACTTTTCGTCAAACACCCCACTGCCCCACCCGACCAGCCGCGGAAACGGCTGCGGTTCGGTACCCCATTTGATCGCCGCCACCTGCTGGATCATCAGCGCCAGCGCCAGCGTGGAGAGCACGTAGAGATGCTGGTCGAGACTTTTCAGCACCGGCCGCACCGCGACGAACTCGGTGATGATCCCAATGATCGCGCATCCGAGCAGCGTCAGCAGGAAGCCGACCAAGATCGGCATGCCCATCTTTAGCGTGAACATCGAACCGAACACGCCACCGAGCATGGCGAGCTGGCCGGCGGTGAAGCTCATCACCCGCGAGGTCGAGAACATGGTATTGTAGGTGACGCCGACGAGCGCGTAGATCGCGCCCGCCGCCAATCCGGATGCGAGTATCGAGGCGAGCATCTGCCGCGCTCTCCGCGCTACCGCTAGGTGTAGCCCGGCGCCAGCGCGAAAGTGCCGTTCTTGGCGGTGGAGGCCTCCGACATCACGATCTCCTCGGTCGGATAGCCATTGTGCTGGGTCGGCGTGAACGTGTAGTTGCCGAAATAGCCCGGATATTTTGACAGCGTGTTCCAGTATTTGATGATGCCGTCGCTGTCGGTCGAACCGCTCTCCGCAACACCCTTGGCGATCAGCTCGATCGCATCGATGCCGCCCGCGACCCACCACAGCAGCGTATCGTTAAGCACCACGTTGGCTTTGACGAGGCGATCGACCAGATCCTGGCTCTTGGCCGGCAGCTTGCCGGCGGCATCGTAGCTGCAGCTCTTGTAGCCGATGGCATACACCTTTTTCCAGTTGGCGGGCTTCTCGACAAGGCCTGCGAGTTCGCCCGAGGCCATCGACGGATGACCGACGAACGAAACGTCCCAGTTCATCGCGGCGCGGGTGTTGAACATTCGCGCTTCCATGCCGGTGGAGACGCTCCAGACCACGATCACCTCGGCGCCGGCGTTCTTGGCGCGCAGCATGTCCGGCGTCATGTCGGGCTGGGTCGAATCGATATTGGCCTGATAGACCACATCGGCGCCGTCCTTCTTGAACGCCGTCACCGATGCGCCGACCGCGGTCACGCCATAGCCCGTGGTGTCGCCGATCACGGCCACCTTTTTCACCTTGAGGATATTGAGGCAATAATTGCGGACCGCGTCGTCCCATTGACTGTTCGAAGGCGCCATACGGAACGCATTGGGGAATTTGGCGGGGTCGATCAGGCTTTCGACCACGCAAGGATGGAT
>DATHHQ010000276.1:0-4210 GCA_035490095.1 Bradyrhizobium sp.
CGAACACCATTGAAAATCAACTCTCAGGTCAGTTTAGAATGCGCTCGCCGTCGCCCAAAAAGAAAGTTTAGGGCGAATATCGGGCGTAACCCGAACATCAACACCACTACGCTGCAGTGCTTTCACGAAGCGGCATTCAGATAGTCCACAGCTGAGGTCGCAGCGCGACCGGGACTAGGATTTTTGGCAGCCCGACCAGCGCGAACGCGGGACCCCCTGCGCACCTAGAGCATGATCCGGAAGAGTGGGAGCCGGTTTTCCGAAAAGATCATGCTCAAACAAAAAGATAGAGCGGGATGACGATTCGAAGAAAAGTCATCCCGCTCTAGCTGCCATCCGGCCAAAGCAGCGCACTAAACATGTAAATCAATTGCGCTCGATCGCTGGAGGTGTAACATAAATTAATACGTGGCGAGACCCTACGGCTGAAACGGGGGCGTTCATGAACGCGCGGCTTAAACATTTCTTTTGCCGGCTTCCATCGCACGTTGTCACAATTTCAATTTTTGGCGCCCCCGTACCAATGGCGTTGGCGGGGTAGACGGAGGATATCCCATGGCAGTCCTATATGGCGATACGACTGGTTCTTTAGGTGGAAAACTGCACGGCGGGGACCAGCCCCTGATAGGTTCAGACCCAACGAATACGATATTTGGCGATGCCGGCCTAAATTTGTTCGGTCATGCGGTTGGCGGCAACGACACTCTCACGGCATTGAGCCTCTTTTCAAATAACCATTTTTACGGCGATGCCGGCGGAAACATGTTTGATCACGCTGTCGGCGGCGATGACATCTTCACCGGCAGCACGAACTCGACCAACTTTTTCTTTGGCGATGCTGGCGGAAACATCTCTGATCACGCTGTCGGCGGCGATGACAGCTTCACAGGCGGTGCGGGCTCGACCGATACTTTCATCGGCGACGCCGGCGGTAACATGTCTGGTCACTCTGTCGGCGGTATCGATAGCTTCACCCGCGGCGGCGATGTGTTTCCATACACCAATTCATTTACCGCATATGGCGACGCCTACGGAAATATGTCCGATCGGGCGCAGGGTGGCAACGATACCTTCCTGGCCACAACGCGTTTTCAGCTGGGAAGTAATGCCTTTTACGGCGACGCTGGCGGCAACATGTCCGATCACGCAAACGGCGGAAACGACGCCTTCGCGGCAAGTGCGGTTGGTTCGAACTTCACGTTCAATGGTGACGCCGGCGGCAACATGTCCAACTTCGCACACGGCGGCGATGACGTCTTAACGGCGGGCGGCGTTCAGAATACTTTTTATTTTTACGGTGACGCCGGTGGCAGCATGTCCGGCCACGTGCACGGCGGTAATGACGTATTGACGGCGACTGACAGTGAAAACAACAACCACTTTTACGGTGATGCCGGTGGCAACATGTCTGGCCACGCTATGGGTGGCGACGACCTTTTGAGTTGTACAAATGTTGGCCATGACGACCACAACACCTTCTTCGGCGACGCTGGCGGCGATATGCTGGATTTTGCTCATGGCGGCAACGACACGCTGGACGGCACCAATAATGTTGCCGGCAATTCTAACTTCTTTGGCGACGCCGGCGGAAATATGGGGGGGCATTCAGTCGGCGGTGATGACACATTTTTGAGCAGCGGCCAGTTCGGAAAATGCTTGGCTTATGGCGACGCACTGACGATGTCGGACAAGGCGCACGGGGGCAATGACACGCTTAAGGGCACCGATGGCAGCGGCTCTCCGTTCGTTAGCGTCCTCGTTGGTGATGCTCAGACAATGTCCGACAATGCTCGCGGCGGCTGTGACACGCTGATCAGCGGTACTGGAAACGACGACATGTGGGGCGATGCGCAAGTCATGCTCGGCAACGCTCGGGGCGGCAATGACAGATTTGTTTTCAATTTCAATAGCGGACACGACGTGATCGAAGACTTTGGTCAAGGCGTAGCCAGCATCGCGGGATCAAATTGGGGAACCGACCATATTGATCTCTCGGCTCTGGGTATCCATGATCTCAGTCAGTTCAGCATCTCTGCCTTTGATCCAACAACCCACGAAAGCACGATCACGTTCAGTTCAGGCAACGACGTCGTTGTGCATAGCCAAGTCGCACTCACCCAACACGATTTCCTGTTTGCCTGAAGGGCTGGCCTCACCCGTCGTTAGCGCGTAGATGGGTGGAGCGAAGCGATACCCATCAATTGCATCTTAAGGAGATGATGGGTTTCGCAGGCTCAACCCATCCTACGTACTAACGCGCCTCGTTTATGAGTTCACGAGCTCACCAACCCGCACTGTTTCGAAGGGTTCAACCCATCCTGCAGGCGCTTCGTGCCCTTACCCGTTCTGCAGCTGCGGCTGCGACAAAACAACCCGACGGGCAAAATTTCGCTTTCGCCGTCGGGCAAATCATCGCTAGGACTCCCGCCATCCTGTCCCCGAGGAAGGGGCGTTGGCCATCGTCACCGAACGTTGGGATGGGATGCGGTGGACGCGGCGGTGTCGGGCGTGAAGTGTGTTCGCAGGGCGGTTTTCCGTGAGCGGACAGCGGCGCGCAGGACGTACGATGCTGAAGCGTACGGCGAAGTCGTGTGGTCCTGACGCCTCAATGGTTGGCGTCAAGTCTCAACGGAGGTGCGAAAGCCCAACCGGGCCAGAGTGCCAGTTTCCGTGAGGCGACGGAGGCAAGAAAGCCCGATACTCCGGGGAGAGCTCGAAGGAAACCGTTAAAACCATTGCGTGCGGGAACGTCGGGTGATTCCGGGGTACTCGTTGTTACTCGTGTGCGTTCTACCAATACCAAGTGCACACGAGGCCGCGGGTGCCAAGGGCATCCGGCGTTCCCCACGCCCTCTTTGGGCGGAAGATTCATCAACGCCTCGGGCGCATTGCGCGGCGAGGTCGCGAACGCGTGTTGAGATGCCTGTCGCTCAGTTGTCGTACGGTCCTGATATTTGCCTTCAACGATACGGACGATTGATTCGCGTTTGCCTGTTGCTGGACGGCGCATGAAAAGTTCCGATCTCGATCGCAGCACCGTTGAAACCGCCTATGCGCGGTGGGCGCCGATCTATGACGCGGTGTGCGGGCCGGTCATGGTGAAGGGCCGCCGCGCGGCCGCAGCGGCGGCGCGCGCGATCGGCGGCAAGATTCTCGAGGTCGGTGTCGGCACCGGTCTGTCATTCGACGATTACGACTTCAGCACCGAGATCACCGGCATCGATCTTTCCGCGCCGATGCTGGCGAAGGCGCGCGAGAAAATGGCGAGCGGGCGCTATCCTTTCGTCAAGGACGTTCAACTGATGGATGCGCATCGGATGGCATTTGCCGACGCGACATTCGATTGCGTGGTGGCGCAGTTCGTCATCACGCTGGTGGCCAATCCCGAGCAGGTGCTTTCCGAATGCCACCGCGTCGTGAAGCCGGGCGGGCGGATCATCCTCGTTAACCATCTCTATTCGGAAAAGGGCGTCGCCGCGGCGGTCGAGCGATGGGCCGCGCAGCGCACCCGGGCGCTCGGCCTGCGGCCGGAATTTCCGTTTGCGCGGCTGCAGGCGTGGGCCCAGACCAGCAACGACGCCATTCTCGTCGAGCGGCGCAAAGTCGCGCCGTTCGGGATCTATACCCTGGTCTGTTTCGAACGAGTGGTTCCGTCGGCGGCGTGAACTGTCATCACGCTGTCACGGGACTCGGTTACCTGCTTGCGCATGGGAATTACGCTATGAGTGAAGAGTGTCCCGAACGACGCTTTCGCACTTTGTTTATCTCCGACGTCCACCTCGGTGCACGCGGCTCGCAAGCCGAACGATTGCTGGACTTCCTGCGTACCCATGATGCCGATACCATCTATCTCGTCGGCGATATCGTCGACGGCTGGGCGCTGCAATCAAGCTGGTACTGGCCGCAATCGCACAACGACTTCGTGCAGAAAATGCTGCGCAAGGCGCGCAAGGGCGCCAAGGTCGTCTACGTGCCGGGCAATCACGACGAGTTCCTGAGGAACTATTACGGCACCCATTTCGGCGGCATCGACGTCGTGGAAAACACCATCCATGAGGGGGTCGACGGACGGCGCTATCTGGTGATTCACGGCGATATCTTCGATCTCGTGGTGCAGAACGCGCGCTGGCTCGCCCATCTCGGCGACAAGGCCTACGATTTCGCCATCCAGATGAATCGCTTCGTCAACGCGTTCCGGCGCTGGTTCGGC
>DATHHQ010000277.1:0-5903 GCA_035490095.1 Bradyrhizobium sp.
CGAATCCGAAATACGCGCACGCCTCCGTCGTGTCGGTGCGACGTTGTTCGGGGCGGCACTGGGATTCGCGATCACCGCATCGGCGCTGGCCGCTGACGCCGTGACGCTTCGTGTTGGCGATCAGAAGGGTGGCAATCGCTCCCTGCTCGAGATTGCGGGACTGACGAAGGATCTTCCTTACAAAATCGAATGGTCGGAATTTCCAGCCGCGGCGCCGATTCTTGAAGCGCTCAATGCTGGCGCGCTCGACGTCGGTTACACCGGCGAATTGGCTTTCCTGACCGTGTATGCCGCCGGTGCGCCGATCAAGGCCATCGGAGGCACCCGCGCCGATGCCAAAACGCAGGCCATTCTGGTTCGCCAGGACTCGCCGATCAAGTCGGCCGCCGATCTGAAGGGCAAGCGACTGGCCGGAACGCGCGGCGGCTGGGGTCAATTCCTGATCGACGCCACGCTGGAGAAGGCGGGACATAAGATCGACGACGCCACATTCGCACCGCTTGGTCCTGTCGATGCCAAGATAGCACTGGTAGCTGGATCAATCGACGGATGGGCCGTCTGGGAGCCCTACGTGTCCTATGCAACGCTCAAGGACAACGCGCGGGTTATTGCCGACGGCGAAGGTCTCACACCCACCATCACGTTCCTGGTTGCCTCCGACCAGGCGATCGCCACCAAGCGGGCCGCCGTGCAGGACCTGGTGCAACGATTGAACAAAGCGCGGCTATGGTCGCTGGATCACTTGCCCGAATATGCCAGAAACACCGCTGATTTGACCAAGCTGCCCGCAGACGTGTTGCTGAGCGCCTACACGGCGCAGCGGACCAGCCCGATTGTCATCGACGAAAGCATTGTCAAGGAGGTCCAGGAAGCCTCCGACCGTGCCACCCGGTATGGCATCCTTTCCAGGACGCTCGATGTCGGCAAGGCCGTGGATCGCAGCTTTACCGCCGCGTCAGCGGGATCCAACTGACGCGAGATTTCGCAGTCAAATAAAAAACGAGGGCCGGCGTCAGACGCCGGCCCTTCTCGCAGGCTTAGTTCGCGTGAAACACCAGCGTCCTTAATTCAATGCTCTCGCGCGGCGGCGCATCGGGAGGCGTGGTGGGATCAGCAAAGGCGCTATGCGGCGCAAACCGGGCCCGTCCGTCGGCCTTGGAATCAAAGCATTTCAGCAGCAGGATTTCGTCAGCCGTCATCTTCGGCACATAGAACCAGCGATGATCGGGATTGTATTTCACTGAATAGGTTTCTCCGACGCGATGGGGATAGACCAGATCGGAAGCCACCAGTTCATTAGGCTTTACCGTGCGGGCATCGCAGACCGCCAAAGGCGAATCCAGCAATGGACCTCGAATCGGTCGCCACAGATTGATGATCTGCACCCTGCCCTTCAGCAGTTCTTCGGCCTCGTCCGGAATGAGATCGCGGACGCGCTGTGGACCTGACTTCTCGGTGTGGTCGACATGCACGCGCGCGACGGGCTGGCGCGGGCTGCCGTCGCGAACGTCAGCCGCCCCTTGAACGCGTTTGCGGACAGTATGGTCGAAGACGAATACCCGGTCGGCGCCGGTCGCTTGCTTGATCAGCCGCTCAGCCTCCGGGTAGTAGACGCTTCTGACTTCGTCTTCGTCGTAGAAGTCCTTGACCGAACTCGTTTGTCGGACCAGGGCAAACCCCTCACGGTCGAGCGATATGGTATCGCCGATTGGGCGAATGTCATGAATGGGCACGCTGTGCGGCTCGGGTACGATGTTCGACTTGGGCTCGCCGGACGGTGGTTCAAAGGTATAGGTCCGCGGCCTGTCGAGCGGAGGCGCCAGATAGTTGAGATCGGCCGTCACGAACGACAATGCCGCGATCTTTTCGTTTTGCAGTCCCATGTTTTTCTCCTGTTTCGTTAACTGCTGCCACGATTACTAAAAAGGTTCCTTGAATGGCCGCAGATCCAGTTCGTGCGTCCAGGCGGATCGGTGCTGGCGATGAAGCTGCCAGTAGGCTTCCGCGATCGCATCGATGTTCAGCAGTCCATCGGCGCCGCGTTCGATCCTGAGCTGCGGTGCGGCGGTATTCAGCTTGTCGCCATCGATGCCACCGTCGATGACGACATGCGCCACGTGAATCCCCAGCGGGCCGAATTCGCGCGCCATCGACTGCGCCAGTGAGCGAAGGCCGGCCTTGGCGGATGCGAATGCAGTGAAAGGCGCTTTTCCGCGCAGGCTCGCCGTGGCGCCCGTAAAAATGATGGTGCCTTCGCCTGACGGCGCCAGCCGCCGGGCTGATTCCCGTCCCACCAGAAATCCGCCGAAGGTCGCTACACGCCAGGTCCGCTCAAAGAGTTCGGCCGGCATGGTGCGGAAGTCGTGGCGAACGTTGCTGCCTGCGTTGAACACCACGAGGTCGACGACGTGGCCGGAGGCCTGGGCGAAATCGAATAGCGCCACCACGTCGGACTCGATCGTGGCATCGGCGGTGAAGGCCTCGGCTTTGCCGCCGCTATCGACGATGGCGCGAACGACGTCGGCAATTTTCGCCTGCGTGCGTCCGGAAACGATGACCCGATGACCTGCAATGGCGAACCGCCGAGCCAGCGCGGCGCCGAGCCCTTGTGCGGAGCCGACCCCTACAACGATGGCCGTGCGTTGAAGCGTGGTCATTGCAGACACCTCGCTCGTCCGATTCAATCCGGACAACGAACAACCCTCAATCTGTGTCGATCGGCTGGTCCCGCCAATGGCCCGCAGAAAATAAGATTGTTGTCGCGCAATTCGCGTGCGCCGTGAAAAATCATTCCAACGGAAAGGACCGGCGCAGTGGAGTCCTTATGGAGTTAGAACGCAGGCACCTTGAATTGGAAAAGGCGAACGCCTTCGTCTCGGTGCACGCCACTCAAATATTATCTCGAGTTAGTGGGCTTTGGAGAATGTTGTGCGAACAATCCGTTCAAATTTGGAATTCAAAATATCGCCGGCGTGCCCATAATTGCGTGTCATTGGGTTTGCAGAAAATACGTATCACAGCGCTGTGAACTTCATCGCCAGGTCGCAGATGATTCAACGAGGCACGAACTATCCGATCAAAATGGCAGCGCTGGTTATCTGCCAGGTATCGGTATTGGCCATGATCGTCTGGATCTTTCACTAGAAGATCATTTCGCGCCAACAGACCATTTCAACGCCACGTATCGAGCAAGGCGAAACATGATACCGCTTTATACCGTGCGTCATCTTGCAGAAGAGCTTGAAGAACTTTCCTGCTTTCGCCAGCTAGAGGACGAAAGCGCGGCAATGTATTTCAATATTGTTCATGGCGCGAAAGTTCGCAGGCGATTCACCACCCAGGAATCGGGGGAACAGTGCGCGGACTACGTGCTGATCGCAAGGGTGCCCGGAACCGACGGCTTCATCGAAGAACGGAAAATTGCGCTATTCAATGCATCGTGAATGCAGCGGAAACCATCACCCCGCTGCCGCGACGGTCGGCTTTGGCGGCGCCACGTTGACCGCCAATTTGCCGTAGCGATCCTTGAAGGCTTCGGTATCGATCTCCTCGAGCTGGATCGCGCCACTCATCACACCGGCCTTCCACGCGTCGTGCTCGGGATCGGCGCGGAATTCCGGCATCACTTCCCTGGCGAACAATTCGAGCGAGTCGCAGATGTGCTCGTGGCTGTTCTTGCCGGCCTGATTGAGCAGGATCACCTGGTCGATATGCGAACTCCTGAACCGCCGCAGTTTTTTACGGATGGTTTCGGGCGATCCGATCAGGCCGCCGCGCAATGCGGCCTCCTGCGCCTCAGGGTTTTCACGCTTCCACTTGTTGTATTCGTCCCACATGTTGACGGTGCCCGGCGCCGGACGCGCCCGGTTCTGTCCCTGGCCGTAATAGCGCAGCGCGAACTGGAAGAAGGTGGCGCCGTCGGCGCGCGCCCTCGCCTCCTCATCGGTCTTGGCGCACATGAAGAATGACACCAGCGCCATGTTGGGATTGATCTCATAGTCCGCCAGCTTCTTCAGCCGTTTTGTAATCGCATTGTAGTAGGCATGCACCCAGGCGTGCGCTGCATCGGCGCTGACGAACTGGAAGCCGAGCGCGCCGAAACCGTTTTGGCCCGCGCGCTCGATGGTCGGAAGCTGCGAACACGCCATCCACAATGGCGGATGCGGCTTCTGCACCGGCTTCGGCACCACGTTGCGCAGCGGGATATCGAAATACTTGCCGTGATGCTCGCTGCCGCCCTCCTTGAACATCGGGAAGATGGCACGGACCGCTTCCTCGAATACTTCCTTCTTGGTCTCCATGTCACGGCCGAACGGGGTCAGTTCGGTGATCGAGGCGCTTTCGCCCATTCCGAATTCGCAGCGTCCGTTGCTGAGGAGATCGAGGACCGCGACACGCTCGGCGACGCGTGCGGGATGATTGGTGGTGAGCTGAAAAATGCCGTGGCCGAGCCGGATATTCCTGGTGCGCTGGCTGGCGGCGGCGAGAAACGATTCCGGCGACGGCGAATGCGAATATTCTTCCAGAAAATGATGCTCGACCACCCAGGCATGGTCGTAGCCGCAGCGGTCCGCGGTCTCCAGTTGCGTCAGCGCATCCTGATAGAGCTTGAGCTCGTCGCCGGCCTCCCAAGGTCGCGGCAATTGCAGCTCATAAAAGATGCCGAATTTCATGACGTTTCTCCCGCGACCGGTTTGTTGTTTTGCGCAGTGTATTCCTCACCCGGCCCGAGTCTAGTCTTGGACCAATTCCGCGTGGCGGAAGGCGGCTTGTGTTGAGCGCTCGAATGGTTAGCTTGCAGGCAGTGAGTCGCGGTAGATGACGCTGCGCGATTTTCCCCTTCATGAGAACCCATGCCCACTTTCACGCCGCATCAGGATTCCGCGCTGAAGGCCGTTGCCGACTGGATGAAGGCAAAACCCGGCAAGAATGGCACGCCGCCGGTGTTCCGGCTGTTCGGTTACGCCGGCACCGGCAAGACCACGCTGGCGCGGCACATCGCCGACGGCGTCGATGGCGAGGTGAAGTTCGCCGCCTTCACCGGCAAGGCCGCCCTGGTGATGCGCAACAAGGGCTGCGACAACGCCTCCACGATCCACTCGCTGATCTACCGCGCGCGCGAGTCCGGCGTCGAGCAGCCGAGTTTTGAGCTTTGGGACGACGCGCCCGCATCGAAAGCCAAGCTCATCGTGATCGATGAATGCTCGATGGTGGACGCCGAACTCGGCCGCGACCTGATGTCGTTCGAATGTCCGCTGCTGGTGCTCGGGGACCCTGCACAACTGCCGCCGATCCAGGGCGGCGGCTTCTTCACCGCTTGCGAGCCCGATGCGATGCTGACCGAAGTGCATCGCCAGGCGCAGGACGATCCGATCGTGCGGATGTCGATGGACGTGCGCGAAGGCCGCGAGCTTGACATCGGCCGCTACGGCGAAAGCGAAGTGGTATCGCGTAGCGAACTCGACCCGGACCGGGTGATGAGCGCCGATCAGGTGCTGGTCGGACGCAACAATACCCGCCGCGCCTACAATATGCGGATGCGGCAAAAGCAGCACATCGAGGATCCCCTGCCGGTGGCCGGCGACAAGCTGGTCTGCCTGCGCAACAACCGCAAGAAGGGCCTGTTCAATGGCGGGCTGTGGCGGGTGAAATCGCGCGCGGCGTCGAAATCCAAGATCATCACCATGCGGCTGTCGCCCGACGAGGATTTCGGCCACAAGGTGACGAAGGTCTCGGTCCGCGGCGATTGCTTCGGCGGCGCGATCGAGACGATACCGTGGGAGCAGCGCAAGCCCTATGACGAGTTCGACTACGGCTATGTGCTCACGGTTCACAAGTCGCAGGGCTCGCAGTGGGACGACGTGGTGCTGTTCGACGAGAGTTTTGCGTTCCAGGAGAGCCGC
>DATHHQ010000278.1:0-13096 GCA_035490095.1 Bradyrhizobium sp.
GCGCTGATCTATCCGCTGTCGCTGGCGATCTATTGCACGTCCTGGACGTTCTTCGGCTCGGTCGGGTTCGCCAGCCGCACCAGCGTCGATTTTCTCGCGATCTATGTCGGCCCGATCCTGATGATCGCGTTCTGCACGCCGCTGCTCCGTCGCGTGATCAAGCTCGCGAAATCGCAGAACATCACCTCGATCGCCGATTTCATCGCGGCACGCTACGGCAAGAGCCAGGCCGTCGCCGCCACCGTCGCGCTGATCGCGATCATCGGCTCGGTTCCCTACATCGCGCTCCAGCTCAAGGCCGTGGCGTCGTCGCTGGAAACGATCCTCAGCGAAGACCAGGCCTTCTCCTCGATGCCGATCGTCGGCGATATGGCGCTGGTGGTCACGCTGGCGATGGCGGTATTCGCGGTCCTGTTCGGGACCCGCCAGACCGACGCGACGGAACATCAGCACGGCCTGATGCTGGCGGTCGCCACCGAATCCATCGTCAAGCTGGTGGCCTTTCTCGCCGCCGGCGCATTCGTCACATTCTGGATGTTCTCACCGGTCGAGTTGATCGAACGCGTGATGAAGACGCCTGAAGCGGTACGGGCCATCAACTACACGCCATCGATCGGCAATTTCCTGACCATGACGCTGCTGTCGTTTTGCGCGATCATGCTGCTGCCGCGCCAGTTTCACGTCAGCGTGGTCGAGAATTCGACCGATGCCGAAGTGGGCCGGGCGCGCTGGCTGTTTCCGCTGTATCTGGTCGCCATCAACCTGTTCGTGATTCCGATCGCGCTCGCCGGTCTGGTCAGCTTTCCGTTCGGCGCGGTCGACAGCGACATGTATGTGCTGGCGTTGCCGATGGAGGGAAATTCGCCCTGGCTCAGCGTCGGCGTCTTTGTCGGCGGCCTGTCGGCGGCCACCGCCATGGTGATCGTGGAATGCGTGGCACTTTCGATCATGGTCTCGAACGATATCGTCGTGCCGCTGGTGCTGCAACGCGGCGCGCGATCGCGCGCCGGCCAGAAGGATTTCGGCAACTTCGTGCTCAGGGTTCGCCGCTTCGCGATTTTTGCCATCATGGTGATGGCGTATTTCTACTACCGCGCGCTCGGCAACACCCAACTGGCGGCGATCGGCCTGTTGTCGTTCGCGGCCATCGCCCAGCTGGCGCCGGCGTTCTTCGGCGGCCTGTTCTGGCGGCGCGCGACCGCGCGAGGCGCCATGGGAGGCATGCTGGTCGGGGTCGCGGTGTGGATCTATACGCTGTTTCTTCCAAGCTTCATGGACGGCAGTACCGCCGGCGTGACGCTGCTGCAGCACGGCCCGTTCGACATCGTGGCGTTGCGTCCGCAGGCCTTGTTCGGCGCCGATTTGCCGCCGCTCCTGCACGGTGTGCTCTGGAGCCTGTCGCTTAACCTTTTGACCTATGTCGTGTTGTCGCTGGCGCGCCAGTCGTCCTCGATCGAACGATTGCAGGCCGACCTGTTTGTGCCCCGTGCGCTCGCGCCGATAGCGCCGACCTTCCGGCGCTGGCGCACCACGGTGACCGTGCAGGACATTCAGAGCACGGTGGCGCAGTATCTGGGTCCCGATCGCGCCCGCCATTCGTTCGAAGCCTTCGCGATCGCCCATCACACCAGTCTCGAACCCTCGGCGCAGGCCGACTTCGAACTGCTGCAGCATGCGGAACATCTGATCGCTTCCTCGATCGGGGCTGCGTCCTCGCGCATGGTGATGTCGCTGTTGCTGCGCAAGCGCACCGTCTCCGCCAAGGCGGCGCTCAAACTGCTCGACGATTCTCACGCCGCGCTTCATTTCAATCGCGAGATATTGCAGACCGCGCTGAACCATGTGCGGCAAGGCATCGCCGTGTTCGACCCGGATCTGCAGCTGATCTGTTCAAACCGGCAGTTCGGCGAAATTCTTGGGCTGCCGCCGCATCTCGTGCAGATCGGGATCCCCTTAAGGGAAATCCTCGAATTCATGGCAGCCATCATTCCGCCAGGCTTCGGCGACAGCGAATCCCTGATTGAAATGCGGCTGAAGGCCTACACCACCGAGGGCGAGCCGTATCTGGAACGCTTGCAGGATCGCCACATGGTGATCGAGGTGCGCGCCAACCGGATGCCCGGCGGCGGACTGGTCATCACCTTTTCCGACGTCACCCCGTCATTCGAGGCCGCCGAAGCGCTGGAACGCTCCAACGCAACGCTGGAAAAACGCGTCCGCGATCGCACCGAGGAGCTCACCCGCCTGAACTCGGAACTCGCGCAGGCCAAGAGCACGGCGGAGGACGCCAACATCTCGAAGACGCGGTTTCTGGCGGCGGCGAGCCACGACATCCTGCAACCGTTGAATGCCGCACGGCTCTATGTGACGAGCCTCGTCGAGCGCCAGAACGGCGGCGAGGATTCCCGGCTGGTCGAAAACATTGACGATTCCCTGGAAGCGATCGAGGAAATCCTCGGCGCGCTCCTGGATATTTCGCGGCTCGACGCCGGCGCGATGACGACCTCGATCACAAGTTTCAAGATCGGCGACCTGATGCGTTCGCTGGAAATCGAATTCGCGCCGATCGCGCGTGCCAAGGCGCTGAAGCTGACATTCGTGCCCTGCTCGCTGCCGGTGGAATCCGATCGCCTGCTGCTGCGGCGGCTGCTGCAGAATCTGATCTCCAACGCCATCAAATATACGCCGCACGGACGCGTGCTGGTCGGTTGCCGGCGCCGCGGCCAATCGCTGCGGATCGGAGTCTATGATACCGGCGTCGGCATTCCCGTTCTCAAGCGCGGCGAGATCTTCAAGGAGTTTCACCGGCTCGAACAGGGCGCGCGGATTGCGCGCGGCCTCGGCCTTGGGCTGTCGATCGTCGAGCGCCTCGCGCGCGTCCTCAACCACGGCATCGCGCTCGATTCCAATGTCAGCGGCGGCTCGGTTTTTTCGGTGACGGTGCCCACCGCGAAAGCCATCAATTTCACCGCGGCGGTCACCAGCGCGACCCCGCTTTCCAGGACACCGATGAGCGGCTCCCTGATCGTTTGCATCGAGAACGACGCGGCGATTCTGGACGGCATGAAAACCTTGCTGACGACCTGGGACGCCAAGGTCATCGCGGTTACCGATCCGGATGCCGCCATCGAGGCGATCGAGGCCGCGGGCGGACGGGTCACCGGCCTTCTGGTCGACTATCACCTCGACCGTGGCAACGGCGTCGCCGCGATCCGGGACATTCGCCGCCGATTCGGCGACATCCCGGCGATCCTGATCACAGCGGATCGCAGTCCGCATGTGCGGGCCGCGGCACGGGAAGAGAACATCGCGGTGCTCAACAAGCCGGTCAAACCGGCAAGCTTGCGGGCTCTGCTGGGTCAGTGGCGCACCCAGCAAATGGTGGCAGCGGAATAGTTCTTATCGCGGATGGACACTTCGCCCTCGCCCCGCCTGAGAGGTGAGAGCGAGCATTCCTTATTGTGGCGAGGGCGTGCCCTGCCGCCACTGGCCGCCGGAAATTTTCGCCGCGGCGATCACGGCCTGGGTGCGACTCTCGACGCCCAGCTTCTGCAGGATGGCGGATACATGGGCCTTGATCGTCGCTTCCGACACGCCAAGCTCATAGGCGATCTGCTTGTTGAGCAGGCCTTCCGACAACATCATGAGCACCCGTACCTGCTGCGGGGTCAGCGTCACCAGCCGGTCGCGCAAGCGGCTCATATCCGGATCGGCCGCGGATGTGAGGTCCGTGTCCGGCGGGATCCAGACGTCGCCGTCCATCACTTTCACTATGGCGTCGCGCAAGGTTTCGACCCCGAACCGCTTGGGAATGAATCCGGAGGCCCCGAAATCCAGCGACCGGCGGATGGTGCCGCCGTCGTCGCTGGCCGACACGATGACCACGGGAATCGCCGGATATTGCGCGCGCAGGTAAATCAGGCCGGAGAAGCCGCTGATTCCCGGCATCGTCAGATCGAGCAGGATCAGGTCGACATCGGAATCCTGCTCGAGCAGCGCGGTCAGTTCGTCGAACGATCCGGCTTCGTCAATCCTCGCCGACGTCACGACACTCGCAACCGCCTGGCGCAGCGCATCGCGGAACAGCGGGTGGTCATCGGCAATGACGAGGCGGGTGCTGGCAGCAGTGGTCATTTATTTCTTGCTAGAAGGTTGCGGCAAGCCCGTGAGTGCGCTGCAGAGGCCTGCCAAGCTAATTTTCCCTGCAATTGTCCCCTGCCGGCGGCTCGCAAGCAAGCGTACGAAATTTTCATGCGGCAAAGCGGTTAACCGGCTCTTTTGTGCGCTGCAATAAACCGAAGACAGGGAACATGATGCAGCCGATTCGAATGTGGGGACTCCTCATAGCAGTGCAGAGGGCCAAAAGTCTTATTGGGAGAGCTTTCACGGCGATGTTACCGTGAACTGAAGCCTGTAGTTATAATCCGGCCAAGTTCGGCGCATCGGGCGAGCTTTGCATCAACGACTTCGGGGAGCGATCCAAATGTCCACAATGGCTGCAACGGAAGTTAGAACGGGAGGCATGACGAAGGACGAACGTTTCGTCATTCTCGCCTCATCGCTCGGTACCGTTTTCGAATGGTATGATTTCTATCTCTACGGCTCGCTCGCCAGCATCATCGGCGCGCAGTTCTTCTCGGCCTATCCGCCGGCGACCCGCGATATTTTCGCGCTGCTGGCCTTCGCCGCCGGCTTCCTGGTACGCCCGTTCGGCGCCATCGTTTTCGGGCGCATCGGCGACATCGTCGGACGCAAATACACCTTCCTCGTCACCATTCTGATCATGGGTCTGTCGACCTTCATCGTCGGCCTGCTGCCCAACGCGGCGACGATCGGCTTTGCCGCACCGGTGATTCTGATCGCCTTGCGCCTGGCGCAAGGACTGGCGCTCGGTGGCGA
Organism: Bradyrhizobium sp.; assembly: GCA_035490095.1. Lineage (GTDB taxonomy): Bacteria > Pseudomonadota > Alphaproteobacteria > Rhizobiales > Xanthobacteraceae > Bradyrhizobium. The sequence continues at coordinate 4,900 of DATHHQ010000278.1, forward strand.
GTATGGCGGAGCCGCCACTTACGTGGCCGAGCATTCGCCGCAGGGCAAGCGCGGCTACTACACCTCGTTCATCCAGACCACCGCGACGCTCGGCCTGTTCCTGTCGCTGCTGGTGATTCTGTTCACCCGCACCGCACTCGGCGAAGCCGACTTCGCCGCCTGGGGCTGGCGCATTCCGTTCCTGGTGTCGGTGTTCCTGCTGGGAATCTCGGTATGGATCCGGCTGCGCCTCAACGAATCGCCGGTGTTCCAGAAGATGAAGGACGAGGGCAAGGGCTCGAAAGCCCCGCTGACCGAAGCCTTCGCCAACTGGAGCAACGCCAAGATCGTGATCTTGGCGCTGATCGGCGGCACCATGGGTCAGGGCGTGGTCTGGTATACCGGCCAGTTCTACGCGCTGTTCTTCCTGCAATCGATCCTCAAGGTCGACGGCTATACCGCCAACCTTTTGATCGCATGGTCGCTGTTGTTCGGCACCGGCTTCTTCATCGTGTTCGGCGCGTTGTCGGACAAGATCGGCCGCAAGCCGATCATTCTTGCCGGCTGCCTGATCGCGGCACTGACCTTCTTCCCGATCTTCCGGATGATCACCACCAACGCCAACCCGGCGCTGGAAAAGGCCATCGAAGCGACCAAGGTCGAAGTCGTCGCCGATCCCGCAGGCTGCGGCGACCTGTTCAACCCGGTCGGTACCCGCGTCTTCAGCGCGCCGTGCGATACCGCCCGCGCCTTCCTGGCGCAGTCTTCGGTCAAGTACTCGACCGTCTACGGCCCGGCGGGATCGGGCGTGAAGGTCACCATCAACGGCAAGGACGTGCCCTATACTGACGCGAAAGCCAGCAATCCGGCGGTCGCCACGGCCGTTGCCGCGGCCGGCTATCCGAAGGCCGGCGATGCAGGCATCGTGAAGATGTCGAACCCGTTCGATATCTTCCGTCCGCAGGTTGCTGCGCTGATCGGACTGCTGTTCATCCTGGTGATCTTCGTCACCATGGTGTACGGGCCGATCGCGGCGATGCTGGTCGAACTGTTCCCGACCAAGATCCGCTACACCTCGATGTCGTTGCCCTATCACATCGGCAACGGCTGGTTCGGCGGACTATTACCCGCGACCTCGTTCGCGATCGTGGCCTCGACCGGCGATATCTACGCGGGCCTGTGGTATCCGATCATCTTCGCATCGATCACCGCCGTCGTCGGCTTCTTCTTCCTGCCGGAAACCAAGGACGTCGATATCAAGACCAACTAACCGTTTTGCCGGCGGCGAAAGCCGCTCCGATGAAACTCGCTCAAGGAACCGGCCGCGGATCGCTCCGCGGCCGGTTTTTCTTTCAGGCGGCCGCGCCGATAAACTGCAGCACGATCTCCCTGCGATGCGAGCGGCTGCGATGCTCGATCAGGTAGATCGCCTGCCACGTTCCGAGCGCGAGTTCACCGTTCAGAACCGGGATCTGCAGCGAACTCGCCGTCAGCATGGTCTTGATATGTGCCGGCATGTCGTCGGGGCCTTCGGTGTCGTGGGTCCAACCGCCGTTCTCAGGCGCAAGCCGGCCGAGCGCCGTGATCAAATCGTTGAGCACCGAGGGATCGGCATTTTCCTGGATTGTCAGCGACGCCGAGGTATGGCGGATGAACAGCGCCACCGCGCCTTCCCGCGCGCGTGCCTCCTTCACAAAATTAGCGACCTCGGCGGTGAGATCGACGAAGCCGCGTCCCGGCGTTTGAATCGTGAGCAGCGACGACACGATGGTATTTGCGCCGACGGTCGATGACGGAGAGCGCGAGAGCGATTTGGTTGAAGTCATAAACGATCCCTCTCGTCGTCCCGGCGTTCGAGGTTGTGAATAGCGCCTTTGCGCGCGTCTCGAAGGATGGCCGCGAGTCCGCGCTTTGCGTTCATCCTTCGAGACACTTGCTTCGCAAGCTCCTCAGGATGAGGTCGGAGATATATCTCACAGCCTCGTTCCCCGGGACGACTCGCTGAAAAACATCGAACGACAAACGCATCAAATCTTGCCGGTGACGTCCTTCTGCATCCGGTTGGCCATCTCGACCAGCCGCCGCCAGGCCTGCTCGAGGAATGACATCATGCGGTCCATGTCGCGGTCGCTCGGCAGCGGAATTTCGATTTTGCGCTCGCCTTCGGCCACCTTCGGCCCGGGCTTTTTCAGCGAGTCCGTCTTTGGCATCGGCTCGTCGATCTTGCCGGTGACGGTCGGTTCGCGTTCCGCCAGTTGCGCCTTGAGCTTTTCATTCTCGGCCTGCAGCCGGCCGATTTCCACATCCAGCGCCGCGCGTTCGTCAGGCGCGGCATAGCAGGCCCAGCCCATGCCGGTATTGCTGCAGGTCGACACCGTTCCGGTTCGTGTATCGAGCCTGATCACCCCGTCGGCGACCGGCGATAGCGAATAGTGCCCGTTCTCGGTGTTGGGCATCGGCTGCGCGGCGGCAGCGCCGATTCCGCCGATGCAGAAAATCACCGCCGCGGCCACGACAGGGGTGGAGAATTTCGAAGGCGACATCGTTGTCATCATGGGACTTGCTCCGCCTCAAATGCGATAGGGTTTCCTTATCCTACGCTTGCGAACGATAGGGCGCGCGGCCGGACTTCAACGCGTCCGCGAGCAATTCGATCCGATCCTGTCCCCAGAATACCTCGCCGTCGAGCACATGGGAGGGCGAGCCGAACACATCGGCCGCCAGCGCATCCTGGCGGTTTTGCTCATAGGCCGCGCCGATCTCGTCGGATCCCGAACGCTCCACCAGTTGCTTGCCGGGAAGCCCCGAATCGTCGGCCATTCTAACCAGTGTCGCGGCATCGGCCAGATTTAGCTGGTCTTCCCACACCCCCGGAAACCCTCGCCGCAGAAATGGGTCAGGATCGTGGCCGGCCTCGATCGCCGCGATCACGACGCCATCGGCGAGCCGCGGGTTGAAGGGAAAATACGCCGGCTGCGGATGGAAATTCAGGCCGCGCTTGTCGCGCCAGCGCTGCAGCTCGACCATCCGATAACGCTGCCGCACCGGATGGCGTTTCGGTAGCGGCAAGCCGCCGGTCTCCGAGAACAGTTCGACCAGCAGCACCGGCTTGTAATTCACTTTGAGACCGTGAGTGCTTGCGACCTCCCGGAACGGTTTGTAGCCGATATAGGCCCAGGGGGATTGTAGCGAAAAATAGTAATCGACCTGACGCGGCATGCGGGCTCCGGGCATGGGATTGGGATATCGACGGTCATCCCAACAGACCCGCCAACACGGCGCAAGGTCAATCATCGGACGGCATTTCGCGGTATTGGTCAGCTATTTTGACGGAACCGAAGACTTTGGCCCGCGCGCGCGAGACGAGCGCGCACGGTCTGTCGTCATGATTTCGAACTAACTTCCTCGAGTCTTGCCAGAATGCGCGGCCAGCCCGCGCCCATGCCGCGATAGCCAGCTTCGTCCTGCGACCGGAAGCCGGACTGCTCCATGCGGAGCCGGGTGCCGTTGTCGCACGGCGTAAGTGTCCAGCAGACGATCGTCCTGAGACCATCCGCCGCCTGATCGCCGGATGCGTTCCAGCTATATGTCAGGCGTTGGTGCGGAATGATTTCCAGGACCTCGCAGTCGACCACACCGTTCCAATGCGGCATGGGATCGCTGCGAAAATTGAACCTGTGGCCGATGACCAGCTGGAAATCGTTTTTCATCAGCCACTCCTCGATCAACGGGCCTTGTGTGAGCGCGCGCCAGATCTTCTGCGGCGGATGCGGCATCTCTCGTTCGACAACGAGCGAACGCGAGGCAGTGGCGAGTTCGGTCATTGGTCCATCCTGTTCAACAAGGTTTCGAGGCGATCGCGCGACGGGTCGGATCGGCTGGCGCTGCAAAAAACTCGGTTGGTGCAATGGGCATAAAAACCCATAACCAGATGGTTATTGATCTGTCAAGATTGAAAGTGCTGCATTTCGCCGGGCGGGATTGCCGGATTTCACCTTTGCCAATGACGCGCCAAGCTATTGCACTGCGGCGACCGCTTCGCAGCCCATTCGCCTGCGCTCGAATAAGATGAAATGAATCAACGGACTAAGTGGTTATGACGCAATCTTGACTTGGCTAGATGCGGTCAGTATGGTCCGCGCGGCTTTTGAGGGTGACGGGGCGTAATTTCCATCAACGAAGCATTGTTTCGGGTCTCCACAGCATGGCGGATGGCACGAACGAAGGCGGGAATGGAAGTCGCGATCGATCGTCGCCGGACGAAGCCGCGCTTTCCGCAAGGCTCGGAAGTCTGGATCAGCGGTTGTCCGAAATTCGGGGCAGCCGCAAAATCGGGACTGACCAGTCCGGCAACGAGCAGGACGCGGCTCAGGCCAAGGCATCCGCCATGGCCGTCGGGCTTCGCCTCTCCTCCGAACTGGTTGCAGGTGTTCTTGTCGGAGCGGCTCTCGGCTGGGGTTTCGATCGCTTGCTGTCGACTTCGCCCTGGGGCCTCATCGTATTCTTGCTGCTTGGCTTTACCGCCGGCGTGATCAATGTGATGCGGGCGGCGGGCGTGATGGCGAAGCAGTCCGAGCGGCTCTGACGCGTGCCTGCGAAGCGCTACTGAACGTTCGACACGATCCGCGAGAGATCGCGAAACCGATAGACTGAGAGACGATGGCCGCCGATCCAATTCATCAGTTCCAGATCACCAAGCTCTTCACCATCGGTCACATCGGCGGACAGGAAATCGCGTTCACCAATTCGTCGGCCTACATGTTCGCTTCGGTGGCGGTGATCTCGCTATTGATGATCGGCGGCGTCGCCGGACGGCAGCTGGTGCCCGGCCGGATCCAGTCGATCGCCGAAATCTCCTACGAATTCGTGGCGAGCACCATCAGAAGCACCGCCGGCTCGGAAGGCATGAAGTTCTTCCCGCTGGTGTTCTCGCTGTTCATGTTCATCTGTGTTTCGAACGTGATCGGGATCATTCCCTACGCCTTCACGGTTTCAAGCCATCTCATCGTCACCGCGGCGCTGGCGCTTTTGGTGTTCTTCATCGTGCTGTTCTACGGGCTTTACAAGAACGGCCTGAAATTCTTCAAGCTGTTCGTGCCATCGGGTGTGCCGATCTACATCCTGCCGCTGGTGGTATTCATCGAGGTCATATCGTTCTTCCTGAAGCCGGTTTCGCATTCGGTGCGACTGTTCGCGAACATGCTGGCGGGCCACATCGCGCTGAAAGTGTTCGCGAGCTTTGTCGCCATGCTCGGCGCCCTCGGCATTGTCGGGTGGGTCGGCGCCGTTTTGCCGCTTGGGCTGACCATCGCGCTGACTGCGCTCGAATTGCTGGTCGCGTTCCTGCAGGCTTACGTCTTCACCATCCTCACCTGCATCTACCTCAACGATGCTATCCATCCGGGCCACTGATTAAGGCCTCTCTAGCAACCTCAAGAAGGAGTTCGTTTCATGGATCCGATTGCCGCGAAGTACATTGGCGCTGGTATTGCCTGCATTGGCATGGGTGGCGCCGGCGCAGGCGTGGGCATCATCTTCGGCAACTATCTCGCCGCTGCGGTGCGCAATCCTTCGGCAGCCCAGGGCCAGTTCGGCAACCTGATTTTCGGCTTCGCGGTGACCGAAGCGCTCGGCATCTTCTCGCTGCTGATCGCGCTGCTGCTGCTGTTCGCGCTTTAATTTATTTGCGCATATTCTGATCGCAAAACCGGTATCCACTTTTGCGGAATACGCGCTGATCCATCACCGATCTGGCCGCTGAGATCCGTGACCCGGACCGCAATCGGCCGAACAGGAGAAGCCCGTGGCTGAGAGTCATGGCAACGCAAAGGGCTCGACGGCCCATACCGAGGCGGACGGCGGCCACAAGGCCCCGTTTCCGCCGTTCCAGAAGGACACCTTTGCTTCGCAACTGGTGTCGCTGCTGGTGGCCTTTGTCGCGCTTTATCTGATCGTCTCGCGAATAGCGCTGCCGCGCGTCGGCAGCCTGCTCGACGAACGCCAGAACAAGATCGAGGGCGATCTGGCCGCGGCGCAAAAGCTGCGGGACGAGTCCGACGCCGCGCTGAAAGCCTATGAGAGCGAACTCGCCTCCGCGCGCTCGCGCGCGCAGGCGATCGGCGCCGAGACCCGTGGGAAACTGAACGCGGCCTCCGAAGCCGAACGCAAGACGCTGGAAGAGCAGCTCTCGGTCAAGCTCGCCGAGGCCGAGAAAACCATCGCCGCGACGCGCGAGGCGGCGATGAGCAACGTTCGCAGCATTGCCTCGGACGCAGCTATCGCGATCGTGCAGCGGCTCACCGGCGTGGCGCCCGACCGCCGCTCCGCGAACAAGGCCGTCGACGCGACGTTGAAGGGATAACGACAGATGTTCTCCGAGCCGGAATTCTGGGTCGCCGTCGCCTTCGTCATCCTGATGGGCGTGTTCGCTTACTTCGGCATCCATCGCACCGTGCTGACGACGCTGGATCATCGCAGCGACCGCATCAAGGCCGAACTCGACGACGCGCGCCGCCTCAAGGAAGAGGCTGCCAAACTGCTCGCGGAATACAAATCCCGCCACGCCAGCGCCGAACGCGAGGCCCAGGACATTATCGCATCGGCGAAGGCCGAAGCCGAGCGCATCGCGTCCGAGGCCAAGGCCAAGATGGAAGATTTTGTCGTGCGGCGTACCAAGACCGCCGAAGGCAAGATCGCTCTCGCCGAAGCGCAGGCGCTGGCCGATGTCCGTGCCGCGGCGGCCAATGCCGCGGTCGCCGCGGCCTCCACCATCCTGACGAAATCAGTGAAGGGCGAGATCGCCGACGATCTCCTGGCCAAGGGCATTGCTGAAGTTCGCGAAAAGCTGAACTGACGGCGATTAGCCTCTAACGTCAGCGTCGTCCCCGTGAACGCGGGGACCCATACGCCGTATCATCCAGAGACGAAGCATCCAATAAAGTTGCCCAATCCGCCCTTCGACATGAGCGCCAGGGGTTATGGGTCCCCGCGTTCGCGGGGACGACGGCTTTGCATCTCGCGCCGCCTACCTCTTCTTCGTCGCTCGCGCCTTTGGCTCCGGCTTCAGCGCCTGCGGATCGAAGCCGATATAGAAGACGTAGGAATCGGCGGCCGCTCCCTGCGGCACCGGATACACCAGATCCTCGGCCACCAGGCTGAACGGCACGCTGCTGCCCTCCGCCATCGGCACGGTGGTGCGGTAGACCTTGGTGGCGATCGTCTTCTCCTGCACGCCGGCCTGCACCACCGCGACGCGAATCGGAACCTCAACCGTCGGCGGATTTCCGGCAGGGCCGGCAATGACGCGGCCCTGAATGCCGATCCGTGCGGTGACCTGGTCGCCGGTTTGTGTGCAATCACGCGCGGTGCGCGTGATCGTCGCCTGATACCGCAGATCATTGCCGATCGGCTGCTTGCCCGGCGCCGCCACCGCATAGGTGGACGCTCCGGCGCGAATGCTCACCGAAGGACAGCTCAATTCGTTGTCCACCGCCGGTGGCGGCGCCTCACCGACGGCTTGCGATTTCGAGCCGAACAGCTGACCGAATCTGTCGCTGATCGAAGGGCTGGAATCGGACGAGGCGCCGAACATGCTGCCGCCGCCGCAGCCGGACAGGAGGCCCGCAACGGCAAGCGCCAGCGCAACGCGCAGACGGCCCGCCCGACCGGCGCCCATCGTCCGCATCATCAGCGTGTTACGCATCATCCGGATGTCCTCGATCTATCCACGCATTCAGCACCCTCGAAGGGCACACGCGTTCGCGCGTTATAACAGCGCAATGCCGGCGAACCCAAGGCTCGAAAAAAAAGCGCGGATCACTATCTCGAAACAAGGTTAGCCGCGAAAATCCTCGTGCAGTAGGCCGAACAGCAGGTGGTCCTGCCAGACACCATTGATGCAGAGATAGCGGCGCGCCAGACCTTCGCGGTTAAATCCGCATTTCTCAAGCACCCGGATCGACGGCGCATTGGAAGGGATGCAGGCGGCCTCGACGCGGTGAAGATTGAGTTCGCCGAACAGCGACGGCAGCAGCACGCGCAGCGCCGACGTCATGTAGCCCTGATGTGCATGGGGTTGCCCGACCCAGTACCCGATCGTTCCGGCCTGCACGATGCCGCGGCGGACATTCGCCAGCGTGATGCCGCCGATCATCGCACCATCGGATTCGCGGAACACGATGAATGGATAGGATCTGTCGGCGGCGATGTCTTCGGCATA
>DATHHQ010000279.1:0-2878 GCA_035490095.1 Bradyrhizobium sp.
CGCGGCATCGCCGACGCGCTGTTGCGCGCCACCGGATCGGTGGAATGGGTCGATGACGAGAATTTGATGGACGCGGTGACCGCGGTCTCCGGTTCCGGTCCGGCCTATATCTTCCTGCTCGCCGAAGAACTGGCGCGGGCCGGCGTCGAAGCCGGCCTGCCCCAGGATCTCGCGACCAGGCTGGCGCGCGAAACCGTCGCCGGCTCCGGCGAATTGCTGCGTCGCTCGGATGCTCCCTCCGCGACGCTGCGCCAGAACGTCACCTCCCCCGGCGGCACCACGGCCGCGGCGCTGGAAGTGCTGATGGGACCGGACGGCATGCAGTCGCTGCTGACGCGCGCGGTCGCCGCCGCGACCCGCCGCTCGAAGGAGCTGGCGAAGTAGCTAACCTGTCCCCAACCGCTTGTTGAAGGTCGCGAGATTGACCAGACCGCGCGCATGACGGCCCTCGCCGATCCGGCGTTCGCCGTCGAAGGCTTCGACCTCGAACCGGATGACCCGGCGCGCCACCGCGATCACCCGCGCGGTGGTCCGTATCACCGCGCCGACCGCTGACGCCGCGAGATGGCGGATATCGACCTCGGTGCCGACCGTGATCCAGCCCGGTTCCAGATAGGCGTTGATGGCGTCGCCGGACGTCAACTCCATTTCCAGGATCATCATCGGGGTCGCGAACACCGCCGGCATGGTCGGGAGGATATGCCGGACGGTGAGATCGGGCGTCACCTTGAGGATGCGCTCGGCGCTCATGCCGAGTTTGATGACGTTGCGTGCATCCATGGGATCGATCCGAAATGATCACTGCGTCGTCCCGGCGAACGCCGGGACCCATACGCCGTGCCGTCAGCGTTCGGGCGAAGCGCTCGTGGTCCGCCCTGCGCTTTACCGGAAACGCCAGGGGTTATGGGTCCCGGCGTTCGCCGGGACGACGAGCGTGAGGTTACGCGCTACTTCTTCTGCGCGGCTGCCCGCTCCACGAAAGTCTTGCCGCCCTTCATCTTGTGGGCCAACGGCGCCTCGTTGATCTGGATCACGACGGCATCGGCGTCGACGCCGAGGTTCTTCACCAGCGCTTGCGTAATGTCGCGCATCATGCCGGCCTTCTGCTCATCGGTGCGGCCGGCGGCCATGCTCACGGTAATTTCAGGCATTCTTGTCTCTCCCTTTGCTCTTGCTACGATCCCTACCCTCTGCCGAGGGCCATTCTACTTCACGCCATGAAGGGCAGGCGTTGCATCTTGCACCGACGTCATCATCCGCGAAAGCGGATGATCCAGTATTCCGCGCCGCTTCGGTTCAATTCGGCGTCACGGCGTACTGGATGCCCGCGTTCGCGGGCATGACGGCTTTGTCTATTTCCACTTCACTCCGTGCTTATCAAGAATCTTGCGCACTTCATCAACCAATGCAGCCTGCGGCACCTTGGTCTGGGCCTCACCCTGCTTCTGCAGATATTCGTCGCGATCTTTTTCGAGTTTCGCCAGTTCGGCGCCAAGGATGAGGTCCTTCAACAAGACCTGCGGACCCGCGGGATCGTCCTTCTCATCAGAGCCCTGAATGATCACGCAAGGGCTGTTGCGCTTGTCGGCATATTTGAGCTGGTTGCCCATGTTCTTGGGGTTGCCGAGATAAAGCTCGGCGCGGATGTTCGCGGCGCGCAAGACGGCGACCATCTTCTGATAGTCGGCGACGCGCTCGCGATCGAACACCGTGACCACGACGGGGCCGAACTCCGGCGTGGTGTCGAGCTTGCCGAGCATGGTGAGCGCTGCCTGCAACCGCGACACGCCGATGGAAAATCCCGTCGCCGGCACCGGCTCGCCGCGGAATCGCGACACGAGACCGTCATAGCGTCCACCGCCGCCGACCGAACCGAAGCGAACGGACCGGCCCTTTTCGTCCTTGGTTTCGAGCGTGAGTTCTACTTCGTAGACCGGGCCGGTGTAATATTCGAGACCGCGCACGACGGAGGGATCGATGCGGATGCGCTTACCGTATCCCGAGGCGGCTACGAGCTGCGAAATAGCGGTTAGTTCGCTGATACCCTCATTGCTAATCTCCGAGTCGGCGCTGAGCATCAGCTTAGAAATTATTTCTTCGTTAGTGCCTATTACAGGACAGGTGGAGTTGAGCACGCGAGTGGCTGCCTCGTCCTGCAAACCAGCACCTTTAGTAAAGTCGCCGCTTTCATCCTTACGACCTTCGCCAAGCAGCGCACGCACACCTTCTTCGCCTAACCGATCGAATTTATCGATCGCCCGCAGCACGGTGAGCCGGCGACCCGCATTTTCGGGACCGCCGAGTCCTATCGACTCGAGCACCCCATCAAGCACTTTGCGATTGTTGACCTTCACTACGAATTGATCGGGCGGGATGCCCAGCGCTTCCATGGTGTCCGCCGCCATCATGCACATTTCGGCATCGGCGGCGGGAGAAGCTGAGCCCACCGTGTCGGCGTCGAACTGCATGAACTGGCGGAAGCGGCCGGGGCCGGGCTTCTCGTTGCGATAGACGTAGCCGGCGCGGTAGCTGCGGTAGGGTTTTGGAAGCGAATCGAAATTTTCCGCGACATAGCGTGCCAGCGGTGCCGTCAGATCGTAGCGCAGCGAAATCCACTGCTCGTCGTCGTCCTGGAACGAGAACACGCCCTCATTGGGCCGGTCCTGGTCGGGCAGGAATTTGCCGAGCGCGTCGGTGAATTCCATCGCCGGGGTTTCCACCGGCTCAAAACCGTAGCGCTCGAACACCTCGCGGATGGTTTCGGTCATGCGCCGCGTCGCCGCGATCTCGGCAGGTCCGCGATCGGCAAGCCCGCGCGGCAGGCGCGCGCGCAGTTTCTGGGGTTTTTTCGGTTTCTCGGCCATGGGCGGCGTTGGTA
>DATHHQ010000280.1:0-8734 GCA_035490095.1 Bradyrhizobium sp.
CGCCAAGGGCGCCACCCGTCTGATCATCCTGCCGACGGGCTTTGCCTGTTCAACGCACGAGCCGCCGGTCGGCGCGGTCGCCAATGTGCTGCATGCGCTGACGCTGTTGATCGCGCGGCAATTGGTGAGTGAGCTGGAGGACCTCGGTCCTGACATCGAATATTATGTGGTGCCGCCGCTGTGTCCGCTGGTGGGATCGCCTTACGACTTCTCGCGAACGGCCGATCATATCGAGCGCGCGATCCAGAGCACCGATGCCTGGCTGGCGCAAAATGGCCTCGAGAAGCGCGGCATTCCCGATGAGATGCGCCCGCACAGTCACTGAGCCGTTTCGAAACTCCGTCAAGCTACGTTGCAGTGCAAAAACGACTTATGACGGACGACATCGCTTGTCGCTGGATTCGCTAGCCTCGCTGCTGTCCGCTGTCATATCCCTGACCGCCGCGCCGGATATCGTGTACAGTTCCAAGTGTTGGGTTAGGCTGCGGCTGACAAGAATATTACGGCAGTTTCTGCCGGAGGGGTCCCATGGAAACGTTGATGCTTCCGTTCTCGCCACGCTACATCATTCTTACGATTTGCGCTGTGGTCACGGCATTGCTTCTCGGTATCGGGATCTTCGATCGCAAGGTGCTCGATCTGGTTTTGATTCCAATCGTGATCTTCGGCGGCCTGACGATCCTCGGGATTCGCGATCTGCTGCAGGAGAATCACGCGGTCTTACGCAACTATCCGATCTCGGCCCATATCCGGTTTCTGCTAGAAGAGATCCGGCCGGAGATGCGGCAGTACTTCTTCGAGAGCGAGAAGGACGGCATGCCGTTCAGCCGCGACACCCGCGCCCTGGTCTATCAGCGGGCGAAGATGGTGCTCGACAAGCGGCCCTTTGGCACGCAGGAGGATGTCTATCGCGAGGGCTATGAATGGATGCACCATTCGGTGGCGCCAAAACCCCGCGCCGACGAGCAATTTCGCGTCACCATCGGCGGGCCGGATTGCACCAAGCCGTACTCGGCCTCGGTCTTCAATATCTCGGCGATGAGCTTTGGCGCGCTCAGTCCCAACGCGGTGCGCGCGCTGAACGCGGGCGCCAAAAAGGGCGGCTTCGCGCACGACACCGGCGAGGGCGGAGTGAGCCCCTATCATCGCGAGAACGGCGGCGACCTGATCTGGGAAGTCGGCTCCGGATATTTCGGCTGCCGAAATCGCGACGGCTCGTTCAATCCGGAAGAATTCGCCCGCATCGCGACCGACGACCAGATCAAGATGGTCGAACTCAAGGTCAGCCAGGGCGCCAAACCCGGACATGGTGGCGTGCTGCCGGCGGCGAAGGTCTCCGAGGAGATTTCGCGGATCCGAGGCGTCCCCATGGATGAAGACTGCATCTCGCCGGCCACTCACCGCGCGTTTTCGACGCCGCTGGAAATGATGGCCTTTATCGGCGAGATGCGGCGGCTGTCCGGCGGCAAGCCCGCCGGATTCAAGCTTTGCATTGGTCATCCCTGGGAATTTCTGGCGATCTGCAAGGCGATGATCCAGAGCGGAATCTATCCGGATTTCATCGTGGTCGACGGCAATGAAGGTGGCACCGGCGCCGCTCCCCTCGAATTCATGGACCATCTGGGCATGCCGATGCGCGAGGGCGTCAATTTCGTCCATAACGCCCTGATCGGCATCAACGCGCGCGATCGCATCCGCATCGGCGCCGCTGGAAAGATCGCGACCGCGTTCGATATGGCGCGCGCGATGGCGATCGGCGCCGACTGGTGCAATTCGGCGCGCGGCTTCATGTTTTCGCTGGGTTGCATCCAGTCGCTGAGCTGCCACACCGATCGATGCCCGACTGGTGTGACCACGCAGGATCCATCCCGCGCGCGCGCGCTGGTGGTGCCGCACAAGATCGAGCGGGTCTACAATTATCATCGCGCCACGCTGCATGCGTTGGCCGAACTTATTGCCGCCGCGGGGCTCGATCATCCGCAGCAGATCCGGTCGATCCATTTCTCGCAGCGCACATCGACCACCGAGGTGCTGTCATTCGCGCGGCTCTATCCGTCGCTGCGCCCGGGCGAACTGATCGACGGCACCAGCGATCCGCGCTTCCGCGAGGCCTGGGCCATGGCGCAGGCGGAAACGTTTTCCGCGGCGGGGTAGGGCTGCGCCCCTGTCACTGTACTCATTCCAAAAGTCCTCAGATGGGCGCCGTTTATAGAGCGAGCTGTGCCAAGGCGAATGATCACCCGACTGCAATCCACGTCGCTCGAGCCACGGCCAGCAACGTTCCAGCTTCACCATAGGCCGCGGCCTCGGCAAAGCGTTTGCGGCCGTCGCGGCCGGTCTCCCAGGTCGTGATGACGCAGCGTTCTCCCGGGCGCGGGCGTGTCTCTATCCGTGCCGACATCCGACCCAACAGGATCGGCGTCCGGTCGAAGCCGCCGCTCTCCCGGTCGTGAGAGGAAGCATAGCCGGTGGGACAATCGAGCGCCGACCAGAGAAATTCGGGCGCGACCAAGCCGTCCTCCGCTGTCAGGGTCGGATCCGGTGTCCAGGTCGCCGCGAGCACGGCCGAAGCATTCCGGGATCGACGCACGAGCGGTCCGGCAAAAATGCGCAGGCCATCTCCCTGCGCCCTTGCAGGACCGCACACGAAACACGTCGGCAGCGGATGCTCGTGTGGCTTGACCGGCGTCACGAGCTCGGCTGCACACGCCTCGTCGAAGCTTGCCGTCTCCAGGCGCGCAAGTTCAACACTTGCCGGTCGTCCGGTGGCGACAACTTTGGCGCCATCGCGAAGCTCCCATAACCCGTCGTCCGTCGCGACGACATCGAGCGGCTTATCCAGGGGAGGCGGTGCGCGCAGCGTTACCTCCGCGCCGCCGGGAATGTGCTGGGCCAGCCGGCCGCAGACATATCCGCCGTTCCCGGAGTTCGGAGGACCGCAGTAGCGCTTGTCGATGATAATCGATGTCATTGATCCCTTCCTCTATTTTATCTTAAGGACGATTCTTCCTTGAACCGTCCGATTGGCCACGGCGCGCATCGCTTCCTTGACCTGTTCCAGGGGAAGGACGCGATCGATGTGGGGGCGAATCTTCCCCTCGGCCAACAATTGCGCCAGCATGTCATTCATGCGCACAGCCTGCTCAGGGAATTTCTCTGCCCAGGCGCCGGCAAAGACACCGACAATCGAATAGTTCTTCAATAGCGGGAGGTTCATCGGCACCGAAGGAATCTGGCCGCTGGTGAAGCCGATCGGCATCAGCCGTCCACCCCACTTCATCAGCCGCGCCATTTGCTCGAAAATCGTTCCGCCGACGTTGTCGAAGCAAACATCGACGCCTTCTCCACCGGTTATCGACTTGATCCGCTCGCGCAGGTCTTCGCTCCGATAGTTGATGACATCGCAGGCACCGTAATCGCGCACCAAACCTGCCTTGTCGTCGGAGCCGACACCGGCGATGACGCGCAGGCCCAAATGGCGCGCGAGGTCGACGGCGGCGAGGCCAACCCCGCCTGCGGCCCCGGTGACAAACACCGTTTCACCGGGTTGCGCTCGTGCCCCATCGACCAAGGCGTAGTACGCCGTGCCGTAGTTGTGCCAGACCGTGGCCGCTGTTTCGAAAGCGACGCCGACCGGCAACCGCACACTCTTCCATTCCTTGGCGATCATCCGCTCGGCATAGCCGCCGGTCCAGCTCCCACACGCCACGCGATCGCCCGGCTGAAATCTCGTGACCTTTGCGCCAACCGCGATGACGACGCCGGCCGCTTCCGTGCCGGGCACGAATGGCGTCGATGGTCGCATCTGGTAAAGGCCCGAGACCAGCAGATGGTCCATGAAACTCACGGAGGCCGCATGTACGTCGATCAGAATCTCGTCGCTGGCCGGCTTCGGCTCTTCGATCTCGCCGATGCGCAGATCCTCCGGCCCGGTGAACGCGCTGCAAAGCACTGCTCTCATCGTGGTGCTCCCGCCCGGCGGCCACCGAAAATGCGCGGCAGCAGCATGGGAACGCGCTGGCGATACTGCTGATAGGTCGTTCCGAACTCAGCGATCAAGTCCCGCTCCTCGAACTGCAGCGCGACCAGGATGTAGGCTGTGGTCATGATCGCGAACAGCAAATGGCCGGCAGTCATCGCAGGTGTGGCCCAGAATGCGGAGCAGAAAGCCCAGCATGAGCGGATGCCGCACGACTTTATAGAGCAGGGGCGTCTTGAACGATTGAGCAGGCATCTCGACGCCACGTAGCGCGAAGAAACCCTGGCGCAGGCCGGACAGATCGAAATGATCGATCATGAAGGTCGAGGCCAGCACGATCACCCAGCCGAGCCAATAGACGCCGATCAGCAACCAGGCCGCAATTCCGTCGATCTGCCAGACGGATACGGGGATAGGCCGCCACTGCCAGAATAACAGCAGCATAATCAGGCTGGAGAGCAGCACGTAAGTGATGCGCTGGCACGCCTCGGGAAGAATTTTAGCCCACCATCGTTTGAAGGCCGGGCGTGCCATAATGCTGTGCTGGGCGGCGAAAATGCCGAGCAGCAGCAGGTCGACGACGATGGCCTCGCTCAAATTCGTGCGGCCGCCGACGTCGATCGACGTTGGCACGAGATAATTGCCGACGAAACCGAGCGCGTAGAGAAATGAAACAAGGAAGACGGCATAGCTCACGATGGCGTAGAACAGGATTAGGAGACGCGCGAACATGAATGTTTCCCTTTTGTGCCGGCGGCAGCGGTGCCGGCTGCAACAGCCTGAACCGCTCGATAGCGAGCGGGCTCATCAGGCCTGACTGTTATCACTGGACCGTCCCCTGCGCGTCCCCCCGGGCGCCGACAGGGCAAAGGGAGATTTCATGGCTGGGTTCTCGCTTCAGACGCTCGGGTTCCCGGAGATCCACGGTGACGTCAGCCCGATCAAGCTGAACCTGCGCAAGGGTCTTGCGCTGCTGATCTATCTCGCGGAGGCGCAAGGCCCCGTTGCACGGGAGGTCATTGCCACGCTGCTGTGGCCCGAGAGTCCCCGCGACACCGCCCGCGCGCGATTGCGGCGCATGCTTCATCGCATCGAGCTTACGCTCGGCCAGCATGTTTTCGAGACCGACCGCACCAGCGTGCGGTGGTCTCCGGCGGTCGAACTGAAGGTCGACTCGCATCTGTTCGAGAACGCCTGCGATGGAGGCGCTTTCGAGGAAGCCTGCCTGCGCTATCGGGGTGACTTCCTCGCGGGCTTTTCTCTGGCCGATTGTCCCGAGTTCGACGATTGGGCGTTCTTTCGCCGCGAGGCGCTCAGGGGACGGCTCATGCATGGGCTGGAACGCCTCGTGCAGGACAAGAATGCCGCCGGCGAACATTTTGCCGCGGCAGCTCACGCGGGACGCCTTGTCGAGCTCGATCCGCTGAGCGAGGTGTATTGTCGGCACTTGATCCGCAGCCTCCTGCTTGCCGGCGATCGAAGTTCGGCAGAACGGCACCACACCGCACTGACACAGCGGCTGCGTGAGGAGCTTGGGGTTGCGCCCGAAGCCGCGACCGAAGCGCTCATGGACCCCACCACGGCGCCCGTTCCGACAACACTCTATGTAAAGGGCGCCGGCGTACATCTGGCGTATCAGACATACGGAAGCGGCGAGCTTGATATCCTGATCCTGCCTGGCTTCGTGTCGCACGTGGAACGCGTTTGGGAGCATCCCTCGTGCCGGGCATTTCTGGTTTCATTGATGGCGCTTGGGCGACTCATCTTGTTCGATCGTCGCGGTATCGGGCTGTCGGACCGGGTCGGATCAGCCCCGAGTGTCGAAGTCACGGCCGAGGATATCGGCACCGTGCTGCGGGCGGCGCACACGCGTCGCGTCGTCTTGTTTGGGGCGTCGGAATGTGGCCCAGCATGCATCAAGTTCGCGGTCGATGAATCCCGCCTCGTGGCTGGCCTCATTCTGTTCGGCTCATTGGCCAAGGGCTGTTGGGCGCCGGACTATCCGTACGCGTTGCAGGCAAGCCAATATGACGCCTGGCGCCAGCAACTCGTCGGCGAATGGGGTGGCCCTGCCGGGATCGACACCTTCGCGCCGAGCCTTTCTCGTGATCTCCAGGCGAGGGCCTGGTGGGCCGGGCTGCTGCGCGCGGCCTCCAGTCCCGGCGGCATTTGGGCCGTGCTCAAGGCGTTGCGCGACACCGACGTGAGACACCTTCTGCCACGGGTTTCTGTGCCCACGCTGGTGCTGCACCGCCGGAACGACCGGGCCGTGCGTATTGCGGCAGGCCGCGATATGGCCAGCCAAATCACTGGCGCTCAATTCGTTGAGCTCGATGGCAATGATCATTGGTTCTTTGCGGGTGCTCAGCAACCAGTGCTCGGGGCAGTCAAACGATTCATCAGCGCTCTGCCGCGCGACAGGAGGCCAACGCGGTAAGGCTAGTACCTGGAATCACAAATCAGTATTGCAGCCCATCCTTCGAGACGGCCACTTCGCGGCCTCCTCGCCGATATAGCAGCCGGTCCAGTTGTAAGCAGCGACGGGTGCTACTATCGGGGCTTTCGTAGACATGCGCGCCGGTAAATCGGCCGCTGATGCCGAAACGACACCAGCGCTAAATGCGATGCGCCGAAAAAGAATCCTGAAATCCGCATCTCATCCTCGCGCCCGGGCGTTTTCATATCCGTCTCCAATTGCTGCTCGATTCTGGCTCCTCATTCGCATACCGATCGCGCCCGAATTCCGCGTCCTAGGAGCCTAGGAGGCGGCTGCTCGTTTCCGACAGATGCTGTATTTCAGCCACGGCGTGCGCCGGCGAAGCAGTCGCCATTCGCGGCAGCCAAACCGCAAAATCACGCCCTGATTTCCACCAGCGGAATTTTCGGGATAGCACCGGCGGCGAAGGCCGACAGCGATGGGCGGAGCCAGCGGGTCGCGCGAATGCGCGCCCGATGATAAACTCCGCGATACCATCAATTGCACCTTATGGAGCTGATGGGTTTCGCAGGGCTCAACCCATCGTACTGCTTCAACACACGCCTTGCGCTAGACGTCGGCGTCCTTCGGGTCGGCGAACTTGCGGCCCGGAAGCGGGACGAGCATGGCCGCGTGCTGGCGGTAGCGGCGATACTGGTCGCCGAACTGCTGGATCAGATCGTGCTCTTCCAGCTGGATGCCGATCAGGATGTAGCCGGTGATCACCACCGAGAACAGCAGATGACCGGCGGTCATCGCGGGCGTGGCCCAGACGGCGAGCAGGACGCCGAGATAGATCGGGTGACGGACACTCCGGTAGAGCAACGGCGTGCGGAATTTCGCACCCGATAACGGTTTGCCGAACAAGCGCGCGAACACCTGGCTGAGCCCGAACAGCTCGAAATGACTGATCATAAACGTGCTGGCCACCAGCACGACCCAGCCCAGCCAGAAGATGCCGTCGAGCACCGCGGCGGCCGCCGGGTTGTGCACGGTCCAGACCAGCGCCGGGATAGGCTGCCACTCCCAGTACAGGATCAGCAGCGCGAAACTGGCTGCTAGCACGTAAGTGCTGCGCTCGACCGAGGGCGGCACGATCCGCGTCCACCAGCGCTTGAAGCCCTGGCGTGCCATCACGCTGTGCTGGATGGCGAATAGTCCGATCAGCATCGTATCGACGATCACGCTCTGGAGAAGCGGTCCGGCCGTCCCTGTATCGATCGACTTCGGAACGATGAGATTGCCGACGAAGCCGATGAGATAGAGCAGCGCAACGAGCGTGAAGCCGTAAGCGACGCCGCCGTATATGACCGCAACAACACCTGCCATGAACCTTCTCCATATTATTTAAAAATTTGTATTTGCCGCATGAACCGGGCGTACCGGACGAATCA
The DNA here is from genome assembly GCA_035490095.1 of Bradyrhizobium sp. Classification (GTDB taxonomy): domain Bacteria; phylum Pseudomonadota; class Alphaproteobacteria; order Rhizobiales; family Xanthobacteraceae; genus Bradyrhizobium. The sequence goes on from DATHHQ010000280.1 coordinate 7,850, forward strand.
TGTCCGTCGCCCACCTGCGCGATTGTTCAGGGAGTGACGAGAGGCGGCGGTTGGTCGGCACTTCATGGGCGCCGTATATAGAGCGAGACGTGCCTGGGAATGATCGCCCGGCCGGATCACTTGACCATTCGTCCAAATCCAGCGTGCAGAATCGGTTTCGCGGGACTCAACCCATCCGCGCCACATTCCCTGCCGTCATCGCCCGCGAAAGCGGGCGATCCAGTATTCCGCGACATTAGTGATGGAAACGAGAAGCTGCGGCGTACTGGATACTCCGCTTTCGCGGAGTATGACGGTCTTTGCATCGTTACCGTCTGTGCGGGACGACAATCCTGCGATCCTCACCGCGACAAATTCTGCAACAGAAAGTTCAGCGCCGTGCTTCCAAACACCTGCATGTTGGCGAGGCGGTCGGCGCCGCCGGGGAAGCATCAAAACTCGCCGTGCAGCCGTCCTGAGAAGACGTGGACCGGGCCGCGATCGGCGTTGTAGGCGGGGTTGGTGATGAGCTGATAATCGCCGGTCAGCGTGAGCTGTTTGTTGAGCGCGAACGCATAATAACTTTCGAGGATTCGTTCGCGCCGATAGTTGAGCTGGCCGTCGCCGATCAGCACTCCGAGCCCGCCGGCCGCGATGAAGTCGCGATGGTCCCGAGAAAGCGCGTTGATCGCGCCGCCGATCCCGACCACATCGTCGGGCCTGCCCCATCGCGTGCCCTTGATGGAGGCGCCGAGCGAGAGGCTGGCGTCGATGTCGGTGAACGCCATGATCTCGGTCTTGCCGTCGTTCCAGCTCCAGCGGCCGAACACTCCGACTTCGTCGGTCAATGCCTGTTCAAGGCTGACGACGTAGCCGTATTTGATGCGGCCGGTGCGGGTTTGCGCG
>DATHHQ010000281.1:0-4734 GCA_035490095.1 Bradyrhizobium sp.
TGGTCGCGCTTCTCGGCTTCCTCGATCTGCTTGAGGTAGGCGTCGAGGTCTTCCTGTTTCGCAAACGCCGTGCCGTAGATCCGCGTCAGCATCGGATTGTTGCTGTCGCCGCGCCAATAGGCGCCGGCGACCTTCATCAGCTTGAACGCATTGCCGACCTTGCCGGTGGACGTCATGTGCGGCCCGCGGCACAGATCGAACCAGTCGCCCTGTTTGTAGATCTTGATGGTCTGGTCGGCCGGGATCGCATCGACCAGTTCGACCTTGAACATCTCGCCGTTGTCCTTGAACACCTGCTTGGTCTGTTCGCGGGACCAGATTTCCTTGGTGAACGGTTTGTCGCGCGCGATGATCTCGCGCATTTTCTTTTCGATCGGGGCAAAATCCTCCGGCGTGAACGGCTCGTTGCGGAAGAAATCGTAATAGAAGCCGTTTTCGATCGTGGGGCCGATGGTCACCTGCGTGCCTGGCCACAGCGACTGCACCGCTTCGGCCAGCACATGGGCGCAGTCATGCCGGATCAGCTCCAGCGCGCGTGCATCGTCGCGGGCGATGAATTCGATTTTCGCATCACGCTCGATCGGGTCGGCAAGGTCGGAGACCACGCCATCCAGCGCCATCGCCACCGTGCGCTTGGCCAGCGACGGCGAGATGCCCCTGGCGATATCGAAGCCGGTGATGTTTTTGGGGAATTCGCGTTTGGCGCCATCGGGAAAGGTGATGGCGACCTTTGAGGATTCGACCGGCTTCAAATTGGTAAGGCCAAACTGGAATCCTGAGGGGGGCGTATTCTTGTCGGGCATAGGTATCTCCTGTAGCTCACTCCTGCGAACGAGCGCAGGTAAGCGGGAAGCAGCGGTATAGCAGGGGATTCGCGTGACGCAATCAAGATCCCTAAGAAAATCGGCGGGTCTAAGGCCTTGATTCCGGTAAGCTGTTCCAGCGCGCACTTGCCGTGCAAGATGCCGATGTCATGGTACAAATGGCGATAGATGGCTTTGTGAAACTTTTGTTGATCAAACGACCCGGTCAAAATTGCACGGTCCCAGCTGGTGCCGCATGGACTTGGCATAACCGGCTTGTTAGCTTTTCGTGGTTGTTCAGCAATCCTTTTTGCAAAGCGCTCCACGCCCATGATGCTGCGTGCACTTCTCGTCGTCAGCCTGGTACTGACCTGCGGACCGGCGCTGGCGGCTGCCTCCGCCTCGCGGCCCGCGCAACGGGAGGCGCCGCCGCCGCCGATGGTGTTCTATGTCGCCAAGGGCGCGCCCGATGCGTGCGGCCGCGGCTGCGACAGCTGGATCGCGATCGAAGGGCAGGTGGATTCGGGCGCGGCGCTTCGCTTCAGGAAATTTCTCCGCCAGATCAAGGATCGCAATCTGCCGATGTACTTCTCGTCGCCCGGCGGCAATCTGGATCAGGCGCTGGCGATGGGCGTCATGCTTCGCGAACGGCCCGCTGTCGCCCGGGTTGCGCGAACGGTGGTGAAGGAGTGCGGCTTCGAGGCGCAGAACGGTGAAGCCTGCCTCAAGCTGAAGCAGTCCGGCCGCGAACTCCATGGCGATCTCTGGACGCGTGGCGCGATGTGCAACTCGGCATGTCCCTATCTCATCCTCGGCGCCACCACCCGCGAGATCGCGCCCGATACCGTGCTTGCGGTGCATTCGCCGAAAGTGGTCGCGCATTTCAGCGGCGGCGTACCGACCCAGCAAATGCGCGCCGCAGCGACGGAACGAGGTCTCGAACGCGCCGATCGCATGCTTTCAAGCTATGTCCTCAAAATGGGCGCCGAGAGCGCATTGCTCGATCTCGCCAAGACCGTCAACTTTGAAAGCATGCATATTCTTACCCGCGAAGAGATTGCCGGCTTCGGCATCGATCGGCGCGTGTTCGTCGAGACGCCGTGGACGTTCGAAAGCAACGGCCGCAGCATGGTGCGCAAAGTCGCCGTTGCCAGGAGCGACGCCGGTGGTTCCTACCGAACATTGCAATGGCGGCTGTTCTGTTTCACCGCAGCTCAGTTTGAGTTGGATTTTCAGCGCCAGCTCCCGGCTGCGTCGACGTTTTCAACGGTTTCGATTTCCAGCGGCGGCCCAAGACCACTGAGCTTTACATTCCCACCGGCCAAGCCGCAGGGATTCGAGATCTGGGGCCTGCGCATGACCAGGGCGTCAGTCCAGTCGCTTGCCGATTTGCCTCAGTTCGATTTCACCGAGACGAGCTTTGCGCCCGATGGCCGCGGGCTGGTTCGTCCCGGCAAATTCTCCACCGAAGGATTGGCGGGCGCGCTGGACAGCCTGCTTGCGACGTGTCCGGCGCAAAAGGACACCGCGCCCCCGCCAGCGAACAGGTCTCAGGACAGCGCCGCGAAATAGTGCGATCGCGTGCTTTCATTTCGCACCGGCGCAGTCTACATGCATTTGCATGAAAAATGTGCCTGTGCCGGCTCACGTCGAACGCCGTTTCGCCCCCACCGCATTGATGCTTGGAAACATTGTCACTGGCTGCTCCGTGCTGGCGCCGGCCGGCATGCTGAGCGAACTCGCATCGGGCCTCGATGTCAGCATCCGCGACGCCGGATTGCTGATTACCTTCGGTGCGGTGATGCTGTGCATCGGCTCGCCGCTGACGGCGTGGCTGACCAGCCGGATCGAGCGCCGCACCTTGCTCACGACGACGCTGGCGGTGCTCGCGCTCACCAGTGCCGCCTCGGCGTTCGCGCCGGACTACGCAACGCTGCTGGTGGTGCGCCTGGTGATGCTGGCGGTCGGCGCACTCTACACGCCGCAGGCGGCGGGGACCGCGGCGCTGATTGTTGCACCGGAAAAACGCGGCTCCACCATCGCCTTTATCTTTGTTGGGTGGTCGTTGGCCGCGGCGATCGGCCTGCCGCTGATCACGTTCGTCGCCAGCCGTTACGGCTGGCGCGCGGCCTATGGCGGCATCGGCGTGATCGGCTTTTTCAGCTTCCTGCTGCTGACATGGCGTCTCCCCGGCGGATTGGTCGGCGCGCCCGTGGATCTCAAGACCTGGGCCGAGGTCGGGCGCAACCGGACGATCGCTCTTCTCCTGCTGATTACGACCTTGCAGATGTCCGGCCAGTTCGTCGTTTTCACATTCATGGGACCGCTGCTGACCAAGTTGACCGATGCCGGTCCGGACGCAGTCGGCCTGGTTTTCGCACTTTACGGGGTGTGCGGCTTCGTCGGCGTTGCGACTGCCACGCGGATTGTCGATTCCTGGGGGGCCTATAAAACCTCGCTGTTGTTTACGGTCGTGATGCTCACGGGCGTGATCGGATGGGCTGTCAGCGCGGGCATCTACCCGTTGATGGCCTGCTCGGTTGCTGTCTGGGGATTGGGTTTCGCCTCGACCAACTCGATGCAGCAGGTGCGCCTGGTCGGTGCTGCGCCTGCGCTGGCGTCGGCGTCGGTGTCGCTCAATACGTCGGTGCTCTATATCGGGCAGGCGGTAGGTTCGGCGATCGGCGGTATGCTGTTCGCCCGCGATCTGCTTCATGGCGCCGGCTACGTCGCGGCGGCCTTTATCGCGCTGGCGCTGATGGTCGTGATCCTGACAAAGCCTCGACCGGCGGCGGCGTTGTCAACATAAGCCGTCATTCGGGCCCGCGAGAACCATCGACAAGGTTTTCGCCGCATGCTTTTCTCGGCTGCGAATTTGGGGGGGACGATCGTGAAAACGAAGGTTAAAGTGGTATGAGAATAATACTTGCGCTGGTCCTGGTCTTCTCTTCAGCCGCCGCCATGGCGCAAGGTGCCCCGCCGACTGTCGGAGGCAAGCCGCTGGTGCAGGTGAAACCGAAGGCTGTGGCTGCGAAACCGAAGGCTGCGGCTGCGAAACCCCAATCCATTGCCGCGAAGTTGCAGGCGTGTCTTGAGATCGACGATGCAACAAAAGAGCGGTTGAATTGCTACGACGCCATCTTCACGCCCAAACCAAACCCGAAGGCGCCGGCCGCGAAAGCTGTCACGGATTGCCGTTTCCAGAAGGAAGAAGACGACCGGCTGACGTGTTTCAACGGGTTCGCGGAGAAGATTCCCAAGCTTCCGCAGTAGATCGCATCGCCTTCATTCTCACCGCCACGCGCCTGACAGCTTGATCAGTCGCCGATCCGTGTCAGTACCGCCTTGAAAGCGACGCCGGGCAGTTGCAGCGCGGTGCCTTCGAAGTCGACCAAGTCGCCGCTGGCCGTCCCCTTCAGGGTGAGGGTGATCATGTCGGTTCCGAACAGCGGCTTGAAGCCGGGGTCGTAATTATGCCGTTGGGTCGAAACCCTGGCGAGGATTTCGTCGCCCTTATCGGCGTAGCTCCCGGTAAATGCAAAGCCCGAATTGCCCCCGCGAAGCTTGCCTGACGTGGCATAGATCACGCCGTTTCCGGTGCCATGAACGGTATGAAATTCTACCTTGTAGAGGCCTTCCCGCAACTTGCATCCCCAGCGGTTGTTTTGGATCGCGCCATCCCGCTCATCTGGCAAGGCCGGATAGCGGGTTTGCGGTCAAAATACCCGCAAGTCGTTAAGTTAATGCGTCTTCCCGTGGCGGATTTTATCGAAGCCCGAGCGATGACACTGATGGCAAATTACGCCGTTCGTTTTTGTCCGATCGCCTCGAACTGCGCCTTCTGCTCGTCGCTCAGCGTAGCATAGAAGCCCTCGAGCGCGGCGCTCACCAGATGGACCGCTCGCTGCATGGCTTCGAGCCGCCCCTCCAC
>DATHHQ010000282.1:0-10727 GCA_035490095.1 Bradyrhizobium sp.
GACGGACTGCCCGGTCCGGTGATCGTGAACAGGTTGGGAAATCCTGTCGAGGCAACGCCGAGATAGGCGCGGGGGCCGGCCCGCCATTTCTCGGCGAGGGTCACGCCATCGCGGCCGGTGATCCGCATTCTGTCATACGACCCCGTCATCGCTGCAAAGCCCGTCGCGCAGACGATCGCGTCCAGCGGATATTCGACACCGTCAACCTCGATGCCATCAGCCGTGAAGCGCTCGATTGGCGTTTTGGAGACGTCCACCAGCTTTACATGCGGAAGATTATAGGTCTCGAAGTAGCCGGTATCGACGCATAGGCGCTTGCAGCCGAACACGTTGTCCGGGCACAGCAGTTCGGCCGTCGTCGGGTCCTTGACGAGCTCGCGGATCTTGCGGCGCGCGAACTCGGCGATGGTGTCGTTCGCCGCCTTCTCGAACAGAAGATCGCCATAAGCGCCGAGGAAGGGTAGACCGCCGCGTTCCCAGGCCTCCTGATATTGCCGTTCGCGTTCCTCCGGCGTGGCTTCCAGCGCGGGCTTCATGTTGAACGGGAAATAGAAGCCGGTTGGCCGTGCGCGCGCTTTGGCACGCAGCGCCGGATAGTCGGCCTTGATGGTCTTCCGATATTCCGGCGTCAGCTTTTCGTTCCAGGCCGGCACGGAATAGGTGGCGGTGCGCTGGAACACCGTCAGCGCGGAAGCTTGCTGCGCGATGATCGGAATCGACTGGATCGCCGAGGAACCCGTGCCGACCACGCCGACACGAAGCCCGGCAAAGTCCACCCCTTCGTGAGGCCATTCGCCGGTGTGATAGACCGGGCCGCGGAATTCCTCGCGTCCTCTGAAGGGCGGACGGTTCGCCGCCGACAGGCAGCCGACCGCCATGATGCAGAACTTGGCGGTGACCTGGTCGCCGCGGTCGGTTTCGATGCGCCAGGATTTCGCGGTCTCGTCGTAGGTGGCCGCCGTGACGCGCGTGTCGAACCGGATGTGCTGGCGGAGATCGAAACGGTCGGCGACATGGTTGGCGTAGCTAAGGATCTCGGGCTGCGGCGCGTACTTTTCCGACCAGTCCCATTGCTGGTCCAGCTCTTCGGAGAATGAGAAGGAATACTGCATGCTTTCGACGTCGCAGCGAGCGCCCGGATAGCGGTTCCAGTACCACGTGCCACCGACACCGCCGCCCGCTTCATAGACACGTGCCGAAAAGCCAAGCCCGCGAAGGCGGTGCAGCATGTACATGCCGGCAAAGCCCGCACCCACGACGACAGCGTCGAAAACCGCGCCAACCTCCGGCCGCAGTTCAGGTCGGTTCTGGATGCTGGGGGCCATGAGCAGTTTCCTCCGTCTTTTCTTGATGGCTAACCCCGCCGCACGCTGGCGCCGCCGTCGACCGGCAGTGTGACGCCGGTGATGAAGCTGGCTTCGTCGGAAGCCAGGAACAGCGCGGCGTTGGCGACGTCCCAGCCGGTGCCCATCTTCTTGCGCAGCGGCACTTTCGCGTCGCGCTCGGCCTCGACCTCGGCGCGGCTCTTCTTGAATTCGCGGGCGCGGGTGTCGACCGCCATCGGCGTGTTCATCAGGCCGGGCAGGATAACATTGGCGCGGATGCCGTACGGGGCGTTCTGGTAGGCGAGTTGCTCGGTGAAAGCGACCATCGCCGATTTGGTCGCCTTGTAGGCGACATAGGGATAGGTGGTGATGACAGCCATCGAGGAGATGTTGATGATGACGCCGCTGTTCTGCTGGCGCATGATCGGGATCACGTGCTTGGCGGCGAAGATACAGCTCTTGAGGTTGATCGCGACGCAGCGGTCGAGCGCCTCCTCGGTGATGTCGAGCAGCTCGGCGTCGCCGCCCGCGATGCTGACGCCCACATTATTATGCAGGATATCGATGCTGCCCCAGCGGCTGTGCGCATCGGCGACCATGGCCTTGATCTCGGTCTGCCTGGTGACGTCGGCCTTGAAGGCCACCGCCGTGCCCCCCTTGGCGCCGATCATGTCGACCGTCTCCCGGGCCGACTCGATATTGTGATCCACGCACATCACCTTGGCGCCTTCGCGCGCAAAGGTGAGGGCCGTGGCACGGCCGTTGCCCATGCCTTCGCCGGGGCTCTGGCCGGCGCCGACGACGATGGCGACGCGATCTTTCAGGCGCATGTCAGTTCACTCCCGGGATCGGGTACTGCTTCAGTACCTCTTTGTAAGTGGGTTCGTTGTCTATCTTCATGGTGGCGAGCACGCGGACCACGGCGCAATAGAAGGCGATGGTGAGCACGAGATCGGTCATGTGCTCGTCGCTGAGTTCCTTCTTGATCTCGGCGAAGGTTAGATCCGACATCGCAAGCTCGTGCACCATCTCGCGGGCGCCTTTCAGGATCGCCTTGGCCAGCGGCTCGAGTCTGGAAGGTTTGCCCTCAGTCTCGGCCATCAGACCAACGATATCCTCATCGGTGACGCCGAACTCCTTGCCGATCTTCACGTGATGGGTGAATTCGTATTCCGATTTCTCCATCCAGCCGACTTGCAGGATTGCGAGTTCGCGCAGCCGCGGGTCGAGTTTGCTCTTGAAGCGGATGTAGCTGCCGATGCCGTTGAAGGCGCGCGCCATATCGGGCGAGTTGACCAAAAGCTTGTGCAGGTTGGTGTTGCGCTTGAGCATGTCGCGATATTCGGGCGCAACCTGGTCGGCCTCGAGATAGGGCAGGCGGGCCATCTTGTTTCTCCTTGTGGCTCTTGATGAAGTAATCAATGATCCCTTGAATCGCGTTCGGGGCCTTGCAGGGTGACGCCGCCGTCGACCACCAGCACCTGCCCGGTGATATAGCGGGCGTAGTTGCTGAACAGGAATTTCACGGCGTGGCCGACGTCCCAGCCGGTTCCTTCGGTTTTCAGCAGCGAGGCATTGGCGCGCCGAGCGCGAGCGACCTCGCTCATGCCGTTGCCCTGAGCATAGACCATCGGCGTATACATCGGACCGGGGCAGATGCAGTTGACCCGGATGTTGTCGCGGCCGTGATCGACCGCCATCGCCTGGGTCAGTCCGATGACTGCGGCTTTCGAGGTCGTGTAAGTGGTGAGCCCGCGCGGCCGAAGTGCAGAAATCGACGAGATATTGACGATGGCGCCGCCCTTGGCGGTCTTGATCATGGCTGGAATCGCGTGCCTGGAGAGCAGAAACATGCTCTCGACGTTGATTTGCATCACGCGGCGATATTGCTCGGGCTTCTCGTCGACGACGCTGCCGCGGCTGCCGATGCCGACATTGTTGTCGAGGAAGTCGAGCCGGCCCCAGCGGTCGGCGGCGGCTTCAACCATCCGCTGGCAGTCGGCTTCCCTGGTGACGTCGCAGGCCATCGCTGCTGCTGTCCCGCCCTCAGCCAGGATCATTTCAACCGTGCGTTCGGCAAGCCTGAGGTCGAGATCGATCACCAGCACCTTGGTACCCGCGCGTGCCAGCAGGATTGCCGCCGCCCGGCCGTTGCCAATGCCGTCGCCCGCAGCACCGCCGCCACTTACGATGGCCACTTTGTCAGTCAAGCCGGAATCGTCCTCGGGTCCCTTCATCACGCCTCTCCCTTTGGCTTCCGTCTGCGTTTATTCTTGCAGGGCCTTCCAGGCATTAGGGATGATTTCACACGATACAACAAGGTCCGCGTCGTTCACCTGCGCGACGGTCCGCCTTCGTAAAATGCAGAGCTCGCCGGTTTTCCGTTCCCCTCAGCGAGGGTGCTGACCGGTTGCGTGAGGTCCAGGCCTGGGCTAGGGAGAAAACACATGGCGGAGGTGGAACGCGGTCGGAGCGGTCGCGCCTGGTCATCGGGATATTTTCATGAATGAAGGACGCTATCGGCTGATCGGATCCACGGCGTCGCCTTACGCGATCAAGCTGCGGGCGCTGTTGCGTTACCGGAGGATTCCGTTCGATTGGGTCATCATGACCAAGGCGCTGCGGAAACAGACCGAGCACCTGCGGCCAAATCTGATTCCGGTCCTTCAATACCCCGATGGAAGCTTTCGCGGCGAAACCACAACACTGGCGTACGATCTGGAAACCCGGCATTCGGATCGCTCGGTCATTCCCGAAGATAAGGCGGTCGCGTTCGTTTGCGATCTGCTGGAAGACCTCGCCGACGAATGGGCCGTGAAACCGCTCTTTCTCTATCGGTGGTGGGATCCGGAAGACCAGGCCTATGTATCGCGATGGGCAGGTGAGGAATGGTCGGTGTCGGACGCCGAGCCCGGAAGCGCCGAAGAAATCGAACAGTTTCGCCGCAGGCAGATATCGCGAATGTCCATTCTCGGCGCGACCGCCGAGAACAAGCCGTTGCTGGAGGAAAGCTACCACCGCATTCTCGACGCGTTCGAGCCGCACGTCGGTATGACCAAATACATTGTCGGAACCCGGCCATCGCTGGCGGATTTTGCATGGTTCGGCCAATTGAGCGAATTGGCGACCGATCCCACCCCGATGCGGATCATGCGGGAAAAAGCGCCCTTTACCGATCACTGGACACGGCGGCTGGACGACGCCTCCGGCGTCGACGGGCAGTGGTATCCGCGAGAGCTGGCGTTGTCGGGCATGGCAGAGGCGCTGCTCAGGATTGCCGGGGAACTTTATCTGCCGTTTCTTGTCGCCAACGCGCAAGCCTTTGCGAAAGGCGTCGAGCGGCTGGAGATCAATGTCTGGGGCCTGCCCTATGCCCTCTCGCCGTTCAAGTATCAGGTTAAATGCCTCGATCTCATCCGCGGCAAATTTGCAGCGCTCGACGCCGAACACCGAACGGCACTGCAGCCGGTTCTGGAACGTACCGGGTGTTGGGAACACCTCGCTGCAAAATAGCGGATGGTATCGGCACCACGGTGGATTGTGGTATCGCGTGAAGCCGGGCGCATGGCGGAGGCAAGCTCACGTTCGATGCCGGCTTCCCAGCGCCGCCGCGATCGTCTCTGGTTGCTTGATACGCTCGATCAGCATGTCGATGCGGTCACCGCCCCAGAACAATTCGCCGTTGAAGACCATGGTGGGCACGCCGAACACGCCGAGGGCTTCCGCCTCGTCGATGATGCGGTCGTGCTCCTCGCGCGCCGGGCCGTTGACGTAAGCTTTGAAATCCTTCTGTGAGCCGCCAATGTCGGCGATCACGCCGGATATGTCGGACAATTCGTCGATTTCGAGGTCGTGACTCCAGAAGCGCCTGAACACCGTGTCATGGTAGGACCGGAACAGGCCATGGCGCTGCGCGAATAGCATGCCGGCACTGGAATGAAAGGCATCGTAGATTCGCCGCGGCCCCTTCATGGTGAGCCCTTGGGCGTTGGCATAGCGCCGCGCGTCCATGTAGGAATATCGCACCTTGCGCCAGAAATGCGGCGTGCGCTGCTCCACCGTCCCCATGAATTCGGGAATGCGGAGCGTGTAGGGCAGCCATTCGAGTTCGACGCCGTGCTTCTCTTCAAGTTCGAAGAGCCGCTTGTTGGCGACGAAAGCGTAGGGGCTCTTGTAGTCGGTGTAGATTCGCACGCGCGGTTTTGCCATCGCGGATCCCTTCTTGACGATCGTCAGGCCTTGGTCTGACGATACTGGCTTAAGTCCGCATCGTGTGTCATCCGCCAATAGTCCACAAACCGCCACGGCATTGCGGAAAATACCCGGCCTTGCTTGTTCCGGTAGTAGGTCGTCATTCCCGGATGGGTCCAGATCATTTGCTCGTGTTCGACGTCGACCTCGCGGACATATTGGTCATGGACGTCCTGGCGGACGTCGATGGCGGCCAGACCATGCTCGATCATGTCGACGAGACATGCGGTGATGTAACGTGACTGGCATTCGGACTGGAAGATCACGCTGCCGCCATGCGCCGGGCCGGCATTGGGGCCGAGCATGCAGAAGAAATTCGGAAAGTCCGGCACGGTGAGGCCGAGATAGGCGGTTGGATTGTCGTTGGCCCAGGCATCCCTGAGTTTCTTGCCGCCGCTCCCGGTGATATTGAGACGCGCCGCCATTTCGGTGACCTTGAAGCCTGTCGAGATCACGATGACGTCTGCGGGCCGCAATGTGCCGTCGGCAGTAACGATACCATCTGGCGCGAAGTGGTCGATGGGTTCGGTGACCAGCTCGACATGCGGCTTGGTCAGCGTTCGGAACCAGCCGTTGTCGAGCAGGATGCGCTTGCCGTAGGGCGGATAGGTCGGCACGCATTTTTCGATCAGGTCGGGCCGGTTCTTCAGTTCGGATAAAATGAAGGCGGTCAGCTCCTCGCGATGCCGGTCATTGCCTTTGTTGACGGCGCGATCGGGGTGCGGCCAGTCCGGGTCCTTGCGCAGGAAAGGCAACAGCCCGTCGCCGTAACGCCAGAACATGTTGAAGCGATACCATTGCACGTAAAACGGCAGATGCGCGAGCAGCCATCGCGCGCCTTCGCTGATGGGATCGGAATAGCCCGCGACCGGACGCGACCATTGCGCCGTTCGCTGATACACCGTGACGGAAGCCACGCGACCGGCGATCGAGGGCACGAGCTGCATCGCGGTGGCGCCGGTGCCGATCACCGCCACGCGTTTGCCGTCGAGCTTGATATCGTCCGACCACAGCGCGGAGTGAAGCATCAGGCCGGCAAAATCCTGTTCGCCCTTGAAATGAGCCGGCGATGGATCGTTGAGCTGGCCGATCGCGCTGACCAGCACCGCTGAGTCGAAATCCTCCACGCCCTTGTCGGTTTCCAGTGTCGAGATCCATCGGCGCCGGGTCTGGTCCCAGCGCGACGAGGTCAGTCGGGTGCTGAAGCGGATATGGCTGCGAACGTCATGTTCGAGCGCGACCTTCTTGAGATAGTCCAGCAGCTCTTCGCGCTGCGCGAAATAACGGGTCCAGTTGTTGCGCGCGCCGAACGAGAACGAGTAGGAATGATTGGGCGTATCGACGCCGCAGCCGGGATACCGGTTGACGTACCAGGTGCCACCGAGTTCGTCGTTCTTCTCGACGATGGTGTAGGGGATGTCGAGCCGGCCAAGCGCGACGCCAAGCGCGATGGCGCAGACCCCGGCGCCGACGATCAGGACGTGCTGCTGCTGCAATTGCTCGCTCGCCGGCTGCTTTGCCCAGCGCACATCGCGCGCAATGAATCCCATTTCCTCGCGCATCAGCGGCGCGTATTCCGGCGTGACGTTTTCGCCGAGGCAGGCGCGCATCATTTTCAGCATCAGCTCATTGCCGGGATCGGTGATCGCCGGCCGAGGCTCGCCGTTCGCGAAAAGTTTGAGCACGGCGGCGCGGATTTCATCCTGAATTTCCTTGGGCACACCGGCTTTCGGATCCGGGATCAGGCGGACGTCGCGCCTGGGCTTGTAAGGAGGCTCCAGCCAACGGAGGTCACCGGTCATATGAACCAGAACCATCAACAGAACGCGGATATCGCCCTCGGCGATGGCCGATGTCAGATCGAGCTTCTTGCGCGGCGTCTCAATGTTCATGGTCTTACATCCTGCGTTCCCGGAGTTTCCCGCAATCCGCCATAGGCGTCCCATGTCGAGCCCGCGATAAATCCGGCGTCGACCGGCAGGTTGATTCCGGTCACGCCGCTGCTCGTCGGTCCGAGCAGCCACGCAATCGCGTGGGCGACCTCGATCGGCTCAACCAGCCGGTTCATCGCGGAGTTGCGGGCGAGACGGTCTTTATCCAGCGCGCCCGATGCAATTCCCGCCTCCAGCGCGACCGTGCGCGTGAAGCCGGGAGACACGGCGTTGACCCGCACGCCGGCGCGGCCCCATTCGGCCGCGAGCGTCTGCGTTATCTGGATGACGCCAGCCTTTGCCGCGGTATAGGCATGGATCGGGCCGGACGTCATGCCCGCGACGGAAGCGACATTGACGATCGCGCCATGCCGCCGCTGCACCATTCGCCCGCCGACGCTGCGTGCCACCAGAAACGTGCCACGCAGATCGATGTTGATTTCGCGATCCCAATTGTCCATGCGCACACGCTCCGCCGCGTGCATTTTGCCGTACACGCCGGCGGCGTTGACAAGGCCTGATATTGGCCCATGGGCGGCTTCGATCGCTGCGATGCCGCTAACGACTCCGGTCTCGCTGGCAACGTCGAACGGATCAGGCCACAGCATCGTCTGCGTGCCTGCTAAAGCTTCCGGCGCGATGTCGACGATGACGACGCGCTGCCCCTGCTGCGCGAGCAGGGCCGCGGTGGCGGCGCCAATACCGCGGCTGCCACCGGTCACCAGTACAATGCCGTCAGGGCCGGTCATGGTTGCTTGTCCTCGCCGCGCGGGGTGAATAGTCCGCGGGTAATCAGCTTCTCGTAGGCCGAGATCACATGATCCGGCACCGCGGTGGCGGCGCCGCCGGAGTAGGAATAGCGGCGGCTGAGGTAGCCGCGCGCGCCCATGAACATGTGAACGATGGCTTCGAATTCCTCGTCGCTGAAGTCATCGATCGCGCCGGCATGCCGCGCGCGCCGGAGGATTCGAACATAGGCAGTGGAAATATTGTCGAGATGCTTCTGGTAGCCGGTCGGCGCAAAGAATTCGGCTTCGTTGAGAATACGCAGGAATTCGGGCACCTCGCGGATGAAATCGAAGAAGGCGCCAAACCGCTCGATTTCCTGGCTCGCCGCGTGCGCCGTTCCGGTCCGGTCGCGGATGAAACGCACCATGTCCAGTCCGATTTTCGGCAGCAATTGATCGAGCAATTGTTGACGGTTCTCGAAATGATTGTAAAACGTGCCTTGCGCGACGCCGGCTTCTTCGGTGATGCGCGCGACGGAGGCCTCGGCGTAACCGTATTTGCCGACGATCCTGGTGGCGGCGTCGAAAATCTTGCGCTTGGTCCATGCATTGCGCTCGACGCGATTGAGTTTCGCAACTTTTCCAGAGGTGGTTTCGGGTTCCTGCGTCATGCGTTGGCCTCAAGTTCGGCGCGCAGCACGCGCTTGAGTACCTTGCCCGATGGATTGCGCGGCAGGCTATCGCGAATGATGAGCTGTTTCGGCACCTTGAATGACGCCAGACGTTTGCGGCAATGCTCGGTCAGGGCAGGCAGTTCCAGCGCTGCGCTGTCCGCCAGCACCACGACCGCGACCGGCCGTTCGCCCCAGCGTTCGTCGGGCATGCCGATGACGGCCACTTCGCGCACCTGCGGCAATTCGTAGATGACGCGTTCGACTTCGGAGGACGCGATATTCTCGCCGCCGGAGATGATCATGTCCTTCTTGCGGTCGGTGAGATAGAGAAAGCCGTCGCCGTCGAGATAGCCGACATCGCCGCTGCGGAACCAGTCGCCGAAAAACGCGGCCGCGGTTTTCGCAGGGTCCTTCCAGTAGCCGGGCGTGACCTTCGGGCCGCGCAAGCAGATTTCGCCGTTCTCGCCAGGCGCCAGGCGATTGCCCGCATCGTCGCGGATTTCGATCTCGACATGGGCGACTGGGCGGCCGGTCGATCCGATTTTCGCGATCTCGAGGCCGGGCTCCATGAAAGTGTCGCCGCCGCAGGTTTCGGTCAGTCCGTAGGCGTCGATGTAGCGGGCGTTGGTGAAATATTGCGAGAAGGCGCGAATGCGCGCTTCCGGAGTTTTTTCGCCGCCGCCGACCGCCCATCGCAGGCTGGACACATCATGGCGTTCGCGATCCGGACAAGTGAGGATGGAAGTGGTCATGACCGGCGCGAGCCAAGCTCCGTCAAGCCGGTCGGCTTCGATAGCTGCCAGGCACTGCGCGGCATCGAAATCGCGCTGAATGCTGAGCATTCCGCCCTGCCACAGCACGGCAATGCCGGGAAGATCGAGCGCGCCGACATGATAGAGCGGGCCGGCGACCAGCAATCTCGTATCGCGGCTGAGGCCGAGCACCAGCACATGATCCGCCGATTTCCAGTAGATGTTCTCGTAGGTCAGCATCACGCCCTTCGGCCGGTCGGTGGTGCCGGAGGTGTACATCAGCCGCATCAGGTCGGATGGAAGCCGGCGATGCGCCGCTGCCGGCTTCGCATCCGGTGCTAGTCGCGTGGCGTTTGATTGCGCGGCTTTATCCACCAGGATGATGGGCGCAGGTCCCGCCGCGCTCGCGCCCAATTCTTCGTCGGCGATGAGCAGGCACGCGCCGGAGTTTTCGACGATGTAGGCGATCTCGCTCGAGGCCAGCCGGTAATTGATCGGCAGGAAGATCGCGCCGATATGGCTCACCGCGAAAGCGATGTCGAGAAAGGCCGCGCTGTTTTTCATCAGCACCGCGACGACGTCATCCGGACCGATCCCGCGTGAGGCCAGCCAGCCGCCGACAATTTGGATTCGCTCGTTGAAAGCCGCATAGCCGATTTCTTCGCCGCGGTATTTCAGCGCACAGCGCTGCGGCGTTTGGCGGGCGTGAAAGGCGATGAATCTCGATAGATTGATCATAGAACGCCAGAACTGCTCGATCTGCACTCCGAAAGCTGCCGAAGCGCACATTATGAATTCTGACTCGTAATTCATATTTGCCTTGACGTCATCCCGTTTTCTCTGAAATTCTCACCGCCATGGAGACACTATGATCTCCGGCAGGGATTTAAGGGACGCGCAGACGTCGAGGAGGCGGGATGACAAAGACCAGCAAGCCGGGCGTGAACCGGCGGTCGACGCTGGCGCTGATGGGCGCCGGCGCCGTGACGATCGCGACACCATGGGTGGCGCGTGCGCAAGCCAAGACCATCAAGATCGGAATGCCGACGATCCTGTCCGGCCGCGT
>DATHHQ010000283.1:0-7666 GCA_035490095.1 Bradyrhizobium sp.
CGGATTGTAATATCCGAACGAGGTCGGAAACAGCAGGGTTGCGCCGTCGAGATTGATCATCGACTCGATGGTCTTTTCGACGGCGTCGGTTTCCGGGACTTTTTCTTCCTCGACCACCTTGAGGCCGGGCATCTTCTTGAGCGCCGCGGCGCCCTGGGCGTGAGCCTGGTTGTAACCGTAGTCGTCGCGCGATCCGACATAGATAAAGCCGATCGTGGTATCCGCCGCCGATGCGGACCGCGTGCCGAAAGCCGTGCCGAGTGTGAGCGCGGCGCTTCCCTGCAAAAGACGCCGCCGTGAAATCTTGCCAAAATCCATTGGTTGCTCCCTTTGGCGGACGGACCGCCGCTAATTCGCGGCTTCGCCTGATACGGCGGAGCCAGGAGACCAACTCGCAATCTTCATGCCACAGCCTTTTTCGCGGGCATGATGAGATAACATTTTGAAATATTTTATCTATTTAGAATAGCTCGGTTGGTTTAAAACTTGAGCAACGATTGGATAGGCTAGAATTTAGGCGACATTTCTGAATTGTATGCAAGGCAGATAAGCAATTCTCAACCCGGATCGCCCTGGATAGATCGAGATCGCGGCGCCACCACGGGACGCAATGGCCGATCATCCGAACGCGCGGACAATACCGGCGGCAAGCGCACCAGCCGGAACTGGCGCTGCCATGAGTGATTATTCCGCCGCCTTGGCGGTCCTCGGCCCAAAGATGCGGGTGGGGACTGGAAAGCCGCAGGAGGTGCCGTCGGTCACCTTGACCTGGTCTTCCCAGGGCAGCCGGAAGGTGCCGGCGACCATGTCCTGCATGAAGGTGTAGGGACAATCCATCGCGCCGCCTTTCACCGCGACATAGCCGCGGTGCCAAAGCTGATAGATGTTGTTCTCGACGCCCCAGTGGATCCGCGCCTCGCGCACGAGATCGGGGCGGACCTCCGCGGTGATGATCTCGTCGGCCCGTCCTGTGGTGCCATGGGCAATGATGCTGCCATCGAAGTTCACGATCATGCCTTCGCCCATGGAATCGAACGAACCGTCCGATCCGCACATGCAGACATTGGCTGTCACCATCAGGTTCTGGAAAGCATTGGCCTGATTGGTGAAGCGCCAGCTGTCGCGGATCGGCGCGGTATAGCCGGCGGTGCGGATCATGATCTCCGCGCCCTTGTAGGCGCACTCCCGCGCCATCTCCGGGAACATGCCGTCGTGGCAGATGATCAGCGCGATTTTGGCGCCGTTCGGCCCTTCGATCACGGGAATGCCGATGTCGCCGGGCTCCCACGGCTCGACGGGAATCCATGGATGGAATTTTCGATAATACAGCTTGATCTCGCCGTGATCGTCGATGATCAGGCCCGAATTATAGGGATTGCCGTCGGCGTTGAATTCCATGATCGAGAAGCAGCCCCAGATTTTATGGTCGATGCAGGCCTGCTTGAACGCCGCGACTTCGGGGCCGTCGAGGCGGCACATGATGTCGGGATTGGTGTCCATCGACAGGCCGTGCAGGGAATATTCAGGAAACACCACGAGATCCATGGTGCCTAGATTGCGGCGCGCCTTGCCGACCATGTAAACGATGCGCTCGGTTTGACGGGCGAGATCTGCCTTCGTCACAACGACGGGCAATTGCAACTGAACGAGCCCGATGACGACGCCATTGGGCGATTTGTTGAGGCCGCCAAGTCCGCTCATATCCGGCTCCTGTTCGTGGATCGAAAGGTTGCTGCGCGAAACGCCGAAAGCAAACAAACCCGATTTTCCCGGACAGCAAAAGATTATTTTTCAGGCGGCGGAAGTAGGCATGCCGAGGCCGCATGAACAGTTCCCACGGCAGGCGTCATCGATGCCTGGTGCGTGCCGATGAACGTGTCAGCCGGAGTCTGCCGTGGGTGCGTGGCAGAAATTGAGCTCCCTTGGCGCTGAGGAAGTCGAACATCGCCTGCGCGGGCGGCAGCAGCACCTTGTCCTTGCGGGAAAGCACGAACCATTGCCGGACCACCGGGAGGCCATCGACATCGAGCGTCACCAATCGCCGTTCATCGAGTTCGGTTGCAACCGTGTGCGCGGAAATGAACGCGATTCCCAGCCCTGCAATGACCGCCTGTTTGATGGTCTCGTTGCTGCTCATCGCCATGCCGATTTTCGGGCGAATGCCGGCGGTCTCGAACAATTGCTCCATCAGGCCGCGCGTTCCGGATCCGGGTTCGCGCGTCAGGAAAGTTTCGTCTGCAAGGGCACTCAGCGGCAGGCGCGGCTTTCGCGCCAGGCGATGCCCGGTGGGCGCGATGATGACATGGGGATGATCGCCGATCAGATGCACCTTCATGGCGATATCCACCGGCGGACGGCCCATGATGGCGATATCCAGATCGTAGCCACGCAACGCCGTGCCGATCTCCTGCCGGTTGCCGATGAAGAGCGAGACATCGACGTTCGGGTAGGCCCGCGAAAATCCCGAGATCGCGAACGGCACGAAATATTTGGCGGTGCTGACGGCACCGATGGAAATACGCCCGGCGGTCTTTCCCGCGATCATATCGAGCGAGGTTTCGCAGGATGCGATCGCAGCTTCGATGCGCTCGGTGAGCGCAAGCACTTCGCGGCCGGCTTCCGTCAGCAGCATGCCGTCGCTGGTGCGCTGGATCAAAGGCAACCCTGCCAGCGCCTGCAAATTGCGAAGCTGCAGCGTGACCGCGGGCTGGGTGAGGTGAAGTTGTTTCGCCGCTGCGGTAACCGACCGATGTTTCTGAACGGCTGCCAGCGCCCGCAACTGGCGGATCGTCAATTCCCGCAAAAATCGACCCGCCATCGCTGAAATACCTTTATAAGAAAAACTTTGCTCACGCCAAAGATAACAAAATTTCCCTAATCCGGCAAATTGCGCTTCCTTGAGGTGCGGATTGCCAACCGGCAAACGCGTTGGAGCGTCCCAAAGAGGGCGCGGGGAGACGGCCATGGACGAGCGCGTGACTCTACGGTCGCATCTCGACCGATCCGCATCGCAGAAGCCGCATGGCGCCGCGATCGGAGCGGTGATCGAGGCCATCGCCGCCGCTGCGGTCGATCTTGCCATCCTGATCGCGGATGGACCGCTGGCCGGCATCACCGGACAGAACGGAGGCACCAACCCCGACGGCGATCAGCAGAAGGATATCGATGTCGCCGCTGATGAAATGATGCGCCGCGCGCTGCGCAATGCCCCGGTCGCGGCAATTCTTTCCGAGGAAGCGGCGTTGCCGGAAACCCTCAATCCCGAGGCGCCGCTCTGCGTCGCGATCGATCCGCTCGACGGATCGGCCAACCTCGAAAACAACATCTCGGTCGGCACCATCTTTTCGATCCGTCCCCGGGGCAACGACATTCTCTCGACCTTCTTTGAGCCCGGCACGGCGCAGTGTGCCGCCGGCTTCGTGGTCTATGGCCCGCAAACCACGCTGGTTCTCGCGCACAACGCCAGCGTTGACATCTTCATTCTCAACCGGCGCACGCTGGAATTCCTGTTGATCAAACAGGGCGCGAAGATCGCACCCGATACGCCGGAGTTCGCCATCAACGCCTCGAATCGCCGGCACTGGCACGGACCGATTCGCGCCTACATCGACGAATGTCTAGCCGGCACCAACGGTGGCGGCGAGGCGGATTTCAACATGCGGTGGATCGGTTCGCTGGTCGCCGAATCGTTTCGCATCCTGGTGCGCGGCGGCGTGTTTCTTTATCCGGCCGATGCCCGCTCCGGATATCGCGAAGGAAGGCTTCGCCTTCTCTACGAAGCCCATCCCATGGCGCTGGTGATGGAGTGGGCGGGAGGTGCTGCGACGACCGGGCGCCGGCGCATTCTGGAACTGGGAGCGAAAACGCCACATCAGCGGGTGCCGCTGATCATGGGCTCGGTGCGAGGCGTTCGCGACGTTGCCGCCATTCACGAAGGTATCGAGCCGATGTTCGACAATAGCGACGCACCGCTGTTTGCGCGGCGCGGCCTGTTTCGCTGATACGGGGCAAGTCAGATGTCGCGCAGCCATCCCATCATATCGATCACAGGTTCATCGGGCGCCGGCACGACGTCGGTGAAAAAGACTTTCGAGCATATCTTCCGTCGCGAAAAGGTATCCGCGGCCTATATCGAAGGCGACGCGTTCCATCGCTACAACCGTGTCGAAATGCGCACGAAAATGGCGGAGGAAGGCGAGCGCGGCAACAAGCACTTCAGCCATTTCAGCCCCGAAACCAATTTGTTCGAGGAACTGGAGCGGGTGTTTCGCGACTACGGCGAATCCGGCACCGGAACCACCCGTCATTACGTCCACGACGATGACGAAGCCAAGCTGTACGGCGCAGAACCGGGCACTTTTACCGAATGGGGTCCGCTGCCGGAAAGTTCCGATCTCTTGTTTTATGAAGGCCTGCATGGCGCGGTCGTGACTGAAAAGGTCAATATCGCACAATATGCCGACCTCAAGATCGGCGTTGTGCCCGTCATCAATCTGGAGTGGATCCAGAAACTGCATCGCGACCGCAGCGACCGCGGCTATAGCGCCGAGGCGGTAACCGACACCATCCTGCGGCGGATGCCGGACTATGTGAACTACATCTGTCCGCAATTCGCCGACACCGACATCAATTTCCAGCGTGTGCCGACGGTCGACACGTCGAACCCGTTCATCGCGCGCTGGATCCCGACGCCGGATGAATCGATGGTGGTGATCCGGCTCAAAAATCCGCGGGGCATCGATTTTCCCTATCTGCTGTCGATGATTCCGAACAGCTTCATGTCGCGCGCCAACTCGATCGTGATCCACGGATCGAAACTCGATCTGGCGATGCAGCTCATCCTCACCCCCCTGATCCTGCAACTGATGGAACGCAAGAGGCGCACAGTATGAGTATTCATGCTCTCACTTCATTCGCCGGCCGTCCGGCTGTCTCGCATCCGGAAATGGCCAATGCGATCCGCTTTCTGGCGATCGACGCGGTCGAGAAGGCGAAGTCGGGTCATCCGGGCATGCCGATGGGCATGGCCGACGTGGCCACGGTGTTGTTCTCGCGCTTTCTCAAATTCGACCCGGCCGATCCGGCGTGGCCGGATCGCGACCGTTTCGTCTTATCCGCCGGTCACGGCTCGATGCTGCTGTATGCATTGTTGCACCTGACGGGCTACGAGGGCGTGACATCGGACGAACTCAAGGCATTCAGGCAATGGGGATCCAAAACGCCCGGTCATCCCGAGTATGGCCACACACCAGGCGTCGAGACCACCACCGGACCTCTGGGGCAGGGCATTGCGACCGCGGTCGGCATGGCCCTGGCCGAGCGATTGTTGAACGCGCGCTTCGGCAATGATTTCGTCGATCACTATACCTATGTGATTGCCGGCGACGGCTGCCTGATGGAAGGCCTCAGCCACGAGGCGATTTCGCTGGCCGGGCATCTTCGGCTCAAAAAGCTGATCGTGCTGTTCGACGACAACGAGATCTCGATCGACGGGTCGACATCGTTGTCCTGTTCGGATCACCAGCTTGCACGTTTCCGGGCATCTGGCTGGATGGCCAACCGTATCGACGGCCACGATCCCGAAGCGATCGCCGCAGCGATTGAATGCGCCCGCAATCATGATCGTCCATCGCTGATCGCGTGCCGCACCGTCATCGGCTTCGGTGCGCCGAACCGGCAGGGTACCGAAAAAGCCCACGGCGCGCCGCTCGGTGCCGAGGAGATCGCAAAGACACGCGCGGCGCTGGACTGGCCATATGAACCATTCCAGATCCCGGAACTGGTCATCGAGCAATGGCGCAAGATCGGCGCGCGCGGGCAGGCGACTCGGCGGAACTGGATCGAGCGGACAAGACGTCTCAACGCCGTGTCGCGCTCGCCGTTTCACGATGCGCTGAACCGAAAATTGCCCTGCGAATACGATGCGGCGATGCATCAGCTCCGCGATCGGTTCGGCACCGAGCGGCCGACGATGGCTACGCGGCAGGCATCGCAACTGGTGATCGACGCGATCGCCGAAGCGTTGCCGAATCTGCTCGGAGGCTCGGCCGATCTCACCCACTCCAATCTCACCCGCGCCAAGACGCAACAGCCGGTGCGGCCCGATTGCTTCGAGGGCAGTTATATTCACTATGGTGTCCGCGAGCACGGCATGGCGGCGGCGATGAATGGCGTCGCATTGCATGGCGGCTTTATTCCCTACGGCGGCACCTTTCTCACCTTCGCCGATTATAGCCGCCCGGCGATCAGGCTGGCGGCGCTGATGGGGATCAGGGTCATCCACGTGATGACGCACGATTCCATCGGATTGGGCGAAGATGGCCCCACCCATCAGCCGGTCGAGCATCTGGCGTCGCTGCGGGCGATTCCAAATTTACTGGTATTCCGGCCTGGCGACGCTGTCGAAACCGCCGAGGCATGGGACTGCGCGCTACAGTCGGAATCCACTCCTTCGGTACTGTGCTTGTCGCGGCAAGCGTTGCCCGCGTTTCGTGAAGTTAACGGCGAGACCAACCAGGTTGCGTTCGGCGCCTATGTCGTCGTTGAGCCGGAGGACGGCCGCGATGTGACGCTGATCGCGACGGGTTCCGAGGTTTCGATCGCAATCGAGGCCGCAAAGCTGCTCGCAAAGGACGGCGTCCGCGCTGCCGTCGTCTCGGCGCCGTGCTTCGATCTATTTCGCCAGCAATCGCGCGAATACCGCACCGCGGTTCTGGGACGCGTTCCCAGAATAGGCGTCGAGGCCGCGATTGAGGGCGATTGGGCGCGCTGGCTTGGCGACAGCGGGGAATTCGTCGGCATGACCGGCTTCGGCGCATCCGCGCCGGCGGAGGTGCTGTATCGCGAATTCGGCATCACCGCGGAGGCCGTCGCTACCGCGGCGCTGCATTGCCTGGTGCGGTCGAAAATGCCGGCAACACATTCATGAAGTCTACACGCGACAAAGAATGACGGAGACACCGATGGCACGAATCACGCTGAGGCAATTGCTGGACCATGCCGCCGAACACGGCTACGGCGTGCCGGCATTCAATATCAACAATATGGAGCAGGGGCTCGCGATCATGGATGCGGCGGCGGCCGTCGATGCGCCGGTCATCATTCAGGCCTCGCGCGGCGCGCGCTCCTACGCGAATGACATCATGCTGTCGAAGATGATCGATGCGCTGGAAGAGATGTACCCGCAGATTCCGCTCTGCATGCATCAGGACCACGGCAACGAAGAAGCCACCTGCGCCACGGCGATCCAGCATGGCTTCACCTCGGTCATGATGGACGGCTCACTCAAGGCCGACGCCAAGACCGCGGCGGATTATGACTACAACGTTGATATCACCCGCCGCGTGGTCGAGATGGCGCACTGGATCGGCGCCTCGGTGGAAGGTGAACTGGGCGTGCTCGGCTCGCTCGAACATGGCGGCGGCGAACACGAAGACGGCCACGGCGTCGAGGGCAAGGTCAGCCACGACCAGTTGCTGACCGACCCGGACCAGGCGGTCGATTTCGTCCGCGCCACCAAGGTCGACGCGCCCGTCATCATTCAGGCCTCGCGCGGGGCGCGCTCCTACGCCAACGACATCATGCTGGCGAAGATGATCGACGCGCTGGAGGAGATGTATCCGCAGATCCCGCTCTGCATGCACCAGGACCACGGCAACGAGGAATC
>DATHHQ010000284.1:0-4928 GCA_035490095.1 Bradyrhizobium sp.
CTGGCTGTCGGCGAGGCGAATGCGGGTCGAGACCTGCGCGCGCCCGGCCCGTGGGCCGAGATAGAAATTGCCCATATTCGGCTGCGGGTTCTTCTCGTTGAAGACGTGGATGCTCTTGACGTAATCATCTGATGTCATCGGGTTTGAGACGCTGACGGTCATCGGCACGGTGTTGCCGTTTTCGACTAGCGGCGGCACGTCGAGCTTGACCTTGCCGGTGCGTACTGGGGCCTCGCCGACCACGTTGCGAATAGCGGTGGCAAGCATCGCGGGTGTCGCTTCAACGGACCGCACCGTCACGATGGGAATCGCGCCAAGCACAGCCGTACTGCCGGCAAGGCCGAGGAACCGGCGGCGTGAAGTTTGTTTCAGCGTTCGCATCTTTGTCGCACCTTCCTATTCGCGTAAGCTTACGAGATATGCCACGATATCCTCGATTTGTTCCGCCGACAGGATCGGCTTGCCGCGCCACACCGCGCCGACGCGATCGAGGCCGTCCACGCGATAATAGGATGGCATGATGGTCGCGGCATTGAGGCGGGACGCGTCGACGAGACGAAGCCGAAGCTGGCCTTCGGACCAGCGGCTGCCGGCGCCGCCAAGGCCAGGCGCGAGGTCGCCCTGAAACTTCTGTTCCGGAAACGGTCCGCTGTGGCAGAGGATGCAGGTGCTGGTGCGATCGACGGCGAGCGCGCGTCCGCGCGTGACGTCACCCGGCAGGCCCGTCAGCGACTGGGGAATGGCATCTCCGACTACAGCATAGGTCCGCAACTCGGACGCGCTGGCCGCCCAGGGCAGGGCGGCGGCAGCCGCCGCGAGCCACGCGCCAAGAATCTGGATTGCCAAGCTAGCCAAAGGCATCCACCGTGATCGCCTTGTACCAGGACTGTGCATTGTCGGCTTCACGCATGCGGAGCTCGCGCGGTGCATCGACGGGGCTGGTGCTGCTGCCCTCGATCTCGACAAATATCCCGTCCTTCGGTTGGTAGATGCCGGATTGCGAGAAGGCGTAGCCGGGCGCGACCGTGTTGTAGCAGGCGCCCAATAGCTTTTGCGGCGGCGGGGCCGCGCCCGAAATCAAGTTCGCCACCGCGGCGGCGCAGGCCTTGGCTTCGGCATTCGCTGCGGATGCGGATTTGGGGATGCCGCCACCAAAGCAGGCGTCGCCGACGACGTGAATGTTGGGCACGAGCTTTGAGGCAAACGTGACCGGATCGATTGGGCACCAGCCGGTGTTGTCGACCGCGCCCGCGATGCCGGCGATACGGCCGGCCTGCTGCGGGGGAATGACGTTGGCGACTTGGGCTGCGTAGTTGCCGAAATCAGTGACGATGGTGTTGGTGGCGGGATCGACCGATGTGACCCGGCCGCCTTGCGACAGCGACACCCGCTCGATCATGCCGGGATAGAGTTCCTTCCAGGCGTTCTCGAACAGGCGCTGCTGCGGAATCGCGTCCTTGGCGTCGAGAATAAGGACCTTGGAGCGCGGCTTTCGGGTTTTCAGATAATGGGCGATCAGGCTGGCGCGTTCATAAGGCGCCGGCGGACAGCGCGAGGGGCCCGCGGGCACCGCGAGCGCCACAAGGCCGCCATCGTCCATGGCCT
Source organism: Bradyrhizobium sp. (assembly GCA_035490095.1). Classification (GTDB taxonomy): domain Bacteria; phylum Pseudomonadota; class Alphaproteobacteria; order Rhizobiales; family Xanthobacteraceae; genus Bradyrhizobium. The sequence continues at coordinate 1,606 of DATHHQ010000284.1, forward strand.
CGAGTTGTTTGCGCAACAGTGCCGTCTGCTCACCTGCCTTCCAGGCATGCGGCATTCTGGCGGCGGCTTCTTCGTCATAGCCGGGCAGCGCGTCAAATCGCAGATCGATGCCGGGCGCCAGCACCAGACGATCGTAAGTGAGCGAATTGCCGTCGGCGAGACCGACGGTGCGCGTCTGCGGATCGATCTTCACCGCCGCCTGAGCAATCACGGTCACGCCTTCGGCGGTAATCCGGTCATAGCTGAATTGCTGCGCTTCGATCTCACGCAAGCCCGCGATCACCTCGTTGCTGAACGGGCATGCGGTAAAGGTCCGGTTGGGTTCGATCAGCGTCACCTGCAGTTTTGGATCGATTCGCTTCAGCGCCCGGGCACAGCTTGCGCCGCCAAAACCGCCGCCGACCACGATGATGTGCGCGGCGGATTGCGCGTGGGAAGGGCACGGCAAGACAGACGACGCGGCTGACGCCGCGATGCCACGAACGACGTTTCTCCGCGTCATCAGGCGCAGCGCGTCCATGAGCATGATCCGAACATTGAGCGGCGGCCTTTGGGGGCCGCCGCTTGAAGTGTCAGGCGAAGGTGATGTTCTGGTCGCGCAGCGGCACCGAGCGAATTCGCTTGCCGGTCGCCGCGAAATACGCGTTCAGCACGGCGGGCGCCGCCACGCAGATCGTCGGCTCGCCGACGCCGCCCCAGAAGCCGCCGCTCGGCATGATGATGGACTCCACCTTTGGCATCTCCGCGATCCGCATCGAATTGTAGGTGTCGAAGTTGCTCTGCTCGATACGGCCGTCCTTTACCGTGCATCCGCCATAGAACAATCCGGACAGCCCGTAGACGAACGAGCCTGCGACCTGCCGTTCGATCTGCGCGGGATTGACGGCATAGCCCGGATCGGTGGCGGCAACGATCCGATGCACCTTGATCTTGTTGCCATCCGTCACCGAGATTTCGGCGGCGCCGGCGACATAACTGGCATAGCCCATGTGCTGCGCGATGCCGCGAAACACGCCTTGCGGCGCCGGTTTGTCCCAGCCGATCTTCTCGGCGACGGCATTGAGTACGGCCAGATGCTTCGGATGCCTGGTCATCAGCTTGCGCCGGAACGCGACCGGATCCTGGCCCACAGAATGCGCCAGCTCATCCATGAAACATTCGAGATAGATCGCGTTGTGATTGACATTCACGCCGCGCCAGAATCCTGGCGGAACGTGGGGGTTGCGCATCGAGTGTTCGACCAGCAGGTTGGGCACCGAATATCCGATCGCAGCTTCGCCGGTCGCATTGAGGCCCTGGAACGCGACCGTATCCATGCCGTTGACCAACGCCTCGGGGCGCAGGCTGAACAGGATCGACTGTCCCGACAGCCGGATTTGCAGCGCGGTCAGATTGTTGTCGGCATCGAAGGCGCCGGTCAATTTGCATTGCGTGACCGGGTGATACATGCCGTGCTGCATGTCCTCTTCGCGCGACCACAACAGTTTGATCGGGGTGCCCGGCATTTGCCTGGCAATCGAGACTGCCTGCCGGACATAGTCGGTCTGGCCGCGACGGCCGAAGCCGCCGCCGAGGATCTGCTTGTGAACGTCGCATTTGTCGGCGGGCAGACCGGAAGCTTCCAGCGTCGCCGCGAAGGCGGCCTCGCCGTTTTGCGTTCCGCACCAGACCTCGCACTTGTCAGCAGTATAGAGTGCGGTGGCGTTCAGCGGCTCCATGGTGGCGTGGTTCTGGTAGGGATAGTTGTAGACCGCCTCTACTTTCTTGGCCGCGCTCGCGACCGCAGCCTTGGCGTCGCCATTCTGGTTGCCGATGAAGGCCGGCTGCGCGCTGTCGAGTCCTTCCTCCAGCCATTTCGCAATCGACGCGCTTGAGACCTTGGCGTTGTCGCCTTCGTCCCACACGATCGGCAGGGCGTCGAGCGCGGTCTTGGCGAGCCACCAGGTGTCGGCCACGACGGCGACGGCGTGGTCGTTGACCTTCACGACCTTCTTGACGCCTTTCATGCCCATGACTTTGGCTTCATCAAAACTCTTGAGCTTGCCGCCGAACACCGGACAATCCTTGATCGCGGCGTTGAGCATGCCCGGCAGCTTGATGTCGATGCCGTAGATCATCTTGCCGGTGGTCTTGTCGGGCGTGTCGAGTCGCTTGAGCGCCTTGCCGGCGATCTTCCAGTCCTTGGGATCCTTCAGCTTGACCTCGGTTGGCGGCTCAAGCTTGGCAGCGGCCTCGACGACTTTGCCGTAGGTCGTGGTGCGGCCCGAAGGCGTGTGCGTGATGACGCTGTTGGCGGCGGTGCATTCCGAAGCCGGAACCTTCCACTCGTTCGCGGCGGCCTGCACCAGCATCATGCGCGCGGTCGCGCCACCCTTGCGGATATAGTCCTGCGAGGTGCGGATGCCGCGGCTGCCGCCGGTCGAGAAATCACCCCACGCGCGCTTGCGGGCCACGCTTTGGCCGGGCGTCGGATATTCGGTGGTGACCTTCGACCAGTCGCATTCCAGCTCTTCGGCCACAAGCTGGGCGAGGCCGGTGAGGGTGCCTTGTCCCATTTCCGAACGGGCGATGCGAATGACGACGGTGTCGTCGGGCTGGATCACGACCCAGGCGTTGACCTCGGGCGAGCCGTCGGCGGCGCGCACCACGGTGGGGCCGCCGAAGGGAATATCGAGGCCAAGCGTGAGGCCGGCGCCGACAGCGGCGGTGCCAATGACGAAGGCGCGGCGGTTGAGTGTGGGCATATGGTTCATGGCTGCCTCCTCAAGCGGTCGCGGCGGCGTGAATAGCCTCACGCGCCTGCTGGAAGGTGCCGCAGCGGCAAATATTGGTGATGGCCTCGTCGATGTCCTGATCGGTCGGCTTCGGCTTCTCCTTGAGCAGTGCCGCGACCGCCATGATCATTCCGCTCTGGCAATATCCGCATTGCGGGACGTCATTGGCGATCCAGGCCAGTTGCACCTTGTGCGGTGCGCCATCGGCGGCCAGTCCTTCGATGGTCGTGATCTGCTTGCCGACGGCTTCGCTGACCACCATGCCGCACGATCGCACGGCGACGCCGTCGACATGGACGGTGCAGGCGCCGCATTGTGCAATGCCGCAGCCATATTTGGTGCCGGTCAGGCCGACGTTTTCCCGGATCGCCCACAGTAGCGGTGTGTCCGGCTCGACATCCACGTCGAAAGTTTTGCCATTGATAATGAGATTTGCCATCGCTGATCCCCTGGTTGGTTCAATCCACCAATTGAACTTTCGGGAAGCTGGACTGGAAGCTGGAATCGTTCAAATCAAGATTCTGCGTTTGCGGAGAATGGGAATAATTG
>DATHHQ010000285.1:0-34629 GCA_035490095.1 Bradyrhizobium sp.
CTCACCATGGTATGCGAGGAATCCGCCGGACCGCCGCGCGTCAGCGGCATGATCAGATCGAACAGCTGCAGCGAGCCGACGATGGCAAAGAATGCCGAGAGGCGAATGGTGGGATAAAGCAGCGGAATCACGATGTAGCGCAGGTTCTGCCAGCGCGTCGCCCCATCGATTTGTCCCGCTTCTACCAAATTGCGGTCCATGCCCTGCAAAGCGGCGATGAACAGCATCATGTGAAAACCGAAATACTTCCACACGATCACGATCAGGATCGCCAGCATCGAGGTCTGCGGGCTGGCGAGCAGATGCGGCGCCTGGGCGCCGAATGCCCTGAAGATCGCGGCGAGCAGGCCGTAGTCGCCGTCATAGACGAAGCTGAAGATCAGGCCGGTGGCGATTTCAGCCAGGATATAGGGCATGAAGAACAGCATGCGCAGTGCCACCGCGCCGCGAAACTTCTCCGCCAGGATCAGCGCCAGCGACAGCGCCAGCGGCAACTGGATCGACAGCGACACCACGATGATCAGGATGTTGTTGCGGAAGGCGAGGCCGAAGGCGCGGTTGTCGAACACGAAGCGGTAATTGTCGAAGCCGATCCAGTTCTTCGGGCTGCCGAACCCGTTCCAGTTGAAGCCGCTGTACCAGGCGGCTTCGACCACCGGCGTCATGACGAACAGCGTGAACAGCAACAGCGCCGGCGGCAGGAACAACAGCGCCGTTGCAAGCTTTCCGGAGTCGAACGGCCGATGGGCAGTGAGCGCGCTCATGGATATTCCCATCGCCTTGTGATTGGCAACCAACATCATGCCACGGCCGGACGCAGGGCTGAGGAAATCCGCAACCTGTTTCTTTAGTTGCCCTGCCTGTAGGCGTCCTGGATCGCCTTGGCGGCTGCGTCGGGCGTCATGCTTCCGCCGGCGATTTCGGCGGTGACGTCATTGACCACGCGTCCAACGGAGGGGCCGAGGCTCTGATCGTAGAAATTTTGATGGTATTTTGATCGTGCCAGGTTCTGCGCGACGGTTTGCATCAGCGGATTGGCAAGCCCTTCGCTTGCGCCCTTGTAGACCGGAATCAGAAAGTTGCCGGCGGCGAGACGTTTCTGCACCTCCAGCGAAACGAAGTATTTCAGGAACTCGACCGCCTGTTTCGGCGCGCCCTTGGTGACCAGCCAGCCGTTGATACCGCCCAGCGTGTCGGTCGGGTCGCCATTTCCACCGGAAACCGTCGGGAAGTCGAACCAGCCAAGGGTTTCGTCGCCGAGGCCCTTTTTATCGGCGGCAAGCGCGCGCTGCTGGTGATAGGCGGTGCTGATCGCCAGTGTCATCGCTGCCTTGCCGTCGCCGAAGGCGCCGACCGCCTGCGGATTCTTGAAGCCGAGGAAGCCATTTTGGAACGGCTGAAGATCGACCAACTGCTTGAACAGCTGCCCCGATTTGATGAAGGTCTCGCCCTCGAAGCCGCCGTTCTCGCCGCGCAGCGCCGCCTCGAATGCCGGTTTGCCGCCGACGCGGACCGCAAGGTTGGTCCAGTAGAAATGGATCGGCCATTTGTCCGCGCCGCCGACCATCAGCGGTGTTACTCCGGCCGCCTTGAGCTTCTTGACCGCATCGAGCAGATTGTCCCAGGTCTTGATCCCGGCGCCGTCGATACCGGCCTTCGCCATCAATTCCTTGTTGTAGAAAAAACCGACCTGCGACTGCGCATAGGGGATGCCGTAAATCTTGCCGTCAAAGGTGAAAGCATTGACCGCGGCCGGCGCCAGATTGTCCTTGTAGCCCGATATCGGTACGGCGATGTCCTCGAGCACGCCGGCATCGATCTGCGATTTCAAAACCCCACCGGCCCAGCTGTAAATGATGTGAGGCCGATCTTTCGATTGCAGCATGCTTGGCAGTTTGGCCTTGTAAGCCTCGTTCTCGAGGAACTGCATCTCAATTTTGACGCCGGGATTTTTGGCCTCGAAGTCGCGTGCGACTTCCTCCCAGATTTTCACCTGGTTCGGGTTGACCTCAAGATGAAGCCACTTGACCGATGTTTGCGCCGCGGCTGCCCCGGCCGTCAGCAGCAGCCCGACCGCCGCCAACGCGGCCCGCCCGGGTATCCTCATGTTGGCCTCCCAGAGATCATTTTTTGACTTTGATGCCGTCTAAACTCTATCTTCGGATATTGAGGTGCGCAACTCACATTTTGACGTATTCAGTCAGCCGCTGTGGTAAGGATGGCGGCGCAGGGGCCACCGCCAGGGAGTGAAAAAATCATGACCGCTGTTCAGTCGACTGGGGCGATTTATCCGGATCTCGCCAACAAGACCGTGCTTGTCACCGGTGGTAGCAGCGGCATTGGCGAAGCTATCGTCCGGCGCTTCGCAGCGCAGGGTTCGAACACGGCCTTCATCGATATCAAGGAAATCGAGTCCCAGGCGCTGGTGAAAGAACTGGCGTCGCAGGGCCATCGGGTTCATTTCGAGCCCGCCGACCTCACTGACATCGCCGCGCTGCGTTCCGCGATCGACAAGATCCGCGGCGTGTTTGGCGGGGTCCAGATTCTCATCAACAATGCGGCGCATGATGAGCGCCATGCGACGCTCGAGGTGACGCCGGAATATTGGGACGACCGGATTGCCGTCAATCTGAAGCACCAGTTTTTCGCGGCGCAAGCCGTGCTCCCCGACATGATCGAGGCGAAGGCCGGCTCGATCGTCAATTTCGGTTCGACCTCGTGGATGGTCGGGCAGGGCGGTATGGCGGCCTACACGGCGGCGAAGTCCGGCGTACTCGGGCTCACCCGGTCGCTGGCGCGCGATTTCGGTCCCTACAACATCCGGGTCAACGCCATCGCACCGGGCTGGATCATGACGCAGCGGCAGCTCGATCTCTGGCTCAATCCGGAAAGCGAGAAGGAGTTGATGCAGCGGCAATGCCTGAAGCGCCGCCTGATGCCCGACGAAATCGCGCGGGCCACGCTGTTCTTCGCTTCCGACGAAGCCAGCGCCTGCACCAACCAGCAATATGTCATCGACGGTGGTTGGGTCTGAGGGCTCTATCTTTGTCACGACGGTGGATCGCGGCGTCGTCCCGGCGTACGCAGGTTCTCTCACCCTGCTGTCGCCGAAGCTACGACCGGACCACTGCGAGCCTGGGCGCGGGCAAAGCGTGGCACCAATTGCCTCTGACTTTGATCGGCCTACTAATCGCTTGTTCGACGCTATCGAAGCCGGTGAAGTCATAGTGAGAGTATCACACGGCAGTGTGCATGTTAGACCACCGCTTTTCCGTCGCCCCCATGATGGTTTGGAACGGGACTTCTCGAAAAACGAAGCGTAGTCAGCACTTAAGCCGTACCTCCGTCCGTCATGTCGTACCAAATGAAGTACCGCGTTGCTGACGAGCGTTCTGCGGCGAAACGAATTTCGGTTTCGTCGTATATTCGGACGCTGCCGCTTGTCAGGGCGTGCTACGCCAAGCCCCGCGCTTAAACGCTCCCGAATGATTGCAGGATGGGTGTTCTCAAAAGCCCCGGCGGAGCCTGAAAAGAAGCGCGGATCGCTGTTGTTGTTCAAGGTAGGCCAGCTTCGCCTCAAGGGAGCGAATTCAGAACGCAAAGTCGGGTAGGTAGGTCGATCCCCCATGCGCGGCGAACGGAGCAGAGGCTGGCTGCCGATCAGGCGGCGTTCGAGATCCGCATCTCAACATGCAAGCCGGCGGCCCCGATCATATTGACCAAGGTATCGAGGCCAAACAGTTCGATCTTGCCGCGCATGAGATCGGAAATACGTGGCTGCGTAACGCCAAGCAATTTGGCGGCCTCCGATTGGCTGAGCCCTGTTCGGGCGATATGATCCTTCAAAGCCATGATCAACGCCGAACGGAACTTCATGTTCTCAGCCTGCGCAGGTGTATCCTCAATTGCATCCCACACATTGGCGAAGCGTTTCTTGCTCATTGACCTAGCTCCTTTAATAAATCCCGGTAACGCTGCGCGGTCAGGTTCAGATCCGCTTTGCTCGTTTTCTGGGTCTTCTTTTGGAAACAATGCAGCACGTAAACCGCATCATCGAACTTCGCCACATACAGCACTCTGAATGCTCCCGCGGCATCGCGAATCCGAATTTCCCGCACCCCTCGGCCGACCGTGTTCATGGGCTTCCAGTCGTCGGGCTCGCGCCCATGCTGGATTTGGTCGAGCTGATACCCCGCCTGACGCCGGGCCGCCTCCGGAAACGCGCGCAAATCTTCGAGTGCGCTGCCTCGGAACTCGACGGGTTTGGGATCGACCATTACGATTAATTATACAAAATTTTGTATGGACTGGCAACTCCTTTCCGGCGTTGCGCCTAGCTACCCTGCCAACGGCGATTAGCGATCTGTGAGTTAAAACGCTACATTCAGGATTGTTGTTCCGATGCATGCCAATCTTCTCGATGACGCAACCGGATGCCAGAATTTCTGAACTCACGGCCCGGCTTACTGCGCTGGAGCGTGAGCGCGCGGAGATCGTAGCCAAGATCAACGCGTTGCGATCAGTGCAGAATGAGAGGACCGCGGCTGTCAAGGTGGTCCCTTCGGGAAGAACTGGCGATCCCACGGACCGGCATTCGCCAATCGAAAAGAAGATTGCTCTGTTTCGCCGGGTTTTCCGTGGCCGCCCAGATGTCTTCCCCATCCGTTGGGAGAACCGCACGACGGGGCGGAGCGGCTACGCACCTGCCTGTGCGAATGAATGGCAGCGCGGGATTTGCGAAAAACCGAAAGTCAAATGTTCGGTATGTCCAAACCAGGCATTCCCAGCCGTCGATGACCTGTCAATCGAACGTCATCTGCGTGGGACCGATGCGAACGGCGCCCCGTTCGTGATGGGCGTCTATCCGATGCTTGCGGATAATACCTGTTCGTTTCTCGCCGCGGATTTCGATGAAGGGGAATGGCAAAGAGATGCCTTTGCTTTTAGGGACGCCTGCGTGCGTCATGGAATACCGGTTGCCATTGAGCGGTCGAGATCCGGAAACGGTGCTCATGCCTGGATCTTCTTCGAGGAGCCGATTCCAGCCGCAACGGCGCGCCGTCTTGGGGCATTCCTGATTACCGATACGATGGAACGCGTCCCCGATATCGGATTCGGATCCTACGATCGGTTTTTTCCGAGCCAGGATTCAATGCCAGCAGGTGGGTTCGGCAACCTGATTGCCTTGCCGCTTCAGGGGCTCGCGCGAAGTTCCGGCAACAGCGAGTTCATCGACGAGCATTGTTCGCCGTATCCGGATCAGTGGGCCTTCCTTTCGGTGATTGAAACCATGCAGCGAGCGAAGGTGGAACAACTGGTCGAGGAAGCAAGTTCATCTGGAAAAATTCTCGGCGTGCGTATTCCTCTCGTCGACGAAGACGAAGAACCGTGGCTTGCCCCGCCGTCGCGGCGACAGGAGCCGCCAGCAATCCGGGAGCCGCTGCCAGATTCGATCACTGTTGTACAGGCGGACCAGATCTACATCCCACGTCACGCGCTGCCATCGTCGTTGATCGCGCGCCTTATTCGCCTTGCTGCGTTCCAGAATCCCGAATTTACGCCACTCAAGCAATGCGCAGATCGACCCATGACAAGCCTCGGATCGTCTCTTGCGCAGAGTTGACCAGCCATCACGTTGCGCTGCCTCGCGGATGCTTCGACGCCGTCCTCGATCTGCTTGCGTCACTTGGAATTGCAGTAGCTATCGAAGATTGTCGTTTTTCCGGTGAGGCGATCCCACTTGCCTTCGCCGGCGCACTGCGCCCCGATCAGGAAGCCGCGATCACAGTCCTGTTGCCGCACGATACGGGCGTGCTCGCGGCGACGACGGCGTTCGGCAAGACGATCTTAGCCATCCGGATGATGGCCGAACGCGGACGGAATACATTGGTCCTCGTTCATCGCCGTCAGCTCGTGGATCAATGGATCGAGAGGCTCACAGCGTTCTCGAATATGCCGCGTGACGCGATCGGTATGATCGGCGGCGGTCGTCGCAAACCGAAAGGTCAGGTTGACGTTGCCCTGATCCAGAGCCTGGTTCGCAAGGGAGAAGTTGATGATATCGTCGGAAATTATGGGCATCTTGTGGTCGACGAATGCCACCATCTGTCGGCGGTAAGCTTTGAACTGGTCGCGCGCCGCAGCAAGGCCCGCTACATCCTCGGCCTGTCAGCAACGATTACGCGAAAAGACGGACATCACCCGATCATCGTTATGCAATGTGGTCCCGTCCGCCATCGCGTGGATGCACGATCCGAGGCAGCCAAGCGCCCGTTCGATCACGTGGTGCGGATCAGAGATACCAGCTTCCAGATCCAAGCGACATTGGACAATTCCGTTTCTTCTATCCAGAATGTGTTCAAGGAATTGGTCTATGATGAAGCGCGCAATGATCTGATATTCGATGATGTCTTATGTGCGCTGGAAGTGGGCCGCTCACCCGTTGTAATAACCGAGCGCACCGCCCATTTGGAGATTATCGCAAAGCGTCTTGAGCGTTTCGCAAAGCATGTGATCGTTTTGCGCGGCGGGCAAAGCGAGAAGCAGCGCCGCGACATCGCCGCTCGTCTCGCGGCAATTCCTCAAGCCGAGGAGCGTGTCATCGTCGCGACCGGACGCTATCTTGGAGAGGGTTTCGATGATTCCCGCCTCGATACCCTTTTTCTGACCATGCCGATTGCCTGGAAAGGCACGCTCGCCCAGTATGCCGGCCGGCTGCACCGTCTCAACGACGCCAAGCGCGAGGTGATCATTTACGATTATGCCGACATGAGAGTGCCGGTTCTCGCCCGCATGGCTGCGAAACGCCGCGTTGGCTATCAGGCAATTGGTTACAACGTATTGGGTACGCGCGATTTGTTTTCCGGTCAGGCCATCACATCGAACGAATCCGCATAAGTTACGCCCAGATCAATCAGGCGTCTGCGTCACGGCGCCATTCCCATTTCAAATTCCGCGAACTGGCGTAGTTGGGCGCGTTGCCGCCTTCCTTTGGCGGCTGCCGCCTACTGCAGCGTACTACGCCAGTCTACGAGACTCCATGTTGTCAATCTTCGAAAGTACGTTCACTTAATCAGAGCGATCGCATCGCGGAAGCGCGGATGCTCGGCGCTTTCGAGCCATTCGAACACGACCATCTCGGTCGTGACGATCTCGGCGCCGTGCCTCTCCATGCGGCGAATTGCGGTCTCCTTGCTCTCCGGTTGACGCGAGCCGAGAGCGTCCCGTACGACGTAAACCTTCCGTCCCGCGTCTAGCAAACCGAGAACGGTCTGCAGCACGCACACATGGGCCTCGCAGCCGGCAACCACGATGTGCCGGCCCGCCGGAATCGCTTTGAGGAAGTCCGGCTCGCGGACGGCATCGAACGTCATCTTGTGCATTATCCGTCCGGCGTTGATCGGCAGATCATCCAGCGTCGCACCGAGACCCTTCGCGTTCTGCTCGGTGAACACGATCGGCACGTCGATCAGTTTGGCCATGTCGATAAGCCGCTTTGCGTTCTTCACGGCGGCCGTACCCTGATCGATCGACGGCATCAGGCGGGATTGGAAGTCGACGATGAGGAGCAGCGACTTCGTCGGGACGACCGTAAGCATGGCGTCACTCCTTGTTGAGTTGCAAGATCCTGCCGCGCACGTATTCTTCCATCAGTTCGGGAGCAGACGCGCCGAACATCCGAATGCGGCCGGTGTGCAGCAGCAGGAGCAGACCGGTCGCGTGTGCGAAGCAGTCCACCATTAGCATGTTGGCCTTCTGCCGCGATGCGCCGAGAGCCTCCGCGGCCTCTGCGATCGGATGTAGCGCGGCCTCCAGTGCCGCGTTCAATTCCTCGTCGCGGGCGGGTCCCAGCCCGGCCGGCTTCATGCCACCGCGGAACAGGTAGAAGCCGAGATCCAAATCGCGGGGGTTCTCCGCATAGTACCGGAAGAAGGCCATCGCGGCGGCGCGAAGCTTCTGTTTCGGACCACGCGTCTTCGCGACGGCCTCATCGATGGTGCCGCCCAAGGAGGCGAGGGAGTCGCGCAGCACCTCGGCGTAGATCGCTTCCTTCGAGTCGAAATGGAAATAGAGCGCCGCCGGCGTATATCCAGCTCGCGTTGCGATCGCGCGCAGGCTCGCGCCTTCGAGGCCCTCGGCCACGAACACTTCCCGCGCCGCGTCCAGGATCAGCTCCCGCTTGTGTTCGCTGACCGCCTGTTGCCGCCCCGCTCGCCGCTTTTCCGCCATCCGTCGCCTTTCGCGGTTGACAACAATTCCAGCTTGGCTAAATTCTAACACTGTTCGAAAAAATGAACAAGCGCTACGGAGATATATCATGCTGATGACGGCCGCTGACTATCGGGATTCGTTGCGCGCCTACAAGCCTCGCGTTTTCGTGAACGGCAGGGCCATCGAAAGCGTCGCGGACGAACCGCTCCTCGCTCCGGGTGTGGCCGGTGTCGGCGTGACTTACGATTTCGCGCATCAGAAGCAGCACCTGCCGATCATGACGGCGCGCCAGGGCACGTCGGGCAAGACCGTCAATCGCATGCTCCACATCAACGAGAATTCGACGGACCTGCTCTACAAGCTGGAGGCAGTACGTCTGGTCTGCAGGACGTCCGGCTGCGCGCAGCGTTATCTGACGCACGACGCGCTGAACGGTCTGTTCCAGTCCACCAAGCTGACCGACGATCATCACGGCACCGACTACAGCCAGCGCTTTCTTGGCTATCTCCACGACGTTCAGGACCGCGACCTTGCGCTGGGCGTGGCGATGACCGACGCGAAGGGCGACCGCTCCAAGCGGCCGGGCCAGCAGGTCAACCCGGATGTCTACCTGCACATCAAGGAGCGCAGGCCGGACGGCATCGTCATCCGAGGCACCAAGGCGATCGTCACCGGCGCGCCCTACATGCATGAGTTCCTGGTGATGCCCTGCCGAACTCACGTTCCGGAGGATAGGGATTTCGCGGTATGCTGCGCGGTCCCCGTTGACGCTCCCGGCGTAACCATCGTCGCGCGTCCCGCCGGCCGTCCCGGTGAGGCTTCCGCCAAGTTCTCGGCCAAATATGGCCAGTCGGTCGGCGTCGTGATCTTCGACGATGTGTTCGTCCCGCACGACCGGGTTTTCCTGGCCGGCGAAACGGAAGAGGGCGGTTTCCTGACCACGTCCTACGCGACGCATCATCGGCATTCCTGCATCGGTGCTCGCGCGGGTTTCGGCGACCTCCTGATCGGCGCGGGTGCGCTCATGATCGAGGCCAACGGTCTCGATACGGAACGCCATGGGCACATCCGCGAGGCGATGGTCGAACTGATCACCATCACCGAGAGCTTCTACGCCTGCGGCGTCGCATCCTCGGTCTACTGCACCAAGGACCCTGCAGGCTCGGTAATGCCCGATGCGGTGTTCTCCAATATCGGCAAGCTGCTCCTCGCCACCAAAATCTACGACATGCACCGTGTGGCGCATTATGTATCTGGCGGCCTCATCGTCTCGTTGCCGGGACCGGACGAGGATCACAATCCAGAGACGCGTGCATCGCTGGCTGCCGTCATGGGTGGCCGTCCGGACATTCCGGCCGAGCAGCGGGCCGAAGTCGCGCGCTTCATCGAGGATCTCACCGTCTCACATCAAGCGGGTTGGTACTCGGTGATCTCGCTCCACGGCGGTGGCTCGCCCGAAGCAATGAAGCGCGAGATTTGGCGCAACTATCCCGTGATGGAGAAGGCCGACCTCGTCGAGAAGCTGCTCGACCGCGGCATCCTCGATGAGGGTCGCCGCGCTTCGAAGCAGCCGGGCCGGTGCTGCGCGACGGGATGCGAGGTGCCGGAACCATTGGCCAATCGTTCTAAGGACGAGCCCGCGCTCGAAGGTGCGGGGGAGTAGGCGCGCCGGCGGGAGGAACCTCCGCCAATGGATTGGGTGGAAAACTTGGCCTCTTGATAACTCACGATTGAATGAGAATTCATTTTCATATTCGGGGCCCTTGCATCGGGAGGTTTTTTTGATGGTCATGCAACCTGGAACGATGCTTGTGTTTGCCGCGACGGTGATGCCATTGGTTTGCACGCCTGGCCCCGACATCCTCTTCGTAGCATCACAAGGGCTGTCAGGGGGAGCAACCGCCGCCATGCGCGCAAACTTGGGCGTGCTACTCGGATACGCGATGCACGCCCTTCTTGCCGCTTTCGGTGTGGCTGCCGTTGTCGCCGCGTCGCCGGTGCTATTTGAGATACTGCGCTGGGTTGGTGTGGCTTATTTGGCTTATCTCGCCATCAAACTCATCCGATCCGCGATGCGTCCCGGGCGCCTGGCTCTTGCCGCAACACCTAACAACGCGTTGGTCAGGCGAGGCTTTTTGACGAGCTTTCTGAATCCGAAGGGATTGATGGTTTACTTCGCCATACTTCCCAACTTCGTGACATCCGGCGAAGGCGTTGCATTACAAGCCGCAGTTCTTTCAGCGATCTTCATCGCGTTATGCGGCATCATCTACAGCGCGGTCGGCTTTGTAGTCTCTTCGATAGCTCGAAGAGGCAGCTTTAGCGACCGTCGTCGCCGCTACGTGGAGGGTGCCGCGGGTGCGCTCCTGATTTTTGCTGCCGGCCGACTAGCCGTGAACTGAAACTCAAGGAGCAGGTATCAAAGGAAGCCTCCGGCTTTTCGTACCACGTCACGGTCTGCTGCGAAGGCAATCCGCGCGGTGGAAAGCGGCTTTTCCTCAAAAGTTCGCGGCCAATCCGATCGGTGTCTTCTTCGATCCCGATAATGCGTGCGACGCCCCAAACGCGACGTTCATGGAGCGCGGGCGACACGTGAAGGCTCCGCAAGCACATTGTCCCGCCACGAGGCCGAGATATGCGGCAGTTCGAGAGCGGGCTTGTCCCCCAAGAGCAGCGCCAGGACATGCGGCGGCGTCAGCGGTATTTCCTGGACTCGTCGACCGGTGGCGTTGGACACGGCGCACGCAATCGCCGCCGCGACGTTGAGAATGGGAACTTCGCCGGCGCCCTTGGCGCCCAAGGGTCCGATCGACGGCGCGCCTTCATAGAGGCTGATCTCCACGGGCACGACGTCCTGCGCCAGCGGCGTTCTGTAGGTCTCGAAGCCTGTTTGGTTTATTCGGCCATTCGCGCCGATAGAAATCTCCTCATGCAGGGCGTATCCCAATCCCTGCACGACGCCGCCCTGTATCTGGCCATGGATGGCGCGAGGGTTCAACGCTCGGCCGACATCCTGGACGACGACGTAACTCAGCACTTCGACGTGACCCGTCTCGGAATCCACCGCGACTTCGCATTCGTGAACGGCGAAGACGGGAATATCAATGGCTTCGATGAAATGGCCGGTCGCGCAACCAGGCATCGCCGCGACGCCCGGTCCGGTGAATGATCCGCTCCCCGATATCGGGCCCACCACACGTTGCGCGCGCTCGGCGACCTCGGCGATCGTCGCGCCCGATCCCCTGATGCCGACGATTTCAACGCGGCCGTTGGCGAGAACAAGATCGTCGGGCGCCGCCTCCAGCATCTCCGAGGCGACCTCCAGGAGCTTCCGGCGCACTTCCACGCATGCGGCCATGCTCGCGGCGCCGAGCGACACCGTGGTTCTTCCGCCCCCGACGCCGACGTCATAGCCCCCGGCATCCGTGTCGGCCGCGCGCACGATCACGTCTTCGGGACGAAGCCCCAGCACATTGGCGACCATTTGAGGCAGCGCCTGCATCATCGAGCCGGATCCAATCTCAACGCCCGACGTGACGAGCGTTGCGCTGCCATCCGCGTTGAGATTGATAGTCGCTGCGGAAGGTCCGACGAAGACGAACCAAGTCCCAACCGTCGTCGCGCGGCCATAGAGCCGCGTCCCCGCCATCGGTTTTTTCGACGGCTTCGCCGCGCGCAATTCGGCCATGCGATCGAGCATCGGGCCGAGAACGTCGCCTTCAAACACCTGGCCGGTCGAACCAAAGTCTCCGTCGCCGAGGACGGCCCGTCGTCGAAACGCAAGGGGATGGATGCCGATCGCCGCGCAGATTTCGTCGGTATGCCGCTCAAGGGCGAAGGTGTTGTAAACGCCGTTGCACGCGCGAAACGCGCCATTGGGCGCCGTATTGGTGTAGATTGCGCGGCTCGCAATCCGCACCGCGCCGAGCCGATAATTGCCGCCCAAAGTATGCGCCGTCATCGTCGTCAGGAATATCTGTTCGCCGCCATAAGCACCGCAATCCATCAGCACCACAGCTTCCCGGCCGACGATCTCGCCCTGTTTGGTGACGGCGGATCGGATCCGGATCTCGGCGTTCTCCCGACACAGACAGGTGAGCATCTCCTCCTGCCGGGAGTTCACAAGCCGAACCGGCCTTTCCGCCGCGCGCGCCAGGAGCGCCGCGAAAGGTTCGAGTGCGCAATCGAATTTCAAACCAAATCCTCCGCCGACCGCCGGAACGGTGACCCGGATGCGCGAGGGCGGCACATTCAACAGCCGCGCCGTCGCATTGCGGACCGACCAGGGCACCTGAGTCGACGTTTCGATATGGAACCGCCCATCTTCGTAGGAGGCGATCACCGCGCGCGGCTCAAAGGACACGTGGTTTTGCCGCCCGACCCGAAAGACGCTTTCGACGATCGCAACATCGCCGCGCGCGAACGCGGCGTCGACGTCGCCGCGCACGACCGTCGCCTCCCAGGCTACATTGCCCGCGCGCGCGCCGCCTTCCAGGAGCACTTCGTAACCGCGCCAGTCGGGATGCACCAGGGGCGCGTCCGGCGCCAGGGCGTCGGCCATCGATATGGCCGCTGGCAAAGGCTCGAGCTCCACGATAATTGCCGCCGCCGCGGCGCGGGCCTGCGCCAAAGTCTCTGCGGCCACCGCCGCGATCGGCTCGCCGTCGTAGCGGATACAGCCAGTCGCGAACAGCGGATGGTCCGCAATGCCGATTCCATGGCGCCCGGGGGCATCCACGGCGCTGACGATCGCACGGACGCCCGGCATCTTTCGGGCTTCGGACGCGTCGATGCGCACGATCCTCGCGGATGGCGTACTGGCGCGCAGCAGGGCGGCGTGGAGCATCCCTGGACGCCCGCGGTCGACGGTGTAACGCGTGTAGCCCCTGAGTTTGTCGCAGGCGTCGCGTCTGGGAAAATTCATCACGGCGTTGGACGGTTCCAGCATCGGTCTATCGTCCTTCGACAACGGCGGCTCGCGCCGCGGACAGAGCGGCATCGACGATGCGTTCATAGCCAGTGCAGCGGCAGACATTTCCGACCAGCGCCTCCTTGATGTCCTCGCGACTCGGATTTCTCGCTTGCGCCAAAAAGCCGGTTAGCGTCATCAGCATGCCGGGAAAGCACATGCCGCATTGCACCGCGTCGTATTCCTCCATCGCGCGCTGCAACGGCGACGAGACGCCATCCCGCGCCAAGGATTCGACCGTCATGATCTTGCAACCCACCGCAAGTCCCACCGGCACGAGGCACGACACGGCGGGTTGTCCGTCAAGCAAGATAGTGCAGGCCCCGCAAAAGCCTTCGCGACACACGACTTTCGCTCCGGTCAGAAAGAATTCATCGCGCAGAACGTCGACCAGCGGCGTCAACGGATCGCTGAGCGAGAACCGATCTTCGCCATTGATCTTGAGCGGCAAAAGCATTGGCAATATCTCCTTCCTGCAGTTCGTCAGCCGGGAGCATCACTTCCGGGTCGGGACGGCGAGAACCTGGTCGCTAGCGAAGAGCTGGCGCGAAAGCGTCTGGTGAACGGCTTTTGCAACCTCGACAGCGTTCGGCGTGTCGCTGTGCACGCAGATCGATTGGGCGACGACCGGTACGTCCTTGCCGCTGACCGAACGCGTCAATCCTTCGTCCACCGCCCGCTTCACTTTCGCCGCGACTTCGGCGGCGGAGACCGCGCGGTGCTGCTTGGCGATGATTTGGCGGCCATCATCGTCGTAGTCGAGATCCGCGTAAAATTCGCACGAGAAGGCGATTCCGCGCCGGGTGAACACCTCCGACATCGCGCAGTCGGAATAGGCGATCACCGGCAGCGCCGTGGCGAGTGCGGCGTCGGCGATGCCTTCCGCGATGGCTTCTTCGCGCTGGGCCATGCCGAAGAGTGCGCCGTGAGGCTTGATATGGGCGAGGGCGACGCCCTCCGCCGCGGCAAAAGCCTGAAGCGCGCCAGTTTGATAGAGCACGAGCGCCGACACTTCGTCGCGGCTCAGCTTCATGTCGCGGCGACCGAACCCTTCGCGATCCGGCAGGCCAGGGTGAGCGCCGATGGCGACGCCGTGGCGCTTGGCCGCGCGCACCGTCTCGCGCATGACGACCGGGTCCGACGCATGAAAGCCACAGGCGACATTGGCGTGAGTGATGAACGGCATGCAGGCCTCGTCATCGCCGAACCTGTAGATGCCGAACGCCTCGCCCATGTCGCAGTTGATCGTGACCTTGACCATCGCATCCTCCTGTTCGCGCCGCATCGAGGCGTCAATGTTGCTCCCGGATAGCGTCGACGGCCCGGCGCACGAGAATCGGAAGCACTTTCACGCGATACCACCCGGGGGCCTCGACGCCATCGCGGCCGCGAAAGTCTTCGCCATAACTCTCGGCCTTGCCGGCGGCCCATCCGGAATCGAGGGGGCGGCCAATCAAATCCGCTTCGAGCCGCTTCCATCGGCGGGCTGCGGGCTCAACCGAACCCACCGCCACCCTGGCGCTGGCGACAAGACCGTCTCGTCCCAATGCGGCGGCGACACTGACAATGGCCACGGGGTAATCGCCCGCCCTGCGCAAAGGCAGCCGCATGTGAGCTGAGCGGCGGCAGGCGTTACGCGGAACAAACACCCGACGGATGATGCGCCCAGGTTCAAGGTTGGTCCGAACCTCGAGAAAACGCTCCATCGACACGCGTTCGGACTCCTTCGGCGTTGCAAGCTCGACCTCCGCCTCCAGGCATATCAGGGCAGGGATGAGATCGGCCGCGGCGAAAGTGGAGGCGCAAAGGTTTCCTCCCACCGTGGCGACGCAGCGGATCGCCGGATTGGCCGATCGCGCGGCGGCCTGCGCCAGCGCCCAGCATTCGGGCAAGGGCGCAAGGGAAAGCGCTAGTTCGGCGTGCGTGACGCAAGATCCGATGCTGATCTCCGAATCGAGAATGTCGACACGGCGCAATTCCTCGATCTTCGAAATCGCGACATAGGACCAATCTTGCCGTTCTTCCCTGAGGGGCGCCCGCATGATCCAGGTCGCTCCGGCGAGCGGCGCGCCCGAACGTCCACGGTCGGCAAGCGCCGCCAAGGCGTCGCTCAGCGACGTTGCGATGTGGAGACGCTCATCTGCGGCGGGCATGAAGCGAAATCCTTTGTTCGACGCCTCGTCGAATATCGCCGCGCGGGGCGCGAACGGGTTGAACATTGAGGCCGAGACGCCCGGCGACGAACGGCTCTTGAGACGCGCGGTCTTTCTCCATCGTCGTGCCCTTAAGCGCGCGTCGAACGAATGCGATCGAGAAAGATCGCCGCGATGATGACGACGCCAAGAAGAATCTGCTGGATATAGCCGTCGATCCGCAGCAGGTTCATCGCGTTCGACATCATGGTGATGAACAGCGAGCCAAGAATGACCGGGAAAACGCCGCCGACGCCGCCTTGCAGGCTCACCCCGCCGATCACCGCTGCCGCGATGCTCTCCAGCATCAAGCTACCGCCGAGATTAGGCTCGCCAGAGCCCGTGCGTGCCGTCAGCATGAGGGCGCCGAAAGCCGCAAGTAGAGCGCCGAGAATGTAAGCGAAGAGCAGATATCGCCGGCTCGGAAGGCCGGCCAGCAGCGCCGCGCGCGGATTATTGCCGATCAAATAGAGGGCTCTGCCGAACACCGTGCGATCGAGAAGGAAATACAGAAGCACGCAAGCCGCCGCCGCCAACACTACCGGGACGGGAACGCCGGGGATGAGCTTGCCGTTGTAGAGGAGCGAACTGAAAGGGTCGGGGACGTTGAACACCGGCCGGCCGCCCGAAATCGTGGTGGCGAGGCCAAGGCAGATGTTGAGGCTGCCCAAGGTCACCACGAAGGGATTGATGCCGAGCCAGGATATGATCCCGCCGTTGAATAGCCCGACGAGAAAGCCCAGCCCGAGTCCGGTAACCAGTCCCGCCAATACGACGATCCAGGGCGCGACGTCCCCAGCATCGAGGCCGGTCATAACCAAAGCGCTAGCGACGCTGATCGCCGAGACGCTGGCGCCGAGCGACAGATCGAAACCGCGCGTCAGGATCACCACCATCTGCGCCGAGGCAAACAGCACCAGATAACTCGACTGAATAAGGATGTTGCGCAGGTTGCCGATCGACAGGACGCGCGGCTCGATAAGATAGACGCCAAGCTCCATCGCCACGATCAGGATCGGCAGCAGAACCGCCAGCAGGCTTCGCCACAGACCCCCGGCGGCTCCCGTTTCTCGTGCGCGCAGCGCGACGTCGACGTCAGACACGCTTCGTCCTCCGCGTCGAAAGCTCGTCGAGTGCGACCGCGAGGACGACGATGACGCCAAGGAAGATCGTCTGAATGCGCGGGTCGATCGTGAGCAGGTCCATCGCATTGGTGAGAATGAGCAGGAACAGGGCGCCGAGAGCGACCATCTCGACCTTGCCCACGCCGCCTTTCAGGCTCACCCCGGCGATCACCGCGGCGGCGATGCTTTCGAGCGTGAGCTGCGAATTGATCGCGGCCTGGCCCGAACCAATTTGTGCGGTCAGCGCAAGACCACTGATCGAAGCGAAAACCGAGCAAAGCACATAGGTCGCCGTCAGATAGAAACGCGTCGGAACGCCTGAGACAATGGCGGCCTGCAGATTTCCGCCGATGGCGACGATGTAGCGACCCATGCGCGTGAAATTCTGCAAGACGAAGACGACGGCGACGATGGCGATCGCGAGATAAACGGCGCTTGGCAGCTTGAGCCAGAGCCCGCGTCCGAAGCCGTCGACATAGCCGACCGGCATGCCGTAGACCGGGATGCCGTTGGTCAGCAGCAAAGCGGAGCCGGTCGCGATCGAGGCCGTGCCGAGGCTCACCATGAAAGGCGAAACGCTCAGGAAGGCCACGCACAGGCCATTGACCAGGCCGACAAGAAAGCCGCAACCGAGCCCCGTGAGCACGCCGGCGAGGATGATGAGGGCCGGATGATCGGCCATCTGTTCCTTGAGGCCGGCCATGACCAGCGCGCTCGACACGCTGGTCAGAGCCACGACCGCGCCGACGGACAGATCGAAGCCGCCCACCATGAGAACGAGCATCTGGCCGACAGCAAGAATTACCAGATAGGACGAACTGCGCAGAACATTCAGAACGTTCGGCAAGACGAGGAAATGCGGCACGAAGATCGCGAACAGCACGATGAGCCCCACTAGCATGATCGGCAGGAAACCGATCGCGCCGTAGAGACGGTAGAATTTATCGAGGGCGACATTCGGTGCCGCGCCGCGGTGGTCCGTGCTACTCGTCATCATGTTGCCATCGCGCTGCTCAGGGGCGCGGGCCCGTCTTCAAGCCGCTTTTCCCGGAAGAAATGCGAGAATATTTCGGTCTCGTTGATATCGGCCCCGGAAAGTTCGGCCACCATCTGCGAGCGATGCATCACGTAGAGTCGATTCGACAAGTTCATCACCTCGGGTAGCTCGGAGGACACCAGGACGATGGCCGCGCCCTCCGCCACCAATGATTTCATTAATTCATAGACCTCGATTTTGGCGCCGACATCGATGCCGACCGTCGGCTCGTCGAACAGGAAGACCGAAATGTCTCGGGTCATACCGCGTGCGAGCAACACCTTTTGACGGTTTCCGCCGGACAGCTTGGCGACCGTCCGTTCGATCTGGGGCGGGCGCAGCTTCAGTTTGTCAATGATGCTCTGAATGGCGCGTCGCTCGCTCGCCCGCCGCAAGACGCGCGCCTTCGAGAATGTCGGCAGATCGAGCGCCGCCATCGAGGCGTTCTCGCGGACGGGCCGTCCGAGCGCCAGTCCCTCGGCGACGCGGTCGGAGGGAAAGTAGCAGACCCCGCGCCGCAGCATGTCGATGGGAGTGGGCCGCGCCGCGATATCCTCATTCCTTACGCGGATGCTGCCCGAGGCGACCGCCTCCAGTCCATAGACGGCACGCACGATCTCCGATTTGCCGCAGCCGACAAGGCCCGCAATACCGGTGATTTCGCCGGCGCGTGCATAAAAGCTCACATTCCTTGCCGAAAGATCGGCAAGCGTGACGTCCTCGACCTCAAGGAGTTTTTCGGCCGGCCGATGAACGATGGAAGGAAACAGCACGCCGACCTTGCGCCCGGTCATCAGTTCGACGAGTTCGCTTTCGGAGACGTCTCCCGACTTGACGGTGGCGATTTTGCGTCCATCGCGGAGCACAGTGATGCGGTCGCCGATCTTCTGGAATTCCTGGATGCGGTGCGACACGTAGATGATGCCGACACCGGCGCTCTTGAGCCTGCCGACCAGCGCGAACAGGTTCTGCGTCTCGGCTTCGGTGAGAGAGGCGGTCGGCTCATCAAGAATGAGCAGGCGCACCTCGGTGAGGAACGCCTTGGCGATCTCGACCATCTGCTGATGGGCGCGCGACAGCGCGCCGACCTTTTGGTCGGGCAGGATGTCGAAACCGAGCTCGTTGATTACCGAGCGCGCCCTGGCGCGCATCGCCGCATGATTGAGGAAGCCGCCGGCGCCGAGCTCCCGACCAAGGAAAAGATTCTCCTCGACCGTCAGCTCCGGCACCAGGCTGAATTCCTGGAACACCGGACTGATCCCCATCATCCTCGCCGCGTGAGGCTTGAGGCGAACGAGACTGCGGCCGCGGAACTTGAACTCGCCGGCGTCGGGAGCGAAGGCGCCAGCGATGATGTTGATCAAGGTCGATTTGCCGGCGCCGTTCTCGCCGAACAGCACGTGGACCTCGCCGGCCCGGAGGTCGAAATCGACGTCGTCCAGTGCCAACACGCCAGGGAAGCGCTTGGAGATTCCGATCATTTCGAGAAGAAGATCCTCGCGGGCCGCTTGTGCGGCCCGCGAGGTCTCAGCCAGGCTGCTCTCCATCATGACGATCCCGTCGATGTTGGTCTGGATCAGGCATTCACAGCGCAGCTTTGACGGAGAAGACCGCCTTGAAGTCCGCCGGCGCCAGGACAAGGCCGAGATTGATCTTATCCATATTGTCCTTGCCGATCATATCCGGAATCGCCTTGGCGCTCTTCACGTAGGGCTGCTTTTCGAGCACGCGCACGGCGGTGTCGATCGCGATGCGGCCCTGCAGAACCGGGTATTGCGTGGCAAAGCCCAAAATCTCGCCCTTCTTCAGGGAATCGAGCATCGCCTGGTTCTCATAGGACGACATGATCAGAGTGTCCTTGCGTCCGGCCTGGGCCGCCGCCCCGACTGCGGCTTCCGCCGCCGGCGCGCATCCCCAGATGACGTTCATGTCGGGATAGGCCTGGAGCGCGTTCTGGATCAGGCCGAGCTGCACCGCGACGCCTGAATCGCCGAATTTGTCGCCAAGCATGGTGACGTTGCTTTTGCCGTCGACCGCCTTCTTGAAGCCTTTGAGGAAGTCTTCGGCCCAGCCGGAGCCCGCAGGGCCCGGGAAGGTCGCGACCTTGGCGGTTTTGTTCTTGAGATAGTTCACCAGATAGACGCCGGTCTGTTCGCCCATCGTGTCGAAATCGACCGTCATCTTCGAAGTCACATTCGATTTGGAGACTGGATTGACGGTCGAGATGATCGCTTTGCCCGCCGCCACGCCTTCCTTAATCTTCTTGTCGAGCCCGGCCTCCGAAATTGGCCCGACGATGATCGCGTCGAAATTGCCGGCCATGCAATCGTCGAACTGCGCCAATTGCTTGGGCAGGTTCTCATAGCCGCCGGCCTCGTAGAGCGTCATGTTCACGCCCATCCGCCTGGCTTCTTCGACCACGCCATAGTCGGCGGCGACCCAGAAAGTGTCCTTCATATGAGGAAACAGCACGCAGATATTCCAGGGCTTGGCGGCTTTTTCGAGCGGCGAATATTCCGACTCTTTCGCCGATCCGGAATCGAGATTGTAGATTTTCGCCGGCCACCATTTGTCGGCGGCGTGGGCTATTCCGCCATGGGCGAGGGCCGCCATCGCAACGGCCGTTGCGACTATCGAGGCTGCGTATCTCATCTGCTTCTCCTTTGCTCTACGTTGTACCAATCTGGGCGCCGCCCACCCAAACGCGACTGGTATACAAGGCCGTGCGGCGACGGCCTTCTCGCTCGTATGCCGAATATTCGAACTGCCGCGACCGGATGACGGATCGCGCGGGCGTCGGTATAATGCGCTTGCACCTTAGAGCGGACTTGCGGCATGGTCTTTGCTTTCAGTGAACGCTAGTTTGATTTCTCGTGCACCTCGCAGACGAGACATTCGTGAAACGGCATGACGCATAAGGCTCGAGGAGCCGGAAGCATGATGAAGACCACCATCACGACCAGCACGATGGACCCGTCTTACCGAAGCCGTTGTTGGCACGAGGCGATCGCCGCGACCTATTTTCCCCTCGACCTTCAATTCGCCGAGCCGGACCGTTTCAGCGGCGATCTCTCCATCTGGCAGATCGGCGATTTTTCGCTGTCGCACAACATTTCGGCCGGCCTCATGTATCGGCGGTCGCGGCATCATCTGAGCGCCGAGCGGGAGGAGCAATTCCTGGTGACCGTGCCGACGCGTACCGAAGTCGTCTTCGCGCAGGGAGGAAAGGAGATCCGCTGCCGACCCGGCGGCTTCTTCCTCGAACGCAGCCACGAGCCCTATGAGTTCAGCCACACCGAACTCGCCGAGATGTGGGTCATCAAAATCGACGCCAAAGCGCTCGGCGGCCGCATCCGCGCGCCCGACCGCTTCTGCAGTGTACAATTCGACGCGAAGAACGGCGCGGGCGGTCTGTTCACCGACATGCTGCGTCTGATTCCGGCTCGCTTTGACGCGATGTCGGCCGAAGCGCGGTCGATGGTCGGCCGTCATCTGATCGATCTCCTCGTGCTCTCCATCAAGTCGGATGAACGCACGCTTACTTCCGGGTCCTCGACCGTCCGGGAGGCGCATCTGAGCCGCATCGAAAGCTTTGCGCGCCGCAATCTCAGCCGGGCCGATCTCGATCCGGACTTGATCGCGAGTGCTTGCGGCATCTCCACGCGCTATCTGCATGAGCTCTTTCGCGACACCAAACAAACCATTGGCCAATGGATCAGGGACCAGCGGCTCGACGCCTGTCACGCCCAGTTGCGCGATCCAGCCAATCATCTGACGGTCACCGAGATTGCCTATCGTTTCGGCTTCAGCGACCACGCCCAGTTCTCGCGCACCTTCAGGGGTCATTTCGGCATGTCCCCGAAGGAATTGCGCGACCGGGCGCGCGGCGACTAACCGAGCGACGCATGGAGCTTGCTCAATAACGCCTTGCGCTCACGCCGCGCCGCGAGCGCCGTCTTCATATCCAGTGGCGCAAAACGCACCGGCGTATGCGGTTGCAACTGGCCGATCAGATCCATGTCCGCGGAGATCACCGTACCCAGCATGAAGTATCCGCCGCCCGAGACCGCGTCGCGGTGCAGGACGATCGGCTCGGTGCCGCCGGGAACCTGGATCGATCCGTACGGATAGCATGCGTCGACAATGTTCGACGGATCGGAGCCCGCGCCGAAAGGCGGCGTGCGCGGCTTGAATTCGAGCGGACGCCCGCCGCGGAAGCGATAGCCGATGCGATCCGCTTCCGGCGCCACCTTCCACGTATCCGCGAAAAAATCCCGACCGGATTGCTCTGCGACGCGATGCCAGTAAAGGCCCGTCAATACGCGCAATTCGACAGAGGCGCCGGGTGCCCGCCGCAGATCGGCGGCGACGGCGCGCCCTTGCTTGATGGCGGCGGCGGCGCCGAGTTTTAGACGGTCGCCGGCTTGAAGTGTGCGGCCCTCGTGACCGCCGAGGGCGCCGAGCACATAGGTCGACCGGCTGCCAAGCACGACGGGCACGTCTATGCCGCCGCCGATTGCAATATAGGCGCGCGCGCCCTTCTTCAGAAAGTCGAAGGACAGTGTTTGGCCCGCCTTTACGAGAAAACTCGTCCATGTCTCGCGCGGCTCGCCGTCGACCTTCGGCGGAAGTTCGGCGCCGGCCACCGCGACCATGCGGTCATCGGCGAAGGCGATCTGCGGCCCCATGAACACCGCTTCCAGGACCGCCGCTCCGGGATCGTTGCCAACAAGCAGGTTCGCCGCCTGCAAGGCGAGGCGATCCATGCCGCCGGAAAGCGGAATGCCAAGATGATAATAACCGGGCCGCCCCAGATCCTGGACGGTGGTGGCGAGGCCGGAACTGACGATCTCAATGGCCATGGAGCGCCTTCTCAAGCTTGCGGTTGTAACCGTCGATGTCGCGTTCGAACTCGGTGAGCGAAAAGGTCACGTCGCGCATCAGTGGCGCCAGGCGCCCGGCCTCCACATCTGCGATGGCGTCGTGATAGGCCTCAAGGGTGATCGGCTTCCATTTCACCATGTCGCCCGGCTTGAACAGGGCCATGAATTCGCGGAGATAGCTGATCTCTTGACGTGGATCGTAGATCGGCATCGGCGTGATTCCGAACATCTGGTAGCCGCCCGCGCCACGCACCGAATAGATGCAGCTGAAACAGCCGCCGTGACCGATGGTGAGTTTCGGCGTGTCGGTGCGCGGGCGCAGATATTTCGGCGCCTCGATCTGCCGCGAACGCTCGACCATTTGGTAGAGGAAGGGCAATCCGGCGACAAATCCCACCATCGAAACAAACCAGGGCGAGCCCGAATGCGCGGCGATGAAGTCCTCGACCGAGGCGAAATTATTGATCCGCGCCGCATATTCGATGTCGGTGGCGGCGGGGTCCTGATGCCGCTCGCGAAAGCGCATCAAGGTTTCGCGGGTCCATGGATCATTATAGAGCACCGGTATTTCGATGATCCTCGTCTTCAACGACACGTCCGTTGTGTCGGCGGCCGATTCCAGTCGCTGCAATTCCCTGAGCATGTCGTCGGGGGCGATGAGATCAGGATCGAACTTGATCTGGAAAGAGGCGTTGGCGGGACAGATTTCCGTCACCCCCTTGATACGGCTCTCGCGCACGGCGTTGGTGATCGACAGACTTTTGAAGAACGCCTCGAGAGACATCTCCTCGTCGACCTCGACGAAGACATGTTCGTCGCCCCCAAAGGAATATCTCATGGCCATCGGCGCATAACTCCCATTCACGCAAGATGCGATACATTGGTCTCGAGCCAACGCTCGAGGAACCTGGTGTCGAAGCGAAGGGCGCGGACATCGGCGTCGCGCGCCAAAGCTTGGTGCAGCCCGATCGTGGTCTGCAGGCCCTCGATCTCGAATTCCCCGAGGGCGCGCACCAACCGCGCGATCGCGGCGGCGCGGCTTTCGTCCCAGACGATCAATTTGCCGATCAGTGAATCGTAGAAGGGCGGCACCGCGTAACCCGCGTACAGCATGCTGTCGAAGCGCACGCCTGGGCCGCCCGGGACGCGCAGGCCGCTGACGATGCCGGGGGACGGCATGAAACCCTTGGCGGGATCTTCGGCGTTGATGCGGCATTCGATCGAATGGCCGACGCAATGGATATCGGCTTGACGCAGGCCAAGCGGTTCGCCGCCCGCGATCTTGATCATCTCGCGCACCAGATCGACGCCGGTGATGAACTCGGTCACCGGATGCTCCACCTGGATCCGCGTGTTCATTTCGATGAAATAGAAATCGCGCGTCGTCTCGTCATAGAGGAATTCGAGCGTGCCGGCGCCGCGATAGGAAACCGCCCGCGCCAATTGCACGGCGCAGGCGCAAAGACGGGCGCGGATCTCGTCCGGAAGATCGGCGGCCGGCGCTTCCTCCCAGAGCTTCTGACGGCGACGCTGGAGAGAACACTCGCGTTCGAAAAGGTGGACGACGTCGCGTCCGTCGCCGAGCACCTGCACCTCGATATGGCGCGCGCGCTCAATCACCTTTTCGAGATAGAGCCCTCCATCGCCAAAGGCGGCTTTGGCTTCAGCGCTCGCCTGCGGCGCCAGCCGATCGAGCTCGGCGCGATCGTTGACGATGCGGATGCCGCGCCCGCCGCCGCCGGCCGCCGCCTTGATCATCACGGGATAGCCGAGGCGCGATGCGACCTCGCGCGCCTCTTCCGGCGCGTCGATGCGCCCGTCGCTGCCGGGCACGGTCGGGACGCCAGCCTTGGCGGCGATCACCCGGGCCGTCGCCTTGTCGCCCATCAGGCGGATGACGCTTCCGGGCGGCCCGACGAAGATCAGGCCCGCAGCCTCGACGGCGTCTGCAAAATCGGCATTCTCGGCAAGGAAGCCGTACCCTGGATGCACCGCATCGGCTTGGCTCTCGCACGCGGCAGCGAGGATCGCGTCGATGTTGAGATAGGACTTTGAGGCTTGCGGCGGTCCGATGTTCACCGCGACGTCGGCAAGCTTGACGGCCAGCGAATTGGCGTCGGCGGCGCTGTACGCCTGGACGGTCCTGATCCCGAGTTCGCGTGCCGCCCGGATGATCCGGACTGCGATTTCGCCGCGATTGGCGATCAGGAGCGTCTTGATTGCCGCCATGGCGTCGACTCTAATCCTCGACGTCAGCGATCGGCTGACCCGCCATGATCGGTTCTTCGTTGTCGATCAAGAACTTGACGATCTTGCCGCCGAACTGCGCTTGTATTGCGTGAAAAGACTTCATCACTTCGACAAGGCCGATCGTGTCGCCTGCAGCGATGCTGTCGCCCTCGGCCTTGAACGGCGGGGTTTCCGGCGTGGGTCTGCGATAGAAAGTGCCGGGAAGCGGCGAAACGATCTGCTTGTTGGCCATGTCCGGTCCCAGTCCTCATGTTCAGGCCGTCGGCAAATCGCCGGCCGCCTCGCGTCAATTTCGCAAATGATCCCCCAAAGACTCGCGCACCGAGGTTGCGATTGCGACGGCGTTCGGCGTGTCGGAATGGACACAAATGCTATCGGCTCTCACTGCAATTTCCTTGCCACCGACGCTGCGAACCTTGCCTTCGCGGATCGCGCGAAGGCAGCGCGCGGCGGCTTCCGAGGGGTTTCTTTCATCGTGCTTACGGGTTACGATCAGTGTTCCGTCGTCGGAATAATCGAGATCCGCGTAGAATTCCGAGACGAACTCATGGCCGCGCTCGGGGTAGATCCGCTCATGCAGCGTGCCGATCATGCCGAGCAGCGCCACTTTGAAGACGTCGGCCGCATCGCAGATCGCATGGGCGATTTCGCTCTGCCTGGCGGCCATCGCGTAGAGCGAACCATGCGGCTTGATATGGTTGAGTTTCATGCCTTCGGCCTCGAGGAAGCCCTTGAGGGCGCCGACCTGGTAGATGATGCAATTGGTAAGCTCCTCGCCGGAGATCGCCATCTCGCGACGGCCAAAACCTTGCCGATCCGGCAAGGAAGGATGCGCGCCGACTCGCACGCCGAGTCGTTTGGCGAGACGGACCGTCTCGCGCATATGGTTGAAGTCCGAAGCATGGAAGCCACAAGCCACGTTGGCGATCGAAATGAGGGGCATCAATCCCTCGTCATCGCCCATCCGATAGAGCGCGTAGCCCTCGCCCATATCGCAATTGATCGAGGTCAATGCTTCTCTCCGTCGCCATTCGCGATTGCGACGGCAAGTATGGACGCGGATCGTTAGTATAGTAAAATCGGAAATTACGCTTGCTGGTATTGAAAAAACAGATATGACGTTTTCACTGAAGAAAATCCGCTATTTCATCGCGACCGCCGAAGCGGGCCAAGTCTCGCATGCTGGCATCCATCTCGGCGTCTCGCAATCGGCGATTACGGCCGCGGTGCAACAGCTCGAAGACGAACTTGGGGTCAGCCTGTTCTCGCGTCATCCCCAGGGCGTCTCGCTGACCGCCGAAGGCGCGCGGTTCCTGCAACTTGCGCGCAACATCATGGCGGCGGTCAACGAGGCGATGCGGACCCCCCTGGCGGAAGATATGAAGCAATCCGGCAAGGTGCGGGTCGGCGTGACCTACACGGTCGCCGGCTATTTCCTTCCCCCTCACCATGCGCGGTTTGCGCGGACCTATCCGCGCATCATGCTGGAGCTGATCGAACTGCCGCGTGAGGCGATCGAGAAGGGGCTGGTGGACGGCTCGCTCGATATCGCCGTGATGCTGGTCTCAAATCTCCGCAACAGGCGAAGCCTCGCCCACGATACACTGATCCGCTCCCATCGTCGGCTCTGGCTGCCGGTCGAGCACCCCTTCATGAAGCTTGAGACGATCACGCTCGCCGACATCGCCAGGGAGCCCTATGTGATGCTCACCGTCGACGAGGCGAAGAAGACCGTCGGCAATTATTGGCGGCCGAGCGGCTTGCGGCCGAAGGCCATTTTCACGACCTCGTCGGTCGAGGCGGTGCGAAGCATGGTGGCGGCCGGCATGGGCGTGACGGTGCTGTCCGACATGGTGTACAGACCATGGTCGCTCGAAGGGCAACGGATCGATACGCGCAACGTCGCCGCCGATATCCCGACTATGGACGTGGGTCTCGCCTGGGCGGTCGACCGGCCGTTTTCCGCGGCGACCAAGCTCTTCCACGATTTCCTCAATCTGAGTTTCCATGGCGCGGGAAGCGCGCCGGGTCATTTTCGTTGAGCCTTAGTTGGAAAGGTGGTCCCGCCGGACAATGGCGGGCGATACGCTGACCAACAAACTTATGTGCGCTCGCCGACAAGCGAACCTGACGCCTAATATCCTAGTGCGAATGGTAGAGAGACCGCCGCCGTTGGAACCGCCCCGGAGGGACCGGCGCGCCGATGAATGGGAGGACAGCCCTTGCAGAATTTGCGTGTGGCCGTGGATGTTGGCGGAACCTTCACCGACATCTGCATCATGGACGAGACCACAGGCCTCATCCGTATCGAGAAGACCGCATCGTCTCCCGATCCGATCGACGGTATCATGGCCGGCATCGGCAAGGCGGCGATCGATCTGAGCAAGGTGGCGCTGTTCTCCCATGGCACGACGGTCGCGACCAATGCACTGATCACGCGGCGTCTGCCGCGCACCGCGATGGTCTGCACCAAGGGTTTTCGCGATGTGATCGAGATCCGCCGCGCCAACAAGGAAGAATTATGGGACGCCTATAAGGACGTGGTGAAGCCCTATGTACCGCGTCGCGATCGGTTGACCGTCTTGGAGCGCGTCGACGCGCAGGGCGCGATCGTCACGCCGCTCGACGAGGCCGGCGCCCGCGAGGTCGCCCGCATCCTGAAGCGGCGCAACGTAGCAGCGGTCGCGGTTTGTTTCATGAACGCCTATGTCAATGGCGCGAACGAGCGACGCATGAAGCAGATCCTGGAAGAGGAGATGCCGGGCGTTCCGGTCTCGACCTCCTCCGGCGTGCTGCCCGAAATATTCGAGCACGAGCGTTTCTCGACCACCGTCGTCAACGCGGCCCTGAGCCCGGTGTTGGTCAACTACACCGCCCGCCTCGGCGAACGGCTGAAGCAGGAGGGCTACACGCGCGATCTTCTGTTGTTGCACACCGGCGGTGGCGTGATGACGCCGGCGAGCGTCAAGGATTTCGCCGCGCGCCTCGCCGGCTCCGGCATTGCGGCGGGCGCGATCGCCAGCCGCTATATCGCGATGCTGTGCGGCTTTCAGAACTCGATCGGCCTCGACATGGGCGGCACTTCGACCGACGTCTCCCTGACCTATGAAGGCCAATCGCGCGTCACCAAGGATTGGCACATCGAGTTCGGCTATCCGATCCGTTTCTCTTCGATTGAAGTGCTGACGATCGGCGCCGGCGGCGGCTCGCTCGCCTGGGCCGACGAGGCGGGGTCGCTGCGCAACGGACCGCAATCGGCCGGCGCGAGCCCCGGGCCTGCGTGCTACGGCAACGGCAACCGGCAGGCGACCAATACCGATGCCAATGTGGTGCTGGGGCGGCTCGGAACCAGCCTTGCCGGTGGCAAGATCATGCTCGACCCGGCACTCGCGGCGGCAGCGGTGGACGAAGTGGCCGCATCCTTCGGACTGACCCGCGAGGCCGCGGCCGATGCGATCATCCGCGTCGCCAACGCCAATATGTCGGATGCCGTCCGCCTGATCTCGATCAGCAGGGGATATGATCCGCGCGACTTCGCGCTGGTGGCCTTCGGCGGCGCTGGCGCGCTGCATGGGGCGGCGATCGCCAAGGATCTCTCGATTCCGGCCGTGATCGTGCCGCCCAATCCCGGCGTCACGTCGGCCCTTGGGTGTCTGCTGGTCGACGTGCAGCACGATTTTTCCGAAAGCTATTTCGCTGCTGCGGATGACGCCGATCCGGCCGCGATCGAAGCGGAATTCGGCAAGCTAGAGGCTTTGGCGCTGGAGCGTCTCGCCCATGAGGGGGTGGCGAGCGCCAACATCGTTCTGCAGCGCTCCATCGACATGATGTATCAGGGCCAGTGGCGCTCGCTCGGTGTCGCGGCGCCGAGCCCCATCGGGGCTATGCGCGACCTCACCGAAGCGTTCCACCGCAGCCATGAACGCGAATATAACTTCCGGCGCGACGAGGCGCCCATCGGCCTGTTCCGTCTCAACCTCAAAGCGATCGGAATGGTGCCGAAGGCTGAACTCGCCGCGCATGCGCCGACAGGGGCGACGCCGCAGCCGACGAGCCGGCGCCCCGTCTGGTTCGACGCGGACGTCGGGGTCGACACCCCCGTCTACGAGCGCGCGGACCTGCCGGCGGGCTTTTCGCTCAAGGGCCCCGCCGTGGTCGAGCAGGTCGATTCCACCGTCGTGATCCCGCCCGGAACGACAGCCTCGGTCGACAAATATCTCAATATCATCATCCGCGTGTCGGAGTGAATGCGATGGCCGCCAAACCTACCCTTGATCCTGTCACTTTCGAAGTGCTGAAGAATTCCTTCATTACCAGCGTCGATCAGATGGCCGAGCAGATTCTGCGCACCTGCTATTCCTTCGTCATCTACAACCGCGACTTCTCCAGCGCGCTGCACGATGCAAACGGCAACTCGGCGGCGCAAGGCAACCAGGACATCGCGGTCCACGTCGGCACGCTGCACTTCACTTGCAAGGAGGTGATGCGCGCCTTCGAGGGCGACATGCATCCAGGAGACGTCTATGCGATCAACGATCCCTATGCCGGCGGCACCCATTTTCCCGACGTGCGTCTGATCCGGCCGATTTTTGCCGACGGCGAGATCATCGCCTTCAGTCAATCGAACGGCCATTGGTCGGATGTCGGAGGCAGCGTGCCCGGCTCATTCGACGTCACGGCACGGGACATGTTCCGCGAGGGGCTGCGCATCACGCCCGTGCGCCTGTTCGACAAGGGGCGCTTCTGCAGGGACGTCGCCCATCTCATCGCCGCCAATACACGCGATCCGGCCTCGATCATTGGCGACATCCACGCCCAGGCGCAGGCGACCCAGGTATGTGAGCGGGAAATACTTCGGCTCGTCGGCAAATACGGCCGCGAGACGGTCGAGACCGGCTTGTCCGAGGTGCAGGATTATGTGGAGCGCGCCATGCGCCAACGCCTCGCGGCGCTGCCGGACGGCGTTTGGGAGACGCAGGACTTCATCGACCGCGACCCCGCGGGCTCCGAAGGGCTGATCCCGATCAAGGTCAAGCTCACCATCAAGGGCGAAAAGGCCATCTATGATTTCACCGGCAGTCATCCGACGATCGGCTCGATCTACAATTCCGCCTTCGGCACGACATTCTCGGCGGTTGCGGCGGGCATGAAGACGTTCTTCCCCGACCTGCCGCTCAACAGCGGTTTCTACCGGGTGCTCGAAATCATAGCGCCGGAAGGCTCGATCGTCGACGCCCGCTGGCCGGTCGGCGTTACCGGCTTCCTGATGCCGTTCGAGAAGATCATGAACGCCATTTATGAAATCTGGTCGAAGATCATGCCGCAGCGCGCGCTCGCTTGCGCCTTCAACCTGGAATATCTGCTGACCGGCGGGCTCGACGCCCGCCGGCCCGAAAAGCCGATCTTCATGTTCTACGACTGGCTGCCCGGCGGCTGGGGCGGACGCAACGGCAAGGACGGCTGCAACGTCACCACCGCCTGTTTCGGCACCGGCTTGATGTCGCAACCAGTGGAGGGGCAGGAGCGCGCCAATCCGATCCTGACGACCGAGTTTGAAATCCTCACGGATTCCGCCGGGCCCGGCAAATGGCGAGGTGGTGTCGGCGTCCGCAAGACATCGATCATGCTTGAAGCTGAAAAGACCGTCATTTCCTACATCTGCGACCGCGAGCGAGCGATCGTCTGGGGCATCGAGGGCGGCCTGCCGTCAATGCCGCATGGCCTCAGCATCAAGCGCGCGGGAGCGGAAGCGGAAGATTGGCTGGGCTCCGTCTTTTCCGACGTGCCGATCGGGTCCGGCGACGTCTTCAGCCGCCCGACCGCCGGCGGCGGCGGCTTCGGCGATCCGCTGGAGCGCGACCCGGCTCTCGTGCTGGAAGACGTGGCGGACGACTATGTCTCGATCGAGCGCGCCGCCAAGGACTATGGCATCGTGCTCACGGTCGTCGACGCCGAAATTTGCGCCTATGCGGTCGACGAGACTGCGACCAAGGCGACGCGCGAAGCGATCCGCCGCCAGCGTAGTCGCTGGCTCGCGACCGATCCCGAGGAGGTCGCGGCCGGCTATCGCGCCGGCAAGATTGACCGGCTCGACGTGGTGCGGCGTTACGCCGTGGTGCTTGATTGGGACACCGGGGCGCTGCTGCCCGTCTCGACGGGCCAGTTCCGGGAGATGTTTTATAAGCGCACGGCGGCGACATGGGCGAGAAGCGGCAGCGCAGAGACGCCCGCTTCCTCTGACGCCTGATTGAGTTGGCTGCACCGTGTCGACGATTTTCGGCTTCGATTGGATTTTGCTTCAAGGCAGGATCGGAGTTCGCCCCATCCCACTGTTGCAACCGGGACTTGTTCGATGAATATTCTGCCCAATTCGCTGAGCGCGCGCGACGTCGCCTATCAGATCCATCCCTACACCAACGCGCGCCGGCATGAACGCATCGGGCCGATCGTGATCGAGCGCGGCTCGGGCATCTATGTCTATGACGACCAGGGACGCGAATATATCGAGGCGATGGCGGGCCTGTGGAGTGTCGCCGTCGGCTTCGGCGAAGACCGTCTAGTGCAAGCCGCCGCGCGGCAAATGAGCAAGCTGCCTTACTACCACACCTTCAGCCACAAATCGCACGAGCCCTCGATCGAACTCGCCGAGAAGCTGGTGAAAATGTCGCCCGGCGGGCTCGATCACGTCTTCTTCACCAGTTCCGGCTCGGAAGCTAACGATACGGTGGTGAAGTTCGTCTGGTATTACAACAATTCGCTCGGGCGCCCGCAAAAGAAGAAGTTCATCGCCCGCAACGGCGGCTATCACGGCATCACGGTGGCCTCCGGCAGCCTCACCGGCCTGCAGGTCAATCAGCGCGGGTTCGACCTGCCGCTGCCCTTCGTCAAACATGTCACCTGTCCGCATCATTATCGCTTCGCGGAGGCGGGCGAGAGCGAGGAAGCCTTCGCCGATCGCCTGGCGGCGGAACTGGAGGCGACTATCCTCGCCGAGGGCCCTGAGACCGTGGCCGCGTTCATCGGCGAGCCGTTGATGGGCGCCGGCGGCGTGCTGGCGCCGCCTGGAGCCTATTGGCGCAAAATGCAGGAGGTCTGCCGCCGTCACGACGTGCTGATCGTCGCCGACGAGGTGATCAACGGCTTTGGGCGCCTCGGCACGTTATTCGCCTGCGAGCATTATGGCATCCAACCCGACATTTTGGTGCTGTCGAAGCAGATCACCTCTTCCTATCAGCCGCTGGCCGCCGTCCTCGTCAGCGACGCCCTCTATCAGGGCATCGCCGACCAGACGAAGCGGCTCGGCAATTTCGGACACGGCTTTACCGCCAGCGGCCATCCGGTGGCGACGGCCGTCGCGCTGGAGAATCTCGCCATCATCGAGGAGCGCGGTCTGGTGGCGAACGCGGCCAGGGTTGGCGCGCATTTGCAGGCGAGCCTGCGCCGTTTCGCCGATCATCCTTTGGTGGGCGAGGTGCGCGGTGTCGGCCTGATCGCAGCGGTAGAGCTTGTGGCGGACAAGGCAAGCAAGGCCAAATTCGATCCGCCCGGCAAGGTCGGCCTCTATCTCTTCGAAAGAGCGCATGAGCATGGTTTGATCATCCGCGCCGTGCAGGACTCGATCGCCTTTTGCCCGCCGCTGATCATTACGCCGGCGCAGGTCGACGACGTCGTGAGGCGCTTTGAGCACGCGCTTGCAGACACCCAGAGCTGGGTCACGGCCGGAATGCCCGGCCCGTGATGTCCGGCGGAATGAACGCGCGGCCGTCAGATCGACCACAAAGGCGCCGACAGCTGCGCCGGCTGCCGAGCGCCAGTGCAAAGATCATGGGTTAGATCGATTTCAAGCACTCAGTCCAGTGGCGATTGAAAGAGGCCGTCAACTGAGGCGGTCTCTGGGGTGGCGTCTTAGTTTCGATTAGGCCATTTGCGGTACGCGATGATCCACAAGATCAGAATCGTCCCGATCATCGGAACGAACGAAAGCAGCGACCACCACGGCGACAGACCGGCGCGCCGTAAAATCCGCCACGATGGGACCGTCGTTACAGCGAACAGCACACCCCAAAAAAGCACTGAAATCACGTCGAACATCTCTTGCGGCCTCCGTTATTCATTCAGCAATATGCTTGTGGCGTTTGCGCCATCATACCGCGCCGCTCGCCCATCCCGGGGGCTCGAAAGCGTTCCCGCCAAGCCCTATAATCAGCCGTCGCAAACGGGATAGCGCAAGGGAAACCGATGGCAGAGGACGAAGAAACGGCAACGGCGAGGTACATCGCCAGCAACATATCCACGCAACTGATGCTGAAAACGATCATCGAGATCATCAGCACAATGTCGGATGACCCCGACAAATATCGAACGCGTCTCAAGGCGAAATTTGTTTGAGCTCGCTGACACGATGCCGTTGGCTGCGATGACCCCGACGCGAGAGGACAAGGTTCGCGCGTTCGTGCGCGAGACCATCAATACGGTGCTGACCAACTCTCGGCCGAATTAGGCCGTGTACTCATAAATCCTGAACACTCATGGACTGGCGATGTCCGCATTACCCCCGGAAGCGGACATCCGGGCTGGCCTTCAGGACGTCTGCTTTGTGCCAGGAACTGACATCGACCGCCATCGGCTCGCAGAGTTTGGAATTTAATTGGGCAGTGCGCCCCCATCCCAAATGGTCAGAGCCAACTGTCGTGAAATGCCATTTCGGCAACAAAGGCCGCAAAGAGTGCATATGATGAAGTGAAAATTGCTATCGCTGCCGCCGGCCACCTTGCGCCTTCCGACCACCAAACGATGTACGCGGCGCCCACAATCTGGAGCAGCATGAAGGTCCTGATAACCCAGCGTGTTACGTGGTGGGGGTCGTGTCGAAGAGTCCCGCGCAAGAACCCCGCGACCACGACAAGAGTTTGACTTGCCGCAGGTAGCAGGAGGAAGATCCATAAACTTGTCTCGTGCCCCACAAATCCCTCAACGAGGCAGACGCAAGCCATCGCCCTCAGGGCGACGGCTTGCCCCTCAGGATCAGGTCATTGGCCTGGAACGATGAGCTTCATGGCATCGATCCACTGGGCTGGTCCTCGATGCGCACACCTTCCTTCATCGCATCGATCTTCGCGCGATAGGCGTCCGCGTCACCGAAATCCGCAAAGCCCTGGTAATGCGGATGCGGCCCCAGCACGCGGCGGGCGTGCTTGATCGGGCACCAACAGACCTCCGTGCGCGCGGCGACCTCGCGGAAGAAGGCGGCCAGGCCGTTGGCGTAGGAGCAGTAGGCGCAGCCGACCTTCTCGATCGCGTTCAGATAGGCGAGATGATGGCGGTCGAACACGAGATAGTCGCGGCGGCGCACTTTCGGGATCCGGTAGACCGGAAAGCAGATCGCCTGATAGGCCATCACGCCGAGATCGAGCAGCACCATCGGGATGATCAAGGAATAGATCACCGGGGCCACCAGGATGACAAGCGGACCGACGTCGATCAGATAACGCATCGCGTTGGTCTTGATCTCGCGGTGAACCTGCGACGCCTCCTGCTCGAACACGATCTTCCGGTTCTCAAGGTGGAAGCGCATCTCCTCCCGCCGCTTGGCCATTTCGACCTCGATCTCGGCCTCGACCGATCGCAGCTTTTCCATCAGCGTGTCGAGTTGCGTGGTCATGTTGGCGTCCTTTGGGTTGGCGCGGCCGCAGGGCTCCGATGACGCTGGGTAGGTCGTGATGACGTATATTCATGCCCAGATTATTGTGTATCGAGGAGCGGACGGGGAACGAGATTTGCCATGAGCGCAATGCGCTCCATTAAATTTTCGGCGCGTGGCGCGAGCTTCATGGCCGGCTTCCCCCCATGCTGAGCTAAACAGGATCATCGCCGAGCGCGCGCAGCCAGTCAATGGTTGCTCGGACTGGCATCGCGCCTCGACCTAATTCTACTCTTCTCTCCAATTGAGACGTTACAGGACCTC
>DATHHQ010000286.1:0-7922 GCA_035490095.1 Bradyrhizobium sp.
TGCTTCGAGACGCTCGCGTCGCTCGCTCCTCAGCATGAGGTTGTTGTGTTTCAACAAGTTAGACCTCATCCTGAGGAGGCCGCGAAGTGGCCGTCTCGAAGGATGGGCTGCAATACCGATTTGTGATTCCAGGTACTAGGCCCCTCTCCGGCTTTTCGAATCGTCATCCCGCTCTATCTCTTTGTTTGAGCAGGATCTCCGGGCAAACGCTTCGCGTTTGTCCCGAGCGAAAACCGGTATCATGCTCGAAAACATTGTCCCGTGGTTGCAACTCTTGCTTCCCTTGGCAGTTGTCCGCTGCTGCACCCAGTCACAATCAGTCACAATTTGCCGGATATCTAGGAAAGAGG
This sequence comes from Bradyrhizobium sp., assembly GCA_035490095.1. GTDB lineage: Bacteria > Pseudomonadota > Alphaproteobacteria > Rhizobiales > Xanthobacteraceae > Bradyrhizobium. The sequence continues at coordinate 351 of DATHHQ010000286.1, forward strand.
AGATAAGCATGCCTTTTCGTCGCGGGGGTTTTGCACTTACGCCGCCATCGGTTTTGCTATTTGGGATATCGCTGGTATTGGCGGTTCTCGCCTTCCTGGTGCACTACGCCCATATGGCGGTGCCGATCATCAACACATCGCGGGTGTTTGATGTTCTGACCATCGCATACGTCGTGTTGATGGTGGGCGTACTCTTCCGCCGCGTGTAGCGCGCAAAACCACCCGCTTTCCTTGCAGAAAAGGCGCAAGCGGCCTCCTAGAGCGGGATGACTTGTCTTCGAATCGTCATCCCGCTCTATCTTTTTGTTTGAGCATGATCTTTTCGGAAAACCGGTTCCCACTTTTCCGGATCATGCTCTATCCATTCCACTGCATCCGCAGCACCGGGCGTCCCGAGGAGGGATTGACGTCTTCGCCGGCGAACGCGAATCCGTTTCGCCGGTAGAAGCGGATGGCGCGGGCGTTGTCGGTGTTGACCAGCAGCGTGATGCGATCAGGCGACAACCGCTTGGCCTCATCGATCAGCGTGTCGGCGAGCTGTGAGCCCCAGTGCGCGGGGGCGACGACCAGCTGATCGAGGTAGCCGGACCCATCGATGGTGACGAACCCGACCAGTGCGCCCGCCTGCTCGGCGACGATGATCGCAGCATTCGGCACCAATTCGTCACGCCAGCGCTCGCGCCACCATGTCACCCGCGCGGCGAAATCGATTGCCGGATAGGTCTGCTGCCAGGTTTGTTGCCACAACGCGATCGCGGCGTCTTCGTCCTCGGCGCGATAGGGGCGGAGGCGGAAGGTAGCGCTCATCAAGGCAACGCCGTCATGCCCGGACTTGATTCGGGCATCCACGTCCTTCTTTCAGTCGCGCCTGAAGACGTGGATGGCCGGGACAAGCCCGGCCATGACGATGAGGCGGGTTACGTAACAACATCGGCACTTACCGTTCCGTCAGTTTCAGCTCGATGCGGCGGTTGCGCCTGTAGGCGTCTTCGTTGGCGGCAGTGTCGAGCGGCTGGAATTCCGCGAACCCGGCCGCGACCAGCCGCTGCGCCGGCACGCCGAGCGAGACCAGATACTGCACCACCGAGATCGCGCGCGCCGAGGATAGCTCCCAGTTCGACTTGAACACCGGGCTGTTGAAGATCGGCCGCACGTCGGTATGGCCGTCGACCCGCAGCACCCAGGCGATCTCGGCCGGAATCTGCTTGTCGAGATCGATCAGCGCGGTCGCCAGTTTGTCCAGCTCGGCGCGGCCCTCGGGCAACAGCAAGGCCTGTCCAGTGTCAAAGAAAACCTCTGACTGAAAGACAAAACGGTCGCCGACGATCCGGATGTCCGGCCGGTTGCCGAGAATCGCCCGCAGCCGCCCGAAAAATTCCGAACGGTAACGCGACAATTCCTGCACCCGCTGCGCCAGCGCGACGTTCAGGCGCTGGCCGAGATCGGCGATCCGCCCCTGCGATTCCTTGTCGCGCTTCTCCGAGGCGTCGAGCGCCTCTTCGAGCGCGGCGAGCTGGCGGCGCAACGCGCTGATCTGCTGGGTCAGCACCTCGATCTGCGCCAGCGCGCGCGACGATATGACTTTTTCGGAGTCCAGCGCCTTGTTAAGTTCAGTGGCGCGGCCGGCGGCGTCATTGCCTGCGCCGGCGAGGCCTTCATAGAGACTCTTGACGCGATCGCGTTCGGCTTCCGCCGACACCAGCCCGGCCCGCACCTGCGAGAGCTGGTCGTCGAGATTGAGCTTGCCGAGTTTTTCCAGTGACAATAGCTCGTTCAGCTGCGCCACCTTGGCGTTGAGCTGCTCCAGCGCCTTGTCCTTGCCGGTGACCTCCTGCGACAGGAAGAACTGCACCACCAGGAACACCGACAGCAGGAATACGATCGAGAGCACCAGCGTCGACAACGCGTCGACGAATCCCGGCCAGTAGTTGAAACCGGTTTCGTTGCGGCGGGCACGGGCAAGGGCCATTTGAAATTCTCCGCGGTGGAATCTGATTCGCAAGCCGCGTATCAGAACTCGAGTTCAGGTTTACCTCTCCCAATCGAAGTCGGATCTATCCGACTTCGACAATTTGTAATGCCCAACTCGGGTAAACCCGAGTTGGGTGGGAGAGGGAGCGCGCTTCCGTCGCTGCAACGTTTTCGCACCCATCTAATTCTTCTCGGGCTGGCGTGCGATCCGCTCGAGCAATTTCTTGATTTCGCGGTTTTGCTCCCCCTGACCGTCGGCCCATTCGCGAATCATCTGCTGCTCGTTCCGCATATGCGCAACCAGACCCTGAATGGCTTCGGCGAGGTTGGCCATGGCAGCGGTGGTGCCGCGGTTGCCGCCGCCTTCTTCCATGGTCGAGCGCAATCGCTCGATGGCGTGCTGCAGCTCGCCGCCACCGGCGGCGCTCTCGCCGGAATATTCGCGCACCGTGGAGGCGAGCCAGTCTTCGAGGTCGGTATAGAACCGGTTCTGCGCCTGGCTCGATTGCAGATCGAGAAAGCCGAGAATCAGCGAACCGGCGAGACCGAACAGCGACGACGAAAACGAGATACCCATGCCGCCGAGCGGTGCGGCCAGACCTTCCTTCAAGGTGTCGAACAAGGCGCCGGCATCGCCGCCGACCTTCAAACCGTCGATCACCTTGCCGACCGAACCCACGGTTTCGATCAGGCCCCAGAAGGTGCCGAGCAATCCGAGAAACACCAAAAGGCCGGTCATATAGCGGGAAATGTCGCGGGCTTCGTCGAGCCGCGTGGCGATGGAATCCAAGAGATGCCGCATGGTCTGCTGCGAGATCGTCATGCGGCCAGTGCGCTCGCCGCCGAGGATCGCCGCCATCGGCGCCAGCAGCTTGGGATGCCGAGCGACGGCGAGGCCGGGGTCGGAGATGCGGAAGTTGTTGACCCACGCGACTTCCGGATAGAGCCGGAGCACCTGACGAAACGACAGGATGGTGCCGATCAGCAGCACCGCGCCGATCAGCGCGTTGAGGCCGGGATTGGCGAAGAACGCGACCACGAGCTGCTTATAGAGCACGACCATCACCAGCGCGCACAGCACCAGAAACACCAGCATTCGCACCAGGAAGATCCGTGGCGAGGACAGCTTGTTCAGTTCGATCTCCATCGCGGAGCGGGCAGGGGGGCTTGACGGCATTGCCGGTGTCATCCGTTGCGAGGTGGAGGAGGAGGAGACGATTTTGGACATCAATATGGCACAGCGGGGCTGAGAAAAAAGATCAGATATACCCTGATTTCAGGTGACAGGTGGAACCTCTGGCTGAAATCGGGCTTGGACTGGAGCGTATTTCATAAGTGTCTGTTGTCTACCGCGGATATCAGGGATTTTGCATGACCGTTTCCCCTCTCGAGGCACTGGCGGCGATCGCGGTGTCGCTCTCGATCCTGCATATCGCCGTGCGCATCGCCGGCATATCGGACGATCCGCGCGATGCCGCCTTTGCCAGGGAATGGGGCGTCGATTCGCCGCGCAAGATGTTCATGTTTCTGCAGAATCAGGGCTTCGGATCAATCCCGCTGGTATTCGCGATCTTCCTCGCGGCGCGATTTCCTCAGCTTGGCTTGCGGATTCAGGACGGTCTTGGCGCATTGATCCTGCTTGTCGGCATCGGCGGCGAAGCGCTGGCCGATGCGCAACTGAAGAATTTCCGCACCGATTCCGCGAACAGGGGCCGGTTCTGCGACGCAGGGCTGTGGCGCTCGCGGGGCGAGCGCTATCGCGACTCCCAGTCGCGCACCAGCGTGTTGTTTCCGCTGCCACCGCAACAGGGAGTGGTCACATGAGCTTCGTATCCAGGATCATCGGCACCGCCGAACGGGTGCCGTTGCCGGACGTCGTCGTCCGCGCCGCCATCCAGCGGCTGTGCTCGCGTACCGCGACGCGGCTGGCCAGCGGCAACGCGGAAAGCGACGCCTCGTTTGCGGACGAAATGGCGGCACGTGCCATCGCCGAACACACTGACGAGGCCAACGCCCAGCATGACGAAGTGCCGGCGGCATTCTTCGCGCATGTGCTCGGTCCAAATCGCAAATATTCCTCGTGCTTCTACAAGGAGCCGGAGTCGACGCTGCAGGAGGCCGAGGAAGAGGCGCTGCGCCAGACCGTCGAGCACGCCGATCTCGCCGACGGGCAATCGATGCTCGAACTTGGCTGCGGCTGGGGTTCGCTGTCGCTGTGGCTGGCGCGGCAATTTCCGAACTCGCAAATCACCGCGGTCTCGAATTCGCATGGCCAGCGCGAATATATCGAAGCCACGGCCATCGCGCGCGGATTGAAAAATCTCTCCGTGATCACGGCTGACATCAACGTGTTCGACCCGGAGCGGCAGTTCGACCGCATCGTGTCGGTTGAAATGTTCGAGTACATGATGAACTGGCGTGATTTAATGGCGCGGGTGCGGTCGTGGCTGGCGCCGGACGGCCGCTTCTTCATGCATATTTTTACCCATCGTTCGGGCGCCTATATGTTCGATCGCGCCGATGGCGAAGACTGGATGGCGCAGCATTTCTTCACTGGCGGGGTGATGCCGAGCCATCATCTGGTCCGGCAATATGCCGATCTGTTCGAGGTCGAGAAGGAATGGCGCTGGAGCGGCACCCATTATCAGCGCACCGCGCTCCAGTGGCTCGGCAATTTCGATTCCCACCGCGACGAGATCGAACGCATTCTTCGCAAGGTCTACGGCAACGACACGAGCTTGTGGATGCGGCGCTGGCGCTGGTTCTTCCTCGCCACCGCAGGGCTGTTCGGTTACGCCGACGGCACCGAATGGGGGGTCAGCCATTTCAGGATGAAGGCGGCGTAGTAACTGTCGTTTTGCCCGCGCGCGCGGGCGAAGTATTGGATCGCCCGCCTTCGCGAATGAGGACAGCTAACGGCAGCACCGCCTGATAATGTTGCTGTTGGTGCCTCTCCAAGCATTTAAACGGCGTTTTCATCACCGTGGCCCACGGCACATTTTTCTGAGCTGCGATCACGCCGACTCACGATCGAGTGACCGAGCGAAAGTTGCTGATAGGTCAGTAACATAGACCCATGTGACATTGGGCCGCCCGCGCCGCATATTGCATCGCAACACAGCTGATTTAACGTAACCGAATCAAGGGCCCGGAGTCGTCGCGGCGTGCCAACGCGCTGCGCAACATTGCAATCCGTGTCCAAACTCGAACTCAGGGCGGCAGTTTTCAATGACAGGATTTCGTACTCACTCGGCACGCGTTGCATTGCTGTTGGCCGCCATCGCGCCGCTCCTCGCCGGATGCGATGAACCGAATTCCGCGGTAGCGGCGGCACAAACCTCCGAGCCCGACGTCAGCATCGTCACGGTCACGCCGCAGGCGCGCGCGCTGGTGCGCGAACTGCCGGGGCGCATTGCGCCGACCAGGGTTTCCGATGTGCGCCCACGCGTATCCGGTATCGTCATCGAGCGCATGTTCAGTCAGGGCAGCGAGGTCAAAGCCGGCGATCCGCTGTACCGGATCGACCCCCGGCCGTTCGAGGTCGAATTGCAGTCCAGCGAGGCGGCGCTGGCGAGGGCTGCGGCGGTGCTTGAGCAGGCATCCTTGCAGGCCCGGCGCATTGCGACACTGACGAGCCAGCGCGCCACCTCGGAGGCCGAGAACGAGAAGGCCATTGGAGCCATGCGCCAGGCGGAAGCCGATGTCGTGGGCCGCAAGGCCGATGTCGCCCGCGCCCGGCTCAATCTGGACTATGCAACGATCCGCGCCCCGATCGACGGCGTAGTCGGCGCCGCGCTCGTCAGCGAAGGCGCTCTCGTCGTGCAGAACGAGGCCGCCAACCTCGCGACCATTCAACAGCTCGATCTGATCTATGCCGACTTCACGCAATCGGTCACCGAACTCAATCATCTGCGGCGCGCGTTCGACAGCGGTGACCTCGATCGCATTGCTGCCGACGCGGCCAGGGTCCGGCTGGTGCTTGATGATGGCTCGGTTTATTCGACCGCCGGCAAACTGCTGTTCTCGGAGGCCAAGGTCGATGCCCATACCGGGCAGGTGACGTTGCGCGGGCAATTTCCAAACCCGAAGCGCGAATTGCTGCCGGGCATGTATGTCCGCGTCCTGATCGAGCAGGGCATCGACACCGACGCCATCGCGGTGCCGCAGCAGGCGATCCAGCGCAACGGCGGCGGCGGTAGCGAAGTGTTCGTGATCAAGGACGACAACCGCGTGGCGATCCAGACCGTGCGCACCGGATCGGTGCAGGACGGCCAATGGTTTGTGACCGAAGGATTGAAGTCCGGCGACAAGGTCGTGGTCGAAGGCTTCCAGAAATTTGCGGCGGGGGACAAGGTGAGGCCGCAAGCCTGGACCGAGGCTGGTGCGTCGGTCGTCGGTTCGTTGCCCGATCACCCGTAGACAATCCAGGCCACCCGGTAAGCAGGCCATGCCCAGCTTCTTCATTGACCGGCCGATCTTCGCCTGGGTCGTCGCGCTTTTCATCTGCCTGGTCGGTGCGATCGCGATTCCGCTGCTTGCGGTCGCGCAGTATCCGATCATCGCGCCGCCCTCGATCTCGGTCAGCACCAGCTATCCGGGCGCGTCGCCGGAAAATCTCTACAACAGCGTGACGCGGCTGATCGAGGAGGAGCTGAACGGCGCCTCCGGGATCCTGAATTTCGAATCCACCAGCGACGCGCTGGGCCAGGTCGAGATAACAGCCAATTTCGTGCCGGGCACCGACACCGGCCTGGCGTCGGTCGAGGTCCAGAATCGCATCAAGCGGATCGAAGCGCGGCTGCCGCGCGCCGTCATCCAGCAGGGCATCCTGGTCGAGGAAGCCTCGAGCGCGGTGCTGCAGATCATCACGTTGCGGTCCACCGACGACAGCCTCGACGAGGTTGGGCTTGGCGATTTCATGATACGGAACGTGCTCGGCGAGATCAGGCGCATCCCCGGCGTCGGGCGGGCCACGCTTTATTCCACCGAGCGCTCGCTGCGGATCTGGGTCGATCCCGCCAGGCTTGTCGGCTACGGCCTGACGGCGGACGATGTAACCAAGGCGATCAATGCCCAGAATGCGCAAGTCGCATCGGGTAGCATCGGCGCCGAACCGAGCACGCCGAAGCAGAAGATATCGGCGCTCGTGCTCGTCAAAGGCCAACTGAGTTCGCCGGATGAATTCGGCTCGATCATCCTGCGCGCCAATCCCGACGGCTCGACCGTCCGGATGCGCGATGTCGCCCGGATCGAAATCGGCGGCATGGGCTATCAATTCACCACGAGGCTCAATGGCAAGCCGACCGCGGGCCTTTCGGTGCTGCTGTCGCCAACCGGCAATGCGCTTGCCACCGCCGGCGCGGTCGAAGCCAAGATGAAGGAACTGTCGAGGTTCTTTCCCGCCAATATCGCCTACGACATTCCCTACAACATCACGCCTGTGGTGAAGGCCTCGATCGAGAAGGTGCTGTCGACGCTGGTCGAGGCGGTGGTGCTGGTGTTCGTTGTGATGTTCCTGTTCCTGCAGAACATCCGCTACACCATCATTCCGACCATTGTGGTTCCGGTGGCGCTGCTCGGCACCTGCGCGACGCTGCTGCT
>DATHHQ010000287.1:0-5985 GCA_035490095.1 Bradyrhizobium sp.
AGCCGTGCGCGCGCGCTGCAAGGCCGATCGCGCGCTGCGATTCAAGATGACATAGCGATAGATGCGCCGAGAAGCCTTGTGGCGCGCGTGAAACCCCATGCTCACTTCGTCCGCCCATTGCAGGGCAATGCTGGGCGAGAGCCGCGTGTTGGCCCCTAGTACCCATGCCCGCGATGTTCGCTCGGCGTGCGTATCGAAATGGATGACTTGTCCGATCGCATGGACGCCGGCATCGGTCCGCCCGGCGCAGATTGCCACGACCGGGTGCCCGGCAACGAAGGATAACGCCGCTTGGACGGCGTCTTGAATCGAGGTTGAGTGCGCTTGCGACTGCCAGCCGGCGTAGTCGGTGCCGTCATACTCGATGATGGCGGCAACGCGGCGACCGGGCTCGCTCACGTTAGCCGGGCAGATTCTCGATCAGGCGCTGCGCTTCCTGTTTCTGGCTCGCAGAACCTTCGCTCACGACTTCCTCGAGAATGCTGCGAGCGCCTTCCGGATCGCCCATGTCCATGTAGGCCCGAGCCAAATCCAGCTTGGTTCCCACTTCGCTCATCGTCACCGGCTCGAGTTCGGGCAGAGCGAGCTCTTCCGTCTTGATCTTGCTGGTGCGCTGGGTGGAAATCGTCTTCAGCTTGTTGGTGGCGGCCGCCTCCGAACCATTGAGTGCTTCGCCGACGTCCAAATCAACCTTGCGGTTGCGTTGGCTCGCCTCGAACACTTCGGTGGAGAAAACCTCGTCTTCCGCACGCGGCTGTTCGACCGTATCGCCTGACCCCAACGCGTTGGCGAGTCGATCGAGATCCAAGTCGATGCTGTCGGCATTGAGGCCGCGCAACCGAGACGTTGAATCCACGTCGGGCTTCTCCGGTTCTTGAACGTCCGAATACTCGGGCGATTTGAAGCGCGATGTCCCACCGGAATCTTGGCCGCGCGGCATCTGCACCGTGGGCGCCGATTCAGGCCCTAACACGGCCGTTTTGATCTCCTCGTGGTCGCTGCCCAGGTCGGCAACGAATGAGGCTTCCAATTCGCGCTCGAGTTCCGTCAGGTCCTTGTCGCGAGCCCGGCTCTCAGCTTCCGCCATCATGCGCCGCGATTTTTCATCGAGACCCGCGACCATCGTCGGGGCATCCGACGGGTGATCGGTTTCCTCGAGCCGTGGGATGCTGATCGAAGCGCCTGATGCCGCGCCTTCAAGATGATCCAAGTCCAAACCCAAGTCATCGATCGATAGCTCGGCGGTTTGATCCGCTTTGTTGACCTTGTCGAGCTTGGACGAAATGCGGTCACGCAAATCCGTAGGCTTCAACGTCGGCGATTCTGCCGTCGGCGCGTCCGAAAAATTCATCAGTTCGGATTCGACCGTCGGTTCGTCGCGGGGCGCCATCTCGCGCGTCGGCGAATCATCCGCGCCGCGTTCCGCGTGGTCGAGCGTGAAATCCAGATCCGTGCTGGGATGCAAGTTGGGCGATTCGCCGGTCGCGGCCGTGTCGTCGCTATCCTTGGCAATCGTTTGATCAATACTGCGCTCGCCTTCCGGGTCGCCGAACAGGTCGATATCGACGCGGTTCTCGCCACCTTCGAGATTCAAGTCGACCAACGCACCGGCGCCGCGGCCGCTGCCGACGTTGGAGGCAAATAGCGGCTCGTCCGGGCAAATCTGCTTGCCCATGATGACAATCTTGTCCCACTCGCCGGCAGGCGCGCGGTCGCGGGTGGCTTCCAAGCTCTTCGCTGTCTGCAAGAAGGCTTCCTTGTTGCCCCACACGAAATAAATTTCCAATAGCTTCAGGCGCAGATCGCGTCGATCCGGTTCGCGCTCGAGTGCAATGCGCACCAAGTCGGCCGCTTGATCGTAAAGACCGTACGCCATGTGGAAATCGGCTTCGGCCAGGGGATCGCCCTGATCGAGGTTGACGGCACTTTCGCTGGACATCGTGTCGTCAGGAGCGGCCGCCTTCAGGTCCGCGGTGGTTTCACCGTAGTGCTGCGCAGGCTCGTTGAAATCCGGCATGCGATGCTCGCCAGATTCCTCGACCACGAATGAGTCATCGGCGCCGCGGCTGCTCGCGACTCGCGCGCTGGGATCGCGAAATTCAGAAATGTCGGTCGAATCCAGCCCTGGGAAGTCCCCGCCTCCGCTGCCACTGCTTGCTTGTCGGCGGCGCCACGAGGCAATCGCAAGACCGGCGATCAATGCAATGATCACCCCGGCCGGCAGCCACCAATTCTGCGTCAGCCAGTCGAGCACGGATCCGCTCTCCGCGACGGGAGCCGGCTTTTTCGCAACGACCGGCTTAGGTGTAGGCGCGGGCGCGGGTGTTGGAGGCGGCGTCGACGTATTTTCGGCGGGCGGGGGTGTCGGCGCAGGCGCCGTCGCTTCAGGAGTGCTCGGCTTGGTTTCCACAGGCGCAGGTGTCGGTGCGGGCGTGGGAACCGCCGCCGTTTGCGGCGGTGGTACCGGTGCGGCAGGCGCACCCAGCTTGCGCTGCAGTTCGCTCAGTTCGTTGCTCTTGAGGTCGAGCAGGCGATGCGCGTCCGCGAGCTGACCTTCCAAATCCTTGACGCGGCCCTTCAGTGCTTGCGCTTCTCCGCTGGAGGCGGTCTCGCTGTTGCTGGTGCCGCTGCCGGCACCCGGCGTCACGAGACGCAAGTGGCCGCTGGACCCCGAGGCGCTATTGCCGCGCCAGGCATCCATTTGACGATGTACTTCGCTCGTCGCCTCGGATTGGTTCATCGCAGCGATTTCATCGCCGCCCGGCACGCGCAGCACGGCTCCGCGCCGCAATATATTGATATTGCCGCCGAACGCTTCGGGATTCGCGCGGTACATGGCGATCATGGTCTGATCGATGTCGCTTCGCGACGCGGCATGCAAACTGCGCGCGATCTTGGTCAGGGTGTCGCCTTGAGCGACACGATACGTGCCCTCCGCAGACGGCGCCGCGGTCTCTGCGCTGCTCGGAGCTGGACTGCTCTCTGGCGTTTGGCTCGGGGCAGCAGTGCTCGCGGCGGGGCTCGTGCCTGCCGCGCGATTCGCAGATCGGCCTCCGCGGCTCGAACGCTTCGGAGTCGCGGCAGGCGTGCCGGTGTCAGAAGGCGCCGGGGTCGCGGCCAGGGGCGTTGTCCTAACGCGTGGAGTCGGCGTGCTTGCAGGCGCAGTCGGTGCGGTGGTGGCCGCCGCTACCGGCGCGGCGCTGCTGGCCCGCTCACCGGGCGTATAGACCGGTGGGTCGAGCAGCACGGTGTACTCACGCATGAGGCGCCCGCGGGCCCAGTTCACTTCAACCAGAAACGTCACAAAGGGCTCGGGAATCGAATCGGTCGACCGCACCAGCAATACGTCGTGGCCGTCCTTGCTCTTGCCGACCTTAAAGGTCAGTGTCGACAGAAAGGGCGGACGTTCGATGCCATAGCGGGTGAAAGCATCCTTGGGCGCAAGCGAGGCTCGCAAAGCGGCCAATTCTTCAGGTCCGGCCGCAATCAGGTCGATTTCGGCACTCATTGGTTCGTTCAGCGCCGAGTTCAGGTGTATCTCACCCAGGCCTAAGCCCCACGACAAAGATGGGATGAGCAGGCACGCCGTCAGCACGAGGCGAGAGGGGGTCACAAACATTTCTACTCCCAGAATTCTGGTGGCAAGCGAGCGAACAAAGTTCATTGCGCTATAGGGGCTTGGAAGCGAATTCTCACTTGCCTTTTACATAAGCCAATAACTATATCTCACTGGGATCTATTTACCAAAATCTGGGCCACTGAAACTGCGTTATGCGCCGCACATTTCCGAACATTATCAGCCACCACCCAAAAATTTAGACCTCGATCACGCGTCAAATCAGCCCTTACACGGCCTACATATACCCGATCCGGCTCGGTGGCCAGTGTGGCGGGTGTCGGAAATTCAGCAACCGATTCGGGGTCAATCAGCTCCAAGCCGCTCCCGCGTTGCAACACATTCAGGGCATTTCCGAGGTCAAAGGGCCTCTCAAACAAGGCATGGACTGCCAGGCTATGGCCAAAGAAAACCGGCACTCGCACGGCGGTGGCATTGATCTCGAGCGAGGGCAAATTGAGCACTCGCCGCGTCTCTTCCCATAATCGACGCTCCTCGCGCGATACGCCGTCGGCCTCCAAGGTATCCACCACGGGAATGACGTTGAATGCGATTTGCCGGCCAAAGGCCCTGCCCTTGGCTTTGTTGCCGCTGAGCATCGCCACGGTTTCGCTCGCAAGTTCCTCCATGGCGCCGCGCCCGCTGCCGGATACCGCTTGATAAGTCGCCACTTCGACGCGCGCAAGGCCGGCCAGCTGATGCAGCGGCGCAAGCGCAGTCGCGAGTGCCACGCTGGCGCTGCCGGGCAGCGCGATCAGCCCGCTCTGCCCCACAGCATCGAGAGCCTGCGAATTCACATCCGCGACTACCAGGGGAACCTCGGCGCGCATGCGGAATGCCGCCGAGCCGTCGATCACCCAGGCGTGCGCCGCCGCGGCCTGCGCATAGCGTTCCGAGAGCGCCGCGCGACCGCAAAAAAACACCAGGTCCGCGCGCGAGAAATCGAACGCGGCGATATCGCTCACCTTCAAAGTCTCGTCTTCGGTGACGGCCGCACCGACGCTGCGTTCGTCGTCGAGCGCGTGCAGTTCAGCCAGCGCGATCTTTCGGTGCCGCAACTCGTCGATCACCGCCGCACCGATCAAGCTCGACACGCCGACGACGGCAACACGCGGCAAAGCAGCAGCGCTCATCGCGTGATCACGGGCGTAGGTGACACCACATCCGCGCATTGCGCGCGGAACCGCAAATAATGGTCCATCAGCACCAGAGCCAACATGGCCTCCGCAATCGGCGTCGCGCGAATACCGACGCAGGGATCGTGACGGCCCGTGGTGCTCACCTCGACCGGCTCGCCATGAAGATTGATGGTTTGGCCCGGCAGAATGATGCTGGAGGTGGGCTTCAGTGCGAGACTCACGACGATGTCCTGGCCGGAAGAGATGCCGCCCAATACGCCGCCGGCGTGATTGCTTTTGAAGCCTTCCGGGGTCATTTCGTCGCGATGCTCCGAGCCGCGCTGCTCGACCGACTTGAAGCCCGCGCCGATTTCGACGCCCTTCACGGCATTGATGCCCATCATCGCGCTCGCCAGGTCGGCATCCAGGCGTTCGAACACGGGCTCGCCCCACCCGGGAGGCACGCCTTTGGCGATCACTGTGACGCGCGCACCAATGGAATCCCCCGCTTCGCGGATGCGCCAAATAAAATCCTCGAGTTCTTGCACGCGGCCCGGGTCCGGGCAGAAAAACGGGTTCCCATAGGCTGCCTGGCTGTCGACCGGCTGCAACACAATGGGTCCCAACTGCGCCAAATATCCATGGATGCTGATGCGCTGCCGTTCGCGCAAATACTTGCGTGCGATGGCGCCGGCCGCCACGCGCACCACGGTTTCGCGCGCCGAAGAACGCCCGCCGCCACGATAGTCGCGAAACCCGTATTTCTGCTGATACGTATAGTCGGCATGTCCCGGGCGAAAGCGGTCCTTGATTTTCTCGTAATCGCGCGAGCGCTGATCTTCGTTTGCAACCAAGAGTGCGATCGGCGTGCCCGTGGTTTTGCCCTCGAATACACCCGACAAGATGCGCACCGTATCGGACTCGTGGCGCTGACTCGTAAATTTCGAGGTTCCAGGGCGCCGGCGGTCGACATCGACCTGTAATTCCGCTTCCGTGATTTCAAGTCCCGGCGGGCAGCCGTCCACGACGCAACCCAGCGCGGGGCCGTGGCTCTCCCCAAAACTGGTCACGGTGAAAATCCGACCGAAAGTATTACCCGCCACGCCCCTTCTCTCCTGCAGCGTTAAAGATCACGTGCCGCGTCCGGATCACTTACCGCATCCAGATCCCGCGCATTCAGCAAAAATACCCCCCCGCCGCCCATCGCAATCCGCGGCCAAACAAACGGCAAGCGCGGAAATGCCCTAAGCA
>DATHHQ010000288.1:0-13678 GCA_035490095.1 Bradyrhizobium sp.
CTCAGGGCCGCGGATGCTGCGAGCCTCGCTGATATACTCGACGGCCTCAGCGCGGGAATGTGCCTTGTCGATGCGGGGGGACGCATCGTTCACGCCAATGCCGCCTGTCACATCATTCTCGACGCCGGCGACTTCCTGTCCACGATTGGGGGGCGGATCGTCGCAAGCGATGCGAAGATTGATCAGGCTCTTCGCGAACTGTTTGCAGCCGCCGGGAGCGGCGATGCGGCAATCGGAATTCGGGGAATTGCCTTGCCGCTGAAGGCGCAGGACGGCTCATGTTATGTCGCGCATGTCCTCCCGCTGACATCCGGTGCCCGCCGTCTTGCCGGGAAGGCTTACTCCGCAACTGCGGCCCTGTTCATTTGCAAGGTGGCAACGCAAATCCGATCTCCTCCGGAAATCATCGCCCGCGCTTACAATCTGACCCCGACCGAGTTGCGCGTGCTGATGGCGATCGTCGAAGTCGGCGGTGTCCCGGAGGTCGCGGTGGCCCTCGGCGTGGCCGAAAGCACGGTCAAGACGCACCTCGGGCGCTTGTTTGTAAAAACCGGCGCCGGCCGGCAGGCCGATCTTGTCAAGGTCGTTGCGGGATTTGCGACACCGCTAATCGGCTAGCGAGTGTCCTCAGCGGAATCGGCCGCTCCCCACGTATCTTGTTCTAAATCCGGCAGAAATGTGGTTCGAATGCCCCCGCCGGCGCGACCGCGGCCTCATCAACTTATTTTGATCACTGCGCTGCAACAAACATCATCTGATCGGGGGAAGCGACCGATTTCGCCGTGACCTATCAACGTTGCCGGGGGGCCAACAAATCGCGGGATGATGGCTGATATTGCCGCCATCATGGCCGGCCTATCGGAAGTAACCCACGTGACCGATCCAGAGAGCTTCGCGACAGTTCGATTCTCGACCGCCGATCTTCCGGAAAACATGCGAGTTGCCACCTGGCGTGAGCATTACGGCCAGACCGTGCTGAGGGCTGAGATCGAGCCCCCTGACGACGCGTCGCTCGATGCGACTGTGGCTACACGTACCCTGCCGGGACTGCAACTGGTGTCGGGTCGGTTTACGGCCGCCCGAATAGTACGTACGCGTGAGATGATCTCAGACGGCAACGACGATCTCTCGCTCCTCGTGAATCAGACCGGCAGCGTCATTGTTTCTGCGCGCGGCCGTGAGGTCACGCTTCGCGAAAATGACGCGGTGTTGATCAGCAGCGGCGAGGCGGTCGTATTCGACCGCCGTTCTTTCGGCGAATCGATCGCGATTCGAATTCCATACTCGATGTTGTCGCCGGTGGTCGTCGATGTCGACGATGCAATCATGCATCACATACCCCGGGATACGGCCGCGCTTAAGCTTCTGACAAGCTACGCGAACACCTTGCTGGATGACGATCTCGCGGTGGAGACGTCTGCTCTTCGATATCATGTTGCGACCCACGTGCACGATTTAGCGGCGCTCGCGCTTGGAGCGACCCGCGAAGCCGAAGGCATAGCAAGAAGTCGCGGGATGGGGGCTGCCCGATTAAGAGCAGCAAAAACCTATATCGTCGAGAACATTAACCGCCGGGATATTTCGATCGGCAGCGTTGCGGCGTATCTCGGCGTGACGCCGCGCTATTTGCAGAGACTGTTCGAGAGCGATGGCACCACGTTTTCCGCCTTCCTGCTCGGGCGGCGCCTTGCCAGCGCCCATCGCATGCTCAGCGAGCTTCAGTCCGTGCAAAGGCAGGTGAGCGCGATTGCCTACGACGCTGGATTTGGTGACCTTTCATATTTTAATCGCTGCTTTCGACGGATCTACGGCGCCACGCCGATGGATATCAGGCAAGCCGCTGCGAAAGCCCGTGAGTGAAGTGCTGAAGATTTGCGCGGGAGGTGAATATATCCCGGACCTCATCCTGAGGAGCGCGCCTTTGCGCGCGTCTCGAAGGATGGCCGCGAGTCCGCGCTTTGCGTCCATCCTTCGAGACGCTTGCTTCGCAAGCTCCTCAGGATGAGGTCGGAGATATATTTCACAACCGCGTTCGCAGGGACGACCCGCTGAGAGATCGTGCGAGGCCACGACTGTATCAGCGCTGAAGTTGGTCATATGCGATAGCCCTTGCCCGGAACCGGCCGGGCTCCCCTGCATTGCTATCCACGCCGTGCCTGCGTTAATCTGTGCCCGCTGCCGTCCCTCCGCCCGCAAACACAAGCGCAACTCATGACTGACCAACCGCCCGCGAGTATCATCGCGGCGCCATCGGCAAGCGCGCCACGCCGTGGAGCGGTGGCCTTCATCTTCATCACCATCCTGCTGGACATGTTCGCGCTCGGTTTGATCCTGCCGATCCTGCCCAAGCTCGTGGAAAGTTTTGTCGACAACGACACCGCGAGCGCCGCCCGGATCTTCGGTCTGTTCGGCACCGCCTGGGCGGTGATGCAATTTTTCTTCTCGCCGGTCCTCGGCGGCCTGTCGGACCGGTTCGGCCGGCGGCCGGTGGTGCTGCTGTCGAATCTGGGGCTCGCGCTCGATTACGTGCTGATGGCGCTGGCGCCGTCCTTGACCTGGCTTTTCGTCGGCAGGGTGATCTCGGGGATTACCTCGGCAAGCGTTTCGACGGCATTCGCCTACATCGCGGATGTGACGCCAGCCGAACAGCGCGCCGCGGTGTTCGGCAAAGTCGGCGTTGCGTTCGGCGCTGGTTTCATTCTCGGACCGGCGGTCGGCGGGCTGCTCGGCGGCATGGATCCGCGGTTGCCGTTCTGGGTCGCGGCGGGCCTGAGCTTTGCCAACACGCTTTACGGCTTGTTGATCCTGCCGGAATCGCTGCCGCCGGATCGGCGCTCGCCGTTCCGCTGGAAAAGCGCGAATCCGCTGGGCGCGCTGCATCTGCTGCGCTCCGACCGGATTCTCGCGGGATTGTCGGTGGTGAACTTCCTGGCCCAGGTCGCGCATGTGGTCCTGCCCTCTACCTTCGTGCTCTATGCGACCTATCGATATGGCTGGGATACGACGACGGTCGGTCTGACACTGGCCATGGTCGGCATCTGCTCAATAGCAGTGCAGGGTGCTGCGATCGGGCCGATGGTGCGGCGTTTCGGCGAGCGCCGGGCGCTGCTGTTGGGCCTTGGCTGCGGCGCCGTCGGCTTTCTGATTTACGGCGCGGCGCCGACTGGCCCGCTGTTCTGGCTCGGCATACCCGTGATGGCGTTATGGGGCGTCGCAGGCGCGGCGACACAAGCGCTGACGACGCAACTGGTCGCGCCGGACCAGCAGGGCCAGCTGCAAGGCGCGACCAATAGCGTGCAAAGCGTGTCGCAGCTTGTCGGGCCGTTTCTGTTCACGCTGACATTCGCCTATTTCATCGGCAACCAGGCGCCGCTGAAATTACCGGGGGCGCCATTTCTGTTGGCGGCGCTGCTCATGCTATTGGCATTGCTGATCGCAGCGCGCACGCTGGCTTCAGGGAACAGCCGGTGATACCAAACGGCAATCCCAGGCCGATTGCATTACCTGCGTCCGGACTGGTTCCCGCTGGGAACCGCGTGTTTTAAAATCATTGGATTCGGCTAGCCGACCACGTACCGTGGTCGCTGCCAGTTCAGGAGCACGGCAGAATGGAGAGACGCCTAGCGGCGATAGTCTGCGCCGACGTCGCCGGTTACTCGCGAATGATGGGCGCCGACGAGGCTGGCACACACGCCACGTTCAAGGCCCATCGAAGCGCGATATACCCGATCATCCTCAATCACGGCGGCCGGCTGGTAAAGAACACCGGCGACGGTTTCCTGGTCGAGTTTCCGAGCATCGTGGAGGCGATAGAGTCCGCGCTCGCGATGCAGGCGCTGATGGCAGAACGCAACGACCACCTTCCCGCGGACCGGATGATGCAATTCCGTATGGGCGTCCACATGGGGGATGTGATCGCCGACGAAGACGAAGTATTCGGCGACGGCGTCAACGTCGCGGTCCGCATTGAAGCGATTGCTGCTCCCGGCGGCGTGGCCGTTTCAGCGAAGGCCTACCATGAGGCCGGCAAGCATCTCAGCGCCACCCTTGTCGACGCTGGCAGTCACCGTTTGAAGAACATCGAAGAGCCGGTGCATGTCTGGACCTGGGATCCGGGCGGGTCCGACACCAGCGGTCGGGAACCGAAGAACACCTCGAACCTGCCGGCGCAATATCGAACCGCGATCGTGGGCGTGCTGCCGTTCGCCAATCTCAGCGACAGCACCGACGAATATTTTTCCGACGGGCTCACCGAGGACCTGATCCACGCGCTTTCGCTGCAATCGTTTTATCGGGTGCTGAGCCGAAACTCGACCTTTTCGTTCAAGGGCAAAAGTCTCAGCGCGCGCCTGATCGCGCGGGAGATTGACGCGACCTACCTGATTCAGGGTTCGGTGCGGCGTGCCGGAACCAAAATTCGCGTGACCGCCGAACTGATCGCTCCGGAGAATGGCGAGCAATTATGGACCGGTCGATATGACCGGGACATCGGCGACCTGTTCGCGATGCAGGATGAAATCACCACCAGCCTGTCCGCTGCACTGGCGCCGGAGATATATCGTGCGGAAGCATCCGCTCCGGCGCGGTCATCGTCCACCGATCTGACCGCATGGGATCGTTTCTTGAGGGGGCTTTCTCACTACTACAAGCACACAAAAGCGGATTTCGAAGCCTCGATCGATCTGTGCAGGGAGGCCATTGCGCTCGATCCGGCGCTTTCAATCGCACGCGCCTATCTCGCCACCATCATGGTGCAGGGCGTGCAGTATGGATGGATCAAAAGTACCAGCCAATTGTGGACCGAGGCGATGACCCTCGCGGAAAGCAGCGTCCGCCTGGATCCGCGTTCGTCATTCGCATTTGCGATTTTGTCCTACATGCATGCGATGGATGGGAATTACGAGGCCGCCATGGAAGCCGCAAAGCGGGCGGTCAAGTTGAACCCCTACGACATGGGGGCCCGCGGCGTACTCGGAATTGCCCACCTCGTGATCGGCGAGCATCGGCAGGCCATCGAACTGTTTTCGACGGCCGTGCAGCGCGGCAACAGCGACCCCCGATATAAATGGGCGGCGTTGAACGCGTTCAGCCACTACCTGGTCGGACAATATGATGCGTCGCTGTCCTGGGCGCGCGAAGCCCTGTATTTGAACCCCAATCATCTTCAAGTGCTCGCGGTACGGGCGGCGGCGCTGGCGCAACTCGGACGAGCCGAGGAAGCCGCAAAGGCGGCCGAAGTCCTGCTCGGCAACTTTCCAAGCCTGACCGTCGAACGGCACTTAAGGAATTTCCGTTGGAAAAATCCCGCCGACGTCGCCCATTATCGCGACGGACTTTTGAAAGCCGGCGTCCCATTCAGCAAATTGACTCTGGTCGAATCTGCCTCGATGCGGACGGCTTAGGCGCGGTTAGGGAATCCACACGCGACCGGCCGGACGTCAGGAGTCCGGCCGGACCGCGCGTTCGTTACTTCTTCACCAGCGGACACTCGCTTGCCTCGAGCGGCTTGGCGGCGTCTTCCGGAGAGATCGTGGCGATGGTCTTGTAATAGTCCCAGGGATATTTCGACTCCTCGGGCTTTTTCACTTCGAACAGATAGGCCGGAATGATCCTGCGGCCATCGATCCGGAGCGGTCCCTTGCCGAACAGCGGATCGTCGGTCGGAAGCTCCTTCATCTTGGCGACGACCTTGGCGCCGTCATGCGGGTTGCCGCCGAGCGCTTCCATGGCTTTGAGATAATGCAGCACCATGGCGTAGTTGCCAGCCTGGGTCATCGATGGCATCGCGTTCTTGCTCGCCAATGCGGAGAACCGCTTCGACCAGGCGCGCGTGGAGTCGTTCATGTCCCAGTAAAAGGATTCCGTGAACGTCAGGCCCTGCGCGGTCTTCAGCCCGAGCGAATGCACGTCGTTGATGAAGAGCAGAAGTGCTGCGAGCTTCTGGCCGCCGGCGACGATGCCGAATTCGGCCGCCTGCTTGATCGCGTTGGTGGTGTCGCCGCCGGCATTGGCGAGACCGACGACCTTGGCTTTCGAGGCCTGCGCCTGCAGCAGGAACGAGGAGAAGTCCGAAGTGTTGATCGGGTGCTTGACCCCGCCCACGATCTTGCCGCCGTTGGCGGTAACCACCGCGCTGGTATCCCGCTCCAGGGCGTGGCCGAACGCATAGTCGGAGGTGAGGAAGAACCAGCTGTCGCCGCCGGCCTTGGTCAGCGCCTTGCCGGTGCCGTTGGCCAGCATGTAGGTGTCGTAGGCGAAGGAGACCGTGTTCAGCGTGCACGCCTTGCCGGTGAGATCGGCGGTGGCGGCGCCGGAGTTGAGCAGCACCGCGTTCTTTTCCTTGACGAGGTTGTTCACCGCCAGTGCGACGCCGGAATTCGGGGTATCGGCGATGGCATCGACCTTGTCGCTGTCCAGCCATTGCCGGGCGATGTTGACGCCGACATCCGGCTTGTTCTGATGATCGCCGCTGAGGACGTCGATCTTCCAGCCCTTCTTGAGCAGGCCGGAATCCTCGACCGCCATCTTGATGGCGACCACCGAATTGGGGCCGCCGATGTCGGCATACAGGCTCGACATGTCGTTCAGCACGCCGATCTTGACGGTTTTTTCCTGGGCAAATGCGGGGGCAGCGAGCCCCAATCCGGCACATGCGATAAGCGCGGCGGTGCGCCGCGCGAGCGTTGTCTTCATTCATTCCCTCCAGATGTTGACACCAGGATCGCTCTCTTTTCGGAGCCTTACCAAGGACTTGATCGACCAAACGATCCTGGTGCCCCGATAGCCCTTCTGGCGCCGCGCCGCAATGCGCCTATCGTAGCGCGTCCGAGGTCAGCCTGAATTTCTGGATCCGCTTTCCGGTATCGACCTCGGCGGTGTAGACATTGCCCTTGGCGTCGACCGCCATGGCGTGAATCCAGTGGAATTGCCCGGCGTTGCGGCCGTTGCGCCCGAAGCTGCCCACCACGGCACCATCCTCGCGCTTCAGCACCCGGACTTCGTTGTTCTCGCCGTCGGCGCTCAACAGATAGGTCTGCTTCGGATCGGGCCAGATCGCGATATCCCATACCGCGCCGTTGCCGAGCGTGTTCTTCTCGTAGAACCACTCCTTCACGAAGCTGCCGTCCTTCTTGAACACCTGGATGCGGTCGTTGATGCGATCGCAGACATAGACCAGCCCGTCATTGGCGAGCTTCACGCAATGCACGGGATTGGCGAATTGCTGCGCCACCGGCGCTTTCGGATCGTAAGGCGGCTGCTTGTCGTCGTTTGGCGGATTGCCGTAGGCGCCCCAATGCCGCTTGTAGGCGCCGGTGGTGGCATCGAACACGATGAAGGCGGTTGCCGTAGCCGTCGGCGACATAGATTTCGTTGGCCTCCTTGTCGATCGCGGTCTCGGCGGGCTTGCCGAGCTGGGTGGTGTCGTTGCTGCCCTTGCTCGGCGCGATCTTACCGATCTGCATCACGAATTTGCCGTCGAGGGTGAATTTCAGAATGGCGTTGTCGTTATCGGCATTGCCGCCGACCCAGACGAAACCTTTTTCGTCGACTTCGATGCCGTGTTCGCGCCCGACCCATTCATAGCCTTCGCCGGGGCCGCCCCACGAGCGCAGCAGATTGCCATCGGTGTCGAATTCCAGCACCGGCGGCGCCGAGACGCAGCATTTCGAGCGCGGCGGCGTCAGCGTCGCGCCCTTCTCGTCGTCGGTCAGCGAGCGTGGCCGGTGGATGACCCAGATGTGTCCTTGCGAGTCCACCGTGATGCCGCCGACCTGACCGAGGATCCAGTTGTTCGGCAACGGCTTCGGCCAGGCCGCATCGACCGCGAAGGTCGGAATCTCGCCGGCATGCGCGGCGCGCGGAAGCGCCGGCGCGCCGATCAGCACGGCGGCGGCGATGCAGACGGCAATGGTTCTGGAAAGACGTGCGACGGCATGGTTCTGATAACGGCGATGGTGCATCGGCGTCATGGCATCCTCCCGTATTTTTGCTGCGGGTTTCCCGCTTGGCGGGCAGTGAATAGCGGCGAGGTTCGGGAGTCAATTGCGGGGGGCGGGCGCGGGCATGTGCTGGCGGGCACGACGGCTCCACAAATAGCGGTCATCGCCCGCGAAAGCGGCGACCCAGTAATCACCGGCGTTGGTGTTTACTGGTTCCCCGCTTTCGCGGGGATGACATCTGAACATGCGGAAAACGCAGTGCCCATCATGACGCTACGCCGGTCCGCGAAAACTCATCAGCGTGCGCGTCTTGTAATCATAGAACTTGCCGGTCTCGGTCCAGTCGGGCGCGCACATCGGCACGATGAATTCGGCGGCCTGGTCGGGGGTATCGAGCGTCAACGGGTCTTCGCCGGGGAATACGGTGGCGCGCATGCGCGTCCGGATCGGGCCGGGGTCGAACAGGTTGACGCGCACAGGCGTCGCCGCGATTTCGCGGGCCCAAACCCGCACCAGCGTTTCGAGCGCGGCTTTCGAGGCCGCATACGGACCGAGATAGGCGCTGGCTTTGTTTGCGGCCCCCGAGGTGACGAACACCGCGCGGCCGGCGTCGGACTTTTTCAGCAACGGTTCCATGCAGCGGATCAACTGAAAATTCGCTGACACGTTGATCGCCATCACCTCGTTCCACGATTTCAGTTCGATATGCCCGAGCGGCGACGAGGGGCCGGCGACCCCGGCATTGCCGACGAGAATGTCGAGCTTGCCGTGGCGTTCATGCAGCGCAGCACCAAGCCGCGCGATGCCGTCGAAGTCGGTCAGATTGAGCGGCACCAGGGTCGCAGCTCCGCCATCCCTTCGGATCTCGTCGTCGAGTTCCTCGAGGCCGCCTTGGGTTCGCGCAATCGCAACAACGTGCGCGCCGGCTTTGGCCAGCGCGCGCGCGGTGGCATAGCCGATGCCGCGCGAGGCGCCGGTGACGAGAGCGATACGGGAGGCGAGGGGGAGGGACATGGTCGAGGGAACTTATGTTACGATATGCCACGAAAATCAAACGCGCTGGGGCCCTGTTTCCAGGGAGTTCGATATGACCGTCTATGTCGCCATGTTGCGGGGTGTCAACGTTGGCGGCAATTCGCTCAAGATGGACTGGTTGCGAGGAGCCTGCGAGGATGCCGGTTTGCAGAGCGTCCAGACCTATGTCCAGAGCGGTAACATCGTTTTTTCATCACGGGTGGCCGCGCCGAAACTGGCGCGGACGCTCAAGGCGCTGATCGACGCCGAGGCGCGATTGCCGGTTACCGTCGTCATCCGCAGCGCATCTGAAATGACAAAAATCGTCGCCGGCAATCCTTTCCTGAAACAGAAAGCGCTCGATATCACGAAATTGCACGTGACGTTCCTGGGCAGCGTGCCGTCGAAACCCGCGCTTCAAAAGCTCGACGCGCTGGCGGGAACCCGCGACGAATATCGACTGGTGAAGCAGGAGATCTATCTGCACTGTCCGATCAACTACGGTCAGACCAAATTGTCGAACACGGCGATTGAAAAAGTGCTGTCGGTCGGTGCGACGACGCGAAACTGGAAGACGGTGACGACGCTGTGCGCAATGGCGGCGGAGTAGTTCGCGCGTCCGCTCGAGCAATCCTCTCCGTAGTCGTCCCCGCGAACGCGGGGACCCATACGCCGTGAGGGTCATGATAGGAGAAGGCGGTCGTGTCTAACTTTGTTGGTACGACGAAGGCCAGGGGTTATGGATCCCCGCGTTCGCGGGGACGACACCGCGCGCGCTCAGCTCGCCTCCGCCAGCAGCGACAATTGCCGCGGCTGCGGTTCGTGCTGGGTGTGATCGGTGAGGTGCGTGGGATAGACACCGGTGAAGCAATGGTCCGCGAATTTCGGATTTAACGGATCGCGGCCGGGTTCGCCCATGGCGCGATACATGCCGTCGATCGACAGGAACGCCAGCGAATCGGCGCCGATGATGTCGCGCATCTCTTCGAGGTTATGCGTCGCCGCCAGCAATCCGCCACGGTCCGGCAGATCGATGCCGTAGTAATCGGGGTGAATGATCGGCGGCGAGGCGAGGCGGAAGTGGACTTCCCTGGCGCCGGCATCGCGCATCATGCGGACGATCTTTTTCGAGGTGGTGCCGCGCACCAGCGAATCGTCGATCAGGATGATGCGCTTGCCTTCGATCGCGGCGCGGTTGGCATTATGCTTCATGCGTACGCCGAGTTCGCGCACGCTCTGGGTCGGCTGAATGAAGGTACGGCCGACATAGTGATTGCGGATGATGCCGAGCTCGAACGGCACGCCGGAATGCTGGCTGTAGCCGACGGCGGCAGGCACGCCGGAATCCGGCACCGGCACCACGACATCGACCTCGACATGGCTTTCACGCGCGAGCTGCGCGCCAAACGCTTTGCGGACTTCATACACGGACCGCCCGCCAACGATGGAATCCGGCCGCGAAAAGTAGATGTACTCGAAGATGCAGGGCCGCGGCGGCTTTGGCGGAAACGGTTTATGGCTTTGCGCGCCCTGCTCGTCGAACACGATGACTTCGCCGGGCTCGACGTCGCGGACGTATTTCGCGCCGATGATGTCGAGCGCGCAGGTCTCCGACGCCAGGATCGGGCAGCCGTCGAGTTCGCCCAGCACCAGCGGGCGGATGCCGAGCGGATCGCGCGCGCCAATCAGCTTCTTGTTGGTCAGCGACACCAGCGAGTAGGCGCCCTCGATCGCGCGCAAGGCCTCGATGAAGCGGTCGATGAAGCGGTTGCGCTTGGACTGCGCCACCAGGTGCAGGATGACCTCGGTGTCGGTGGTGGATTGCATCATGGCGCCGTTGCGCACCAGTTCGCGGCGCAGGGTCAGCCCGTTGGTGAGATTGCCGTTATGGCCGACCGCGAATCCGCCGGCATTGAGTTCGGCGAACAGCGGCTGCACGTTGCGCAGGATGGTCTCGCCGGTGGTGGAGTAGCGGACGTGGCCGACCGCCGAGGTGCCCGGCAGCCGGTCGATCACCTCGCGGCGGGAGAAGGTGTCGCCGACGAGGCCGAGCCGCCTCTCGGAGTGAAATCGGCCTCTGTCGAAGGAAACGATGCCCGCGGCCTCCTGGCCGCGATGCTGCAGAGCGTGCAATCCGAGTGCGGTGATCGCGGCGGCATCGGGGTGGCCGAAGATGCCGAACACGCCGCATTCCTCGCGCAGCGTGTCGCCTTCCAAATCGGAATCTTGCAGGCCGGAATCCAGCGAGGTCAGATTGGTTGGGCCGAGGTTCAGGTCGCCGAGATTCAGGTCGCTTTCTGCGGCTTCATCGGAAGGGCTCTGTATCTCGTCCATCGCGCCTCTCTTTTGGCCTGATATCAACGCGCCGCGGGTTTCTCTATCAGCTTTTTGAGACTGTCCCGGGCAGGCTTGGTATAGCCATCACCGGTGGCCGGCGTCGCCGGTTCGGCGTCAGTTTGTTCATCATCTGGTTTATTCTTCTTGAATCTCTTCAAGATGGTGTTCTCGGGGTCATCCGGCAAGAGCGACATCAGCCAATCCCCAGTTCCCTGCAGCACCACCCGGGACTTCGCCCCGGTCACCCAATCGGGCCGTTGCTTGTCCGGAACCAGCCAGCTGAAGAACAGGAACGCGACGACCACGATCAGCAGGCCTCGCGCCAGTCCGAACAGGAACCCGAGGGTGCGGTCGAGCGCCCCGATCCGGGAATCCAGGATCATGTCGGAAATCCGCACGGTAACGATGGAAACCACGATCAGGGTGCCGATGAACACGCCGGCGACCACGACCACCGCGGCGACGGTGTCATTGTTGAAATAGGTCTTGGCGGTCGGCAGCAGCTTCGAAAATGCGTAAAGCGTGACCACCGCCGCAGCACCCCATGCCGCGATCGACAGGATCTCGCGCATGAAGCCGCGCACCATCGCGAGCAAGCCGGAAATCAGCATCACGGCGAGCAGGACGAGATCGAGTATCGTTATCGGCATCGGCTAGTCAGGTCCGCTCGTAAGCCCAAAACCGCGAATCGGCGTGTCGGTGCCGTCCTAAGTGACGGTGATATGGCATGTCCCGCAAGATCGGGAACCGTGTGTCATCTCCGCCTTGCGCGCGGGTTGTATAGCGGCGAGGGCGGGCAAGGTCACGCCCGGCTAGCCCTCCTGACGCCGGAATCTCGCAGGTGTGGCATTTTTCTCCACCGCCGCGCCGTCCTTGTTTTCCGGCCGGTTTCCTCTGGGAGTGCCGCGCGCAGCGATATCCGCGACCAGGCTGGTTAATCCACCCACGGTATTGAGGACCAGGCCTGCATCGCCGCCGACGTCACCGCGCGCCGATTCGGGCAGCACGGCGCGGCCGAATCCGAGTTTTGCCGCTTCCTTGAGGCGGGCCGAGGTTTGCGCCACCGGCCGGACCGCGCCCGACAGCGAAATCTCGCCGAAATACACCGCGTCGGTCGGCAGCGGTGCATTGACCAGCGACGACACCAGGGCGGCGGCAGCAGCGAGATCGGCCGCGGGCTCCTGGACCCGCAGGCCGCCCGCCACGTTCAAATAGACGTCATAACCCGACAGCTTGACGCCGCAGTGGGCTTCCAGCACCGCCAGCACCATCGAAAGCCGGCTCGGATCCCAGCCCACCACCGCGCGGCGCGGGGTGCCGAGCGTGGTCGGCGCCACCAGCGCCTGCAACTCCACCAGCACCGGGCGGGTGCCTTCGATACCTGCGAACACCGCCGTGCCCGGACTGCCGAGATCGCGCTCGGACAAAAACAGCTCGGACGGATTGGAGACTTCGCGCAAACCCAGGCCCGTCATCTCGAACACGCCGATTTCGTCGGTGGGGCCGAACCGATTCTTGACCGCGCGCAGAATCCGGAATTGCTGCGAGCCTTCGCCCTCGAACGACAGCACCGCGTCGACCATGTGTTCGACCACGCGCGGCCCCGCGATCTGGCCGTCCTTTGTGACATGGCCGACCAGGATGATGGTGGCGCCGGACTTCTTCGCGAACCGGATCAGCGCCTGCGCCGAAGCGCGCACCTGTGTCACCGTGCCGGGTGCTGATTCCACCGTGTCGGTCCACATGGTCTGGATCGAATCGATCACGATCAGGCGCGGCACCGGCCCTTGCGACAGCGTCGAGACGATGTCCTCGACGGACGTTTCCGCGGCAAGCTGCACCGGCGCATCGGCAAGGCCAAGACGCTCGGCGCGCAGCCGCACCTGCGCCACCGCTTCTTCGCCTGATATGTAAACCGCGCGATGGCCGGCCCGCGCCATCAGGGAGGTTGCCTGCGTCAGCAGCGTCGATTTGCCGATGCCGGGATCGCCGCCGACCAGCAGCACCGAGCCCCGGACAAACCCGCCGCCGGTGACGCGATCGAGTTCCGCCATGCCGGAGGCGAGGCGAGGGGCTTCAAAGCTCTTGCCGGTGAGGGTCTCAAGCGCGAACAGCCGGCCCTTGCGCTTGGAGCGGATCGAGACCGGCATGGTGGTCGAGCCCGTCGTGTCCTCCTCGGACAGCGTGTTCCACTCGCCGCAGGATTCGCACTTGCCCTGCCAGCGGTTATAGGCGGCGCCGCAGTTCTGGCAGACAAAGGAGAGGGCGGATTTGGCCATGGAGGTTTAAGTTGCATCCGGGAATGAGCGGGATAGAACATAAGAAGAACATTGAGATTTGATTAACCGTGGTCTGTGAGTTTAGTCAAGCCGAAAGGACTGCGATGG
>DATHHQ010000289.1:0-5975 GCA_035490095.1 Bradyrhizobium sp.
GCCCGGACGTGACAGAAAGCTCTCGGCCGTTTTCGCCACCGTCGAAGCCGAGGTGTAGAGCAGAGGCACCAGCGAAACGCCGAAGCCTGGCTCCCCTGCCCCGACGCTGATCGCGCCACCGGCGCCGGCCTCGGGAATCGGAACGATCTTCACCAGATTGCCGGAGTGCACGATCGCGGCGTTCGACATTCGCAAGACGCTTTCGAACGCCGGCAGCACGTCCTTGCGAGGGATTGGACCGGCCGACGCCAGCGTTACGTTGCCCTGGACACGTGGATCGACGACGAAATTGAGCTGGAGAATATCTCCGAGCAGGGTCTTCGCGACCGTCTGCACATCGGCACCGTCGAAATTCATCTCGACGCCATCGCCCTTGATAAATGCGGCGGGCTGCAGCGAGGCAGACCGCATATCCGGATCGCGATCGCGTTGCGGATCTGGCGCCACGTCCGAGCCCGGAAACAAGAAGGGTTGAGTAGATTCCCTCTTCCTGCCGGAATCCCCCTCGTCCGCGATTGGAAAGCGCGCGCTGAAATCGGTGTTGCGAACAGAATCCATCGCATCGACGGGCGCGATACCAGCCGTGGGATTTACGTTCGACGTGACACAGCCGGCCAACGCGAGGAAGATCGAGGCTACGACGCAAGCCCGTGGAAACTCAACCAGACCCCACCCATGCAAGCTACCCACCACACTACTCCTCGCCGTGGCGCCCCATGACCACATCGACGGCGAACGCCCGCGTACTCAGATAGCGAGTCAACAAAGCCGATCGGCAGGCGAGCCATCAGGTGCCTGCTGATCAAATCCTAAACGATTGTCATCGATAACAATGGGCATTCTGCGAGCATTGTGCGGCGAGCACTGCGATATATGCGGCAAAGCAAAGACCATTTTGCGCACAAGCGCTAATTTTTTGGTGTAAGAAATACTCTGTGCAACCAGCATGAAGCCGAACTTACTCTCGGCTCCGCCGACGTTTTTTCGGCTGACCAGGTTGCGGTGCACCAGCCTGCGGTGGAGTTTGCTGCGCCTGAATCTGTCGTTGCGAATTTTTCGGCTCGCCCGGTGCGGCTGAAGCTGGCCCGCCGCCAGACTCCGATCTCCCGCGATCATCGTTGAAAAGCTTGAAGGTGGCGAAGCGGCCGTCAAGCGACAACACCACCTTGCGTCCCTCGATCTGACTGACCTTCCATCCTTCGATGTCGTCGCCGATCTGCGCGCGCAAGATTTTCTTGTCCGCTCCGGCGCGAACGACGGCGCGGGCGCCCTCCCCGTCCATCACAACACCAAAAAGAACGAGGTCCGGCGGCGGAGGCGGCGGTGCGGGCGGCGGGGGCGCCTGCGCGACCGGCGGAGGTGGCGGCGCAGGCGGACGACGACTCGGCGAAAACAGCGGGCGATCGAGTATCGTTGACAGCTGGTCCAGGGGTTGCGCCGCAATGGGATTGGTGGGCGCAGCGGCGGACTGTCCCTGCTCTTCGGTTCTCGCGGCGGTGCTGAGCGCCGAGGCCGACAAGAACAGGAGAAGCATAAATGCCGCCGGCGGTCGGGAATATCTCACGGCGCACCTCGCCGCCAAAATGCGCGCAAGCTCAAAGTGGTCCGCAACAGCGGATCTTCGGCGGCACGACCCGCTGTTGCGCCGATCGGCTGCACCGCCAGCGCATCCACAAATACATACGGCGTTCCGCTTTCAAGCTGATACAGCACCGCGCGCAACGACTGCAGGTTCATATCAAGCGTGGCCTGCAGCCGGATCGTATCAGGTGCGTCGTCGCGCTTGGCGGCTTCTCCGCCGGACGAAACAAGGCTGGCACGTTGATCGCCGGCCAATTGCGCGAGATAGGATTGCAGTTGCGCGCTCGCCAGGCCCGGGGTCGACGCATCGAGGAATGCCGTGGGTGGCGCCGCTGCGGTCGGCCGACTTGCGTGTTCGCGCAGCCTGGCTTCGAGACGCGACAGCATCTCGCGACGTTCGGAACTTTCTTGCAATGCATCGGCGCGCGTCTGAAACAACATCCCCACCACGGACGCGGACACCAGAAGCAGCAGAACAAGAACCGCGACGGAAATTGCCTGCTCGCGGTCGAGTCTCGGCATACCTCAATCCTCCCCAACCTTGATGCGCGGTTCGACGCGCGCTTCGATGGAAAACCTGAAAAGTTTGCCGTCCGGCCCTCGCGCCGTCGGCGCAAAGAAATGGACGTCGGTCATATGCTCGGATCGCTCGAGTGGTGCGAGCAATCCCGGAGCATCATCGGCCAGCCCCATAATCCGGAGGTTTTCCTTTTCCAGGCGGATTTCGGTGACATAGGCGGATTCGGGCAGGGCCCGAGACAGCGCTTCCATCACGATCACGCTGGATATGGACATCTCTTTAGAGAGCCACGCCCGCTCTGCCGGCGGCATTGATGCCATCGAAGATGCCGAACGGCCGGTTTGAACCTGTCGCTGCAAGACCTTGGAGCGGGCGGCCATGTCCTCACTCTCATTTCGAATCGAGGCGGCCGACGCCAACGCCCACAAACTCAGAACGGCACTCGCCGTCATTGAGGCGGCAATCCCGATACCAATGGTCCGGGCCACGCCGCCAAGGCTGTCACGCGACGTGTCCGCAAGCCGCGACCACAACGTTACCGAACCCGTGACCTCATCGCTGGCTTCACTATCCGAGTCACGCGCCACGACCCGATCGACCGGTATGCCTAGCGCGACCAGATCCTGCCGCGCCGCGTCGACATCGCTGCGCGCCGCCATGAGAATTCGTACCTCGACGGCCGCGGCATCTGCTGCACCCGCTTCGGCCGCGAACCCATACACGACGTCATTGGCTGGCCAGGGCGACAGGCGCTCGATCTGGTTGCGGATGACTCCAGACAGGAACTTGCGCGCCTGCGCCGGCACGGTGATTCGCCGCACCACGACCTTGTCGGCAGGAAATTCGAGAACGACAAAATTATTGTTAACCGCGCGCGACACGTCCGCCGAAACTCCCGTTCCGAGGGTCAAGGTCGCGAGGATCTTCCCTGCCTGAGCGTCCCGCAGCATCGCGTCTCGGTTCGGCTCCGCTCGCCGAATGAAGACATGCTGGTTCTGGCGCGTGACGATCAGCGAGCGATGTTCACGCCGGCCTTCACGCCAGGCCAGATACAGCGTCGCAAGGATTTCGATCCATCGTCTCAAGATAGCGCCGATACGCATGACTCTGCCTTTGCGCTTTCGGACGATCCCCTAAAGGAGCCTGGGGGATGGCACCGGGGTCCAGACAAGTACGCGATAAGGTTGGCTATCCTGAGGCAGGACAGCGATCACCGACCGAGCGGCAACGGCATAGCCGTTCGCGAGTTCGGCCATGAGCTCCACCGACGCGACGCGCGGCGGCTTGACCGCCAGATAACGTTGCGCCGGCCCGACAAGCTGCACGAGCCGATCGACATCCGCCGGAAAACTGCGGCGTGCCTTGAGAAACGCGGCGACCTGATCTCTCTCGACTCCAGGGAGTGCCGCGATGACGCCCGGTGGCGCGGTGAGCGGATTTACGGTTTCGCCGCCGAATACGGTCGCAAGCGGCGCAATTGCAGCCACCCAGTCCGGGAGCATTCCGGGAATGAGCTGGAGCTGCCGCACGTCGGAAAACGGCTGCCCCGTTCCCGGCGTCCTGGTGGCGGCATTGGTCGAACGAACCGCGGTATTCGGACGAGCCGCATTGCCGGGATAGCGTCGTTCAACGATTCGCTGCGCGACATCGTTCGCCGCGGCCTCCGTAGCACCGACGGAGCGCAACAGCGCAGCGAGAACGACGGCGGGTGCTTTTCCAACGTCGATGCGGCCACCCTCATCGCTGAGGCGCGAGCGTACCGAACCGGTGGCAAGGTTGACCTTCGCCTCGATATCCAAGAGCGGGGCATCGCCCAGCGTGTCGATGATGCCGGCAGCCGTCTCGAGCCCCGCCGACAGCAGCGCGTCGCCCTGCACGCGATCGCGCTCGACCGCCATGACGCCCGCGAACCCGCGGAAGGTGACCGACGCCGCCATCGCAAGCGCCGACAGCAGCGCGATCGACCACAACACAGTCACCAAAATCACGCCGCGGCGCGGATCGCTGCGTTTCATCGCACTTGCCTTTCCGGTTCGGATGCGTCGCTCTGCACCGAAGGCGCGACGGACAGGCAAGCCACAGCCGCGTCGGATCGCCCGCAAGCCGCGGGAGCATTGGCGCGAATCACGAAATCGGCTTCGCCGAGCAGATCGGCGCCAGTGGCCCGGTCCCGCAGAATCAGCCGCACATAGCGAGGCAACACCCATTCTCCAGCCCAGCTGGCGTACCACGCGAGGGCGCCATCCGGCGTGACGCGCCCGAACACGAATGAAATGTCCAACTTGCCCTCGATCAGAACGACGGGATCTTGTGGCGTCACATCCTCGAAGCGCGCGCGCGGTCCGGGCCAGGTCGCACGACGTCGGACCAGGCGCCTGACTTCACCGTCCTCCTCGACCATCAAACTGATGAGGTCGTCGTCGCGCGACCCCGACGCAGCGCGGCCGGCCCCGACAAAGATGATGCTCGCCGGCCGTTCACTGCTGGCCGGTTCGCCGGCGAAGGCAGCGGCGGCGGCACCGTCCTCGGTTCTTCGCGAAATGAAGCGGGCCGAGCTGAAATCGCCAGCCAGACGCTCGACAGCGAGCATCAGGCGCTCCGCTTCGGTCACACCCCGGGTTCCGCGGTCGAAAAACAGCGCCACGTTGTGAATCAGCGCAGTGCTGGCCATGATGATCACGGAGGCGATCGCAAGCGCGGCGAGAACCTCCACCAAGGTGAAGCCATCACATCCGGCACGCGTTTGGTCCCGCTGCATTTTCATTACTCCGGCGGCGGCCTGCCGAGCCGTATTGTTTCCGCCGTAATGGCCTGGCCGGAGCCCCACGCCACACTTGCCATCATGCGAAACGCCAGCCAATTCGGTCGGTCCGGTGCGCCGGGCGCGGCGGCGACAACCGGTTCGGCGACGATACGCCATCGCAGTCCGCCGGTTTCGCCGTCCCGCGAGGCCTTCACCAGGCCGGAACGGTCGAAAGGAGCATCGAGCAGCGAACGCAGCAGAACTTGCGCCGCGACGCGGCCGTCGGCCTGGGCCATGATGCGGCGCGCCTGAGACAAGTGCGGACCAAGCACGGCTGCAAAAGCGAGAACCAGCGCCAACGCAACGAGGGCCTCGAGCAGGGTGAAACCCGCCTGCCCGTTGCCGCCGCTGTCACGGTGCGATCGCGACGCCGCCGGTGTACCAATTGACGCGAATTTCATATTCGGCCTTTTCACGTGACAGTTTCAGCACCGCTCCGGTCGAGGCTCCGTCCGGATTAAAACGCACGACAGCCTGGCGCCCCGACCACAATGCGTCGACGCCGAGGATGTCGAGGACGACGTCGCGCGGGATTGCGACGACATCGCCACCATCGCCGACCAGAACGCGACGCTCGCCATCGATGGACACCTGACGGTCTCGCCCCGTCAGAACTGCACCGAGACGCTCGCGCCGAAGCAGCGCGGCGGTTTCGAGCGTCAGGGCCTTGAGCCGGCCTCGTCCAGTGCCGGGCATCATCGTGACCGCAAGCGACGCGACCAATGCGATAATGAGCATCACGGCCACGACCTCGATGAGCGTGAAGCCGGCGCGTCGATCGGTAGTCCGCGTTCGAGGTTTCCGCTGCAGAACCCGATCTATCCCTGCGGCCCTCATCATTGCGCAAGCTCCGTGATGCTGAGGAGCGCGCTCATGATCGATACGATCAACGTACCGATGACAATGCTGACAACAACAATCGTGGCGGGTCCGATCGCGCCCATCAGCCTGTCGAGGCCCATGCCGAGCTTGTGCTCATAGAAATGCGACGCCTGACGCACGATGGAGGCAAGATCCCCCACTTCATCCCCGACCCTCAGCATCCTTACCGCAAGCGGCGGAAGCAGATTG
>DATHHQ010000290.1:0-9202 GCA_035490095.1 Bradyrhizobium sp.
TTTTGAAGGCGACCCCTACAACAAAACGGATCGCCTGCTGCAAGCCGCGGGAAGAACCGAATTGCTGATCACCAAGCTGTTGCCGCCGACTGCTGAGATGGAACCCGAGTCGAAATTGGTGGTGTTCGACATCGTGCTGAACGTCGGCTAGATGAGATTAGATTGGGGCCATGACGACGACGCATTTTTCTTCTCGCGCCCGGACGTAGCGCAGCAGGAGTGCTGCGAGCCGGGGTTCACTCTACTTTGCATGGGGTTGTTTTCGCGATTTTTTGTCCAGGCCCTGCCGTGCACCGCCGAAGGGACGGTATGCCGGGTCCGGCACACGAGATCGTTAGTGCCTCGCGCTTACGGGACGAACCGATCCAGTTCAACACATCATGCTCTAGTCTAGTCGGCGCGCACTGCCTACCTTGCTTACACGACCTACAGCGTCTGCACATCCACTACGCCGGAAACCGCCTTGATCGCGCCGGCGATCTGCGGCGACACCTTGAAGCGGCCCGGAAGCTTCATTTCCACTTCGGTCTGGAGGTCGAGCATCAACACCAGCGACACGTCGCCGTTGGCTCCGCTTGCCGCTGCCGGATCCGGTTTCGCCGGCGCGCCACTACGGGCAGACCCGCCCTGCGGGGCTGCCTCGGGCATCTGCAGCCGCCTGGCGATCGATTCCAGCGACCGCGTGTCGCGGACGAATATGCGCAACCCCTTCTGGGTTTTCGCCGCGGCGGCATCCAGCGGTTCGGCGTGCAGCACGCGGGCGCGGACATCCTCACCCTGCAGCTCGGCCCCGAGCTGCAACAGCACCGCCGCACCCGGCTCCAGCACCTCGCGATACTGCGCAAGCCCTTCGGAAAACAGCACGGCTTCGAAATGGCCGGTCGGATCGGACAGTCCGATGATGCCCATCTTGTTGCCGGTCTTGGTACGCCGCTCCATCCGGGACACCACCGTTGCCGCAACCTTGCCCGCAGTCGCGCCGGTCTTTACCGCGCGCGAAAATTCCGCCCAGGACTGCACCCTCAGGCGTTTCAAGACGGTGGCGTAGTCGTCCAGCGGATGGCCCGAGAGGAAAAATCCGATCGCGTCGTATTCGCGCCGCAGCCGCTCGGCCGGCAGCCACGGCTCGACCTGCGGCAGCATGATGGTCGGCGCGTCGGCCGCACCGCCGAACATGTCGTTCTGCCCCACGGTCGCAGCTTCATGGCTGCGCTGGCATGCCGCCAGGATCGCCTCCGAGCCTGCAAACACCCGCGCACGATTGGAATCCAGCGCGTCAAACGCGCCGGCCGCAGCTAAGCTCTCGATCACGCGCTTGTTGATCGCACGCGGATTAACCCTTGCCGCGAAATCGGCCAGCGAGGTGAACAGCCCGTCCTTGCGCGCCTCCACGATGAGGTCGACCGCCTGCGCGCCAACGCCCTTCAACCCGGCGAGCGCGTAATAGATGGTGCCCTCGCTGACTTCAAAAGTAGCACCCGAGCGATTGACCGAGGGCGCCTCGACCTTGATCCCGAGCCGTTGCGCTTCGGCGCGAAACTCCGAGAGCTTGTCGGTGTTGCTGAGGTCGAGCGTCATCGACGCTGCGAGGAATTCGACCGGGTAATGCGCCTTCATGTAGGCGGTGTGATACGACACCAGTGCATAGGCCGCGGCGTGGCTCTTGTTGAAGCCGTAGTCAGCGAACTTCGCAAGCAGTTCAAAGATGGTATCCGCCTGTCCTTTCGGGACGTTATTCCTTTGCGCGCCCGCGACGAAACCCGCGCGCTGTTTCTCCATCTCCGAGCGGATTTTCTTGCCCATGGCACGACGCAACAGGTCGGCTTCGCCGAGCGAATAACCGGCCATGAGCTGCGCGATCTGCATCACCTGCTCCTGGTAGATGATGACGCCGAAGGTCTCCTTCAGGATCGGCTCCAGCATCGGATGCAGATATTCTGGCTCTTCGTCGCCATGCTTGCGGGCGCAATAGGTCGGAATGTTCGCCATTGGGCCCGGACGATACAGCGCCACCAAAGCGATGATGTCCTCGAACCGATCGGGCCGCATGTCGACCAGCGCCCGCCGCATGCCCTGACTTTCAACCTGGAACACGCCGACCACATCGCCTCTGGCCAGCATCTGGTAACTGGCGGCATCGTCGAGCGGCAGGGTCGCGAGATCGACATCGACGCCACGCTGTTTGAGCAGTTTCACGGCGACATCAAGCACCGTCAGCGTCTTGAGGCCGAGGAAGTCGAACTTCACCAATCCTGCGGGTTCAACCCATTTCATGTTGAACTGGGTCACCGGCATGTCGGATTTCGGATCGCGGTAGAGCGGGACCAGTTCGCTCAGGGGACGGTCGGCGATCACGATACCCGCGGCATGGGTGGACGCGTGCCGGGTCAGGCCCTCGAGACGCTGCGCGATATCGAAGGCGCGCGCCACCACCGGGTCTTCGTCGCGAAACGCCTGCAGCTTGGGCTCGCTTGCGATCGCCGCCGCCAGCGTCACCGGCGCCGCGGGATTTTGCGGCACCAGTTTTGTCAGCTTGTCGACCTGCCCATAGGGCATTTGCAATACGCGACCGACGTCGCGCAGCACGCCCCGCGCCTGCAGCGTCCCGAAGGTAATGATCTGCGCGACCTGATCGCGACCATAGCGCTGCTGGACGTAATCGATCACCTCGCCACGCCGGTCCTGGCAGAAATCGATGTCGAAGTCGGGCATCGACACGCGCTCGGGATTGAGAAACCGCTCGAACAGCAGGCCGAACCGGATCGGGTCGAGATCGGTAATGGTCAGCGCCCAGGCGACCAGCGAGCCCGCGCCGGAGCCACGGCCCGGCCCGACCGGAATGCCTTCGGCCTTCGCCCACTGGATAAAATCCGCGACGATCAGGAAGTAGCCCGCATAGTTCATCCGGGTGATGACATCGATCTCGAAGGCGAGCCGGGCGCGGTAGTCCTCCTCGGAAGCGCCCTGCGAGAGGCCATGTACCCTGAGGCGGCTGCTCAAGCCTTCGTCGGCCTGACGGCGCAATTCCGCCGCCTCGTCGCTTTCCGCGTCCGCAGCGTTGCTGCCGGCGCCGACCGTAAAGCGCGGCAGGATCGGCTTGCGCGTGACGGGGCGGAACGAGCAGCGCTCGGCGATCTCGACCGTGGAGGCCAGCGCCTCCGGCACGTCGGCGAACAGCACCGCCATTTCGGCGCGGGTCTTGAAGCGGTGATCCGGGGTCAGTTGATCGCGATCGGTTTCGGCGACGAGACGCCCGCCGGCGATGCAGAGCAGCGCATCGTGGGCTTCGTAATCGTCTGCGGTGGCGAAATACGGCTCGTTGGTTGCGACGACCGGAAAGCCCTTGGCATAAGCAAGATCAATCAGCGCGGCCTCGGTGCGGCGTTCCTTCTCGATGCCGTGGCGCTGCAATTCGATATAGAGCCGGTCGCCGAACAGGCTCGCCAGCCGGTCGCAACGGGTTGCCGCGAGTTCAGCATGATCGGCATCGATCGCCAGCGAGATCGGCCCCTCCGGACCGCCGGTCAGGACAATCAGGTCCTCGGCGTCGCCCTGCAGCCATTCGAACTTGATGTGGGGAGACTGATGGATCGGGGTTTCGAGGAACGCCCGCGAATTCAGCCGCATCAGGCTGCGATAGCCGCGTTCCCGCGCCGCCAGCAGCACGATCCGCGCCGGCCCCGCCGCGAGTGCATTGCGCGCGCTCGGGTCCTGATCGCCGAAATCAACCGCCAACTCGCAGCCGATGATGGGCTGGATGCCATAGCCGGCCATCTTGTCGGAAAATTCCAGCGCCCCGAACATGTTGTCGGTGTCGGTCAGCGCCAGCGCCGGCTGGCGGTCGGCCTTGGCCAGTTCGGCAAGCTTCTGGATCTTGATCGACCCCTTCAGCAGCGAATAGGCCGAATGGACGTGAAGATGGACAAATCCGGCATTGGACATGGTCGCCGAAGGCTTCTGCATCATGGACTTAAAGCGATCACTGGGCTTGAGGGAGCGCTGTCAGCCTCGAAGGCCGACTCGCTCCTCAATGGTGATGCCTCGGGCTCAATGTGTCCACGCGGAATGGGCAATTGATGCCCGCCTTCCCAGTTTTCCCCAGCCCCTGTCTTTATTCCCGAACCCCTGTCTTGCGGGCCGCGCCCTGCCATCCTGGCCGGGCGCCCGGGGTTGCCTCAGAGTTGGGGAATCAGCTGCGCCCAGATGGCGATCATCCCGACGAAAAGTGTGATCGACGCCAGTGCCGCAGCCTCTTCCACGAATATCTTCAACATGCCTACCTCCTGATACGGAACATAAGAAGAACATTGTTCCTCCTTTGTTCCAGTCTGTCAAGAGGCTGGTAATCGATCGATTTGGAGGATGACCTGATCGTTAATTGGTTACTCACTGCCGCGCGCACGACCTGCACGGCCGCTGAACCAGCGACCTCTCTTCGATCGTCGCCAGTTCAAACCCGAATCGGATCAACTTCCCCGCCGCGCCGCATTCCGCTCACGGAATGGCCCTTCCAATTGCGTATGATCGAGGCGCGAATTGGATACCCGGAACACTTCGCGCAACATCGTGAGTTGACGGGAACTCGCGCGCCCGGTTTGGGTTGCATCTGAAGAATCGACAAACAAGCGGCTGGCGCCGAAAGGAGATTTTCATGCGTAACTTGGTTTTGGCTATGCTCGCGGCGAGCGGATTGGCCATGATCGGCAGCGCGCCGGCCGGAGCGGTCGGCACCCGCCATCCGTTTTGCATTCAGGGCACCGAGCACCCGGGTCTCAGCAACTGCACCTTCGACAGCTACCAGCAGTGTCAGGCCACGGCTTCGGGACGGTTTCTCTATTGCGTCGAGAATCCCTATTTCAACGCCGGCGATCCCGACCCGCGTGCCTATCGCGGTCCTCGCGTGCGCTCGGTTTATCCTTCTTACTGATCGGTGACACCCAAGGGAATCGAGGAGGCCATGCGGAGGGCATTACAGGCGCTGATGCTGTGTTGCGCCACCTCGATGACCGCCGCGCTACCTGCCGCAGCGCGGGATTATCCATTCTGTATCAAGGGCTGCGATTACGGCGCAGGACACGGCGATTGCAGTTTTTCAAGCTACCAGCAGTGCCAGGCGAGCGCCTCCGGACGGCTGGCGTATTGCGATGCGAATCCCTATTTCATCGCCAAGGCAGAACTGCAGGCTGATCGCAGCCACCAATCCCGTAGGAGATAATGATGCGTAGTCTGGCTTTCGCGATTTTGGCGATCGGGGCGGTCTCGGTAGCCGGGCCAGCAGCGGCCCAAACATACGCCCCGGGTTATCCGGTCTGCCTGCATGTGTACGGACCGATCACCTATTACGAATGCCGCTACACGTCGCTGGCTCAGTGCAGCGTGTCGGCATCCGGCCGCCCGGCCCAGTGCGTGACCAATCCTTATGTGGCGAGCGCCGATGACGGGCCACGGGGACCCTACAACCGGCATCGGCGCGTCTACTAGACCGGCGTATAGATCAGAAGCTTCAGCGCCGGATCGTCATTGGCTTGAAAGGTCGCGTACTCGAAGCGCAGCGAGCCCTTTTTGGGATGGCTGAGCCGTTTGCGGCCAGCCGAGATGCTGCCGATGTCATGTGCCTCCCACCATGGCGCAAACTCCGGGCAGCCTTGCCGAAGGCGCTCCAGCAGATCGATAAAGGCGGGATCGCCGGCCCACAGATCGTGCGTGGCGCGAAACTGGGCCACCATGCGCTTGGCCTCGTCGGCCCAGGCCGACCCGAACAGGCGTCGCGTATGCGGGTTGGTCAGCACGCTAATGAGTGTGTTGCGGTCCTCTTCCGCCAGGCGGCTGAAGGCAAAGATCTCGTCGGCGGCAGAGTTCCACGCCAGGACATCCCAGCGACGGCCAGTGACGTAAGCGGGCTGGTTGAGGCCCTCGACCAGGCGCCGGATCACGTCGGGGACGCTTTCGCGCGAGAAGGCGCGGCGGTCGGCATTCGAAGCTAAGGCCCGCAAATGAGCATGCTCCGCCTTGCCGAGCCGCAGCGCGCGAGCCAGAGCATCGATGGTGGTGACCGAAGGGCAGACGGTCCGTCCCTGTTCCAGCCGGATGTACCAATCGACACCAATGCCGGCGAGTTCGGCCACCTCCTCGCGCCGGAGGCCGGCGGTGCGCCGCCTCCGCCCGCTTGGAAGACCAACGGTCTTGGGGGTTAGCTTCTCACGTCGCGATCGCAGAAAATCGCCGAACTCGCTTCGACGCGGATCCGCCATGACCATCACGCTTTCACTTGGGAGGGACCATCCAATCCTAGGATAATACCAGGCCTTCCTGCTGTCGGAAAGTCTGCGATCATAATCGCCTCTCCAGAAAGCAGGATCATCATGAAAGCTGCAGTCCTCAGGGCGTTCGGATCGCCACTTGCCATCGAGACCTTGCCCGACCCGGTGCTGGGTACCGGCGAGATCATTGTCGATGTCGTCGCAACCCGCGTGTTGTCCTATGCCAACGAAGTCTTCAGCGGCGAGCGCAAATACCTGCTGGACCTGCCGGTGGTACCCGGACCAGGGGCAATCGGCCGGGTCCGCACCATCGGACCGGACGCGACGCATCTCGTCGCCGGTGATTGGGTCTGCTGCGACCCCACCGTGCGCTCGCGCGACGATGCGCTGAACCCCGACATCACACTGCAGGGCTGGAGCGCCCGTGACGAAGGCGGCCTGCGCCTGCAGAAACATTTCCGCCATGGCTCATGGGCCGAACAAATGCGGGTTCCGACCGAGAACGTCAAACCGATCGGTCCGATCGATGCGGCCGATGCCGCGCAATGGTGCGCGCTGGGCACGCTACTCGTGCCCTATGGGGGTCTTCTCGCGGCGAACCTGCGGGCCGGAGAAACGGTCCTGGTCAGCGGCGCCACCGGCAATTTCGGCAGCGCCGCCGTCGCGGTCGCCCTCGCCATGGGAGCGGCCTGCGTCATCGCGCCGGGCCGGAACGAACAAGCGCTGGCGGATCTCGCGCGTCGATTTGGCGACCGACTTCGACCCGTCAAACTCAGCGGCAACGAAGACGACGATCGGGCTCGAATGCAGCAAGCCGCACCCGGCCCGATCGATTGCGTGCTGGACATTCTGCCGCCCTCGGTCAGCACCACGACCGTGCGAGCTGCGATCATGACGGTGCGGCCCTATGGCAGGGTGGCGCTGATGGGAGGCGTCGGGATGTTGGGGGGCCCCGGACTGGATTTGCCTTACCCTTGGATCATGCGAAACTGCATCAGCATCCACGGTGTGTGGATGTATCCCCCGCAGGCCACCATCGGTCTGGTCAACCTGATTCGCGCCGGGCTCCTCATACTGGACAATTTTGAAGCCACGACCTTCGACCTGGACCACGCCAACGACGCCGTCGCGCATGCGGCGTCCAACAGCGGGCCTTTCAAGATGACCGTGATCCGGCCCTGATCATCTTGCTGTTCTGGAGGCTGGTTTATTCCAGTTCGACGACCTGGCCGTCCACCAGCGACACGCGGCGGTCCATCCGGCCGGCCAGCTCCATGTTATGCGTGACGATCAGCATCGCCACGTGGGTCGCCTTGACCAGTTGCGTCAGTGCCTGGAACACATGATCAGCAGTGTGGGGATCGAGATTTCCGGTCGGCTCGTCTGCAAATAGCACGCGCGGCGCGTTGGCTACCGCGCGCGCGATCGCCACCCGCTGCTGCTCGCCGCCCGACAATTCGGCCGGCCGGTGCTTGATGCGATCGCCGA
This sequence comes from Bradyrhizobium sp., assembly GCA_035490095.1. GTDB lineage: Bacteria > Pseudomonadota > Alphaproteobacteria > Rhizobiales > Xanthobacteraceae > Bradyrhizobium. The sequence continues at coordinate 7,749 of DATHHQ010000290.1, forward strand.
GACCGAGATAGGAGAGGATTTCGGTGGCGCGTTTGATCGTCTCAGAGCGCTTGAGGCCGCTGATCATCTGCGGCAGCATGACATTTTCGAGCGCGGAGAATTCCGGCAGCAGCCGGTGCGACTGATACACAAAGCCGATCTCGGTGCGGCGAATCTGCGTTCGGTCGATGTCGGATAATCCGGAAGTAGGCGCGCCGCCGATATAGACCTCGCCGTCATCGGGGGTTTCGAGCAGGCCCGCGATATGCAGCAGCGTGGACTTACCTGCACCCGACGGCGCCACCAGCGCGACCGACTGTCCCGCCCACAGCGCGAGCTTGGCGCCGTTGAGGATGGTCAGTGTCGTTTCCCCTTGCGTGTACTGACGTTTTATCTCGTGGAGATAGACGACCGGTACATCTTCCGCCCCCTGCTCCATCTCGCCCTCACTCGTACCGGAGCGCGTCGACGGGATCGAGACGGGCGGCACGCCAAGACGGATAGAGCGTGGCGAGGAAGGACAGCGTCAGCGCCATGATCACGACCGCGCTGGTTTCGCCGAAATCGATTTCGGCCGGCAGCTTGGAGAGAAAATAAAGCTCCGGCGAAAACAATTCGGTGCTGGTGAGCCAGGATAAAAATTGCCGGATCGATTCGATATTCAGGCAGATCAACATGCCGACGAAAAGCCCGGTCAGGGTGCCGACCACACCGATCGAAGCGCCCGTGATCAGGAACACCCGCATGATCGATCCCTGCGAGGCGCCCATGGTGCGCAGGATCGCAATATCGCTGCCCTTGTCCTTCACCAGCATGATCAGGCCCGAGACGATATTCAGCGCCGCGACCAGGACGATCATGGTGAGGATCAGAAACATCACGTTGCGCTCGACCTGAAGCGCGTTGAAGAAGGTCGAATTGCGCTGCCGCCAATCCACCAGAAACACCGGTCGTCCGGCGGCCTCCGTCACGGTCTTGCGATAGACGTCGATCTTGTCCGGATTGGTGGTGAACACCTCGATCGCGGTCACGTCATTGGGACGATTGAAATAGGCCTGCGCTTCCGGAAGCGGCATGAACACAAAGATCGAGTCATATTCAGTCATGCCGATCTCGAACACGGCCGAGATCTTGTACGGCTTGATGCGCGGCGTCATGCCCATCGGGGTCACCGCACCCTTCGGCGCCACCAGCGTGACGCTGTCTCCGGCGTGCAGCGACAATTGATCGGCGAGCCTGCGGCCGATCGCGACGCCCTGCCCTTCGTCGAACCCCTCGAGCGTGCCCTGTTTGATATTCTTGGCGATCGAGGTCAGGTTGTTGAGATCCTCGGAGCGAATGCCGCGAACCAGTACGCCTGCTGCGTTGAACGGCGAGGATGCCAGCGCCTGACCATCCACCACAGGTGCAGCGAGGCGTATGCCGCCGACCTGGCTGATGCGCTCGGCGACATCCTTCCAGTCGGTCAGCGGCGA
>DATHHQ010000291.1:0-8455 GCA_035490095.1 Bradyrhizobium sp.
GTTACCGATCTTACCCCCGACAGCATGGCTCGCATGATGATCGGTGCGGAGGAATTGACCATTCAGCCGGCCCGGGTCGGAGAAGTCGGTGATATCAGGCTCGAGCTCAGCAAGCTTAACGCGCTTGACGATGCCGGCGCGGTTGCCGTTCACAATGTTTCACTCTCGGTTCGCGGCGGGGAAATCGTCGGCATCGCCGGCGTGTCCGGCAACGGCCAGCGTCAGCTTGTCGAAGTGCTGGCCGGTCAGCGCGACGCCGAAAGCGGCGAAATCCGCGTGATCGGCGACCTTTACCACGCCAGCCGGGAGGAAATGCGGCGTCACAAGATGTCGCTGCTGCCGGAAGAGCCGCTGAAGAACGCCTGCGTCGGCGGCATGAGCGTCGCCGATAACATCGCCTTTCGTGAGTTTGACCGCGCGCCGTTCGCAATCGGCGGCTGGTGGCTCAACCGCGCCGCGTTTCGCGCCGATGCCGAAAGCAAGATCGGGCGTTACAAGATCAAGACGCGAACCCCGGATACCCCGATTTCGTCTTTGTCTGGCGGCAACGTGCAGCGCGCGGTGCTGGCGCGCGAACTGGGGGGCGACGTAGAGGTGCTGATCGCCGCCAACCCCTGCTTCGGTCTGGATTTCGCCGCGGTGGCGCAGATCCACGCCGAGATCATGGCCGCGCGAAATCGCGGCGCCGCGGTGCTGCTGGTGAGCGAAGACCTCGACGAATTGCTGGAATTGTCGGATCGTCTGATTGTGATGTTTCACGGCCAATTGGTCTATGAAGCACGCGCCAGTGAAGCCGACCTCACGGAAATCGGGCGGCACATGGCGGGGCACTGATGAGCGACATCGTAAATCTCAGCCCGTCCGAACTGGATGAGCATTTCCTGCGCCGGTCGTTCGCGGTCGCCCGCCGCGCGATGATCAATGGCAATCATCCCTTCGGCGCCATTCTGGTCGATCAGAACCGCAACGTGTTGATCGAGGCCGAGAACGGCTACATGCCGGCGCATGACGGGACGGCTCATGCCGAGCGTTTGCTCGCAACGCAGGCCTGCACAAGCCTCAGCCCGGAACTCCTCAAGGATGCGACGCTGTATTCGTCCGCCGAACCCTGCGCGATGTGCGCGGGCGCCATCTATTGGGCCGGCATTGGCCGCCTGGTTTATGGCCTGAGTGAACATCGGCTGCGCGCCGTCACCGGCAATCATCCTGAAAATCCCACGCTCGATCTGCCCTGCCGTGAGGTGTTCAAGAGCGGACAGCGCGCAACCGAGGTCCTCGGGCCACTGCTGGAGGACGAGGCCGAAGCGCTGCACGCCGGCGCCTGGACGAAATAGGCCAGAATTCATTGACCGAAACGAAGATGGCGCCGCGGGGTTCATCGCGGCGCCATCGTCTTCACCTGGAGGAAGATCAGGCGGTTAGAACTTCACAGTGATGCCGGAATAGAGCGAAGACTCGGTGCAGGAGTGGTTGCTCACGCCCGGCGCTACGTTACAAACGACGCTGTTGGTGTGGTCCAGACCGAACTTGTTCTGCCAGTAGCGATAGGCCACCCAGACGTCGACGAAGTGCGAATATTTCGGGCCCCAGATTGCCTTGCTGGCGTCCATGGTCAGACGGATCGGCTCGCTGTTGAGTTCAACCGCGGTCGAGATGTTGCCAGGGAAAGCAGTCGGGAGAGGCGCGTTCTCCGCACCCTTCTTGCCATACCAGCCGGCGCGGCCACTGATGGAGAAGTACTGCATGTTTTCGGGCAGGAAACCGAGGTCCATGTAGTAGTTGATTTCAACGGCCCAGGTCGGCTTGAACTTGGTGTTGCCATCGCTGATGCAGGAAACGCCGGGAACGGTACCCGCAAACACCCCGCACTGGTCGAATGCATTGTGGTTGAAGAACTCCCAATACACCAACGGCGCAACGTTGATGTAACCCTTGTACGGCAGATCAAATGCGAACTGCAGACCGGCCACGACGTCGCGCTTGGCGGGCGCGAGGAAGGTGTTTTCGGTGTTGGCGTCCATGCCGACTTCGAACGACACGTTATGCAGCGGGCCGACGCTGAAGGCCTTGGTGTTGAAGATCTCGTTGAAGCCGAATGTGCTGCGGAACAGGCCATATATTTCCGTCGCGCCGGCACAGTCCGCTGGAACACCGAAGATGGTACCGGCATTTGTGCATGGCGAGGCAGGATCGTTATGGCCCGACTTGAACAAGGAGATGGTGAAGAAGTTGGTGCCGTAGGCCCATGCGTCGAAGTGGGTGAACGAAAACACCTGCTTCTCGGTCTTGCCATCGATCGTGCCGTTCGGACGTACGGTGAACATACCAGGGTCCGTACCGGAGAAGATGTAGGAGTAAGTCACCCGGTTATCGATCACGAAGAAGAACGGCACGTCGATGATCGGCTTTGCCTTGGCGGCCATGTCGGCAGCGCTGGCGAAGCCAGCCGGTGCAAGAGTGGCAAGTGACAGCGCCGCTGCTGCAATTGCTCGGCGAAGATAGGACATCCTGAATACCCCCAAGTTGACGACCGGATGATCGAGGCCCGTTACCGCCACACTTGCGCCGTTCATCGAACGCGAGAAGCCTCAACTTTCTCCACGGCTTGCCGCAAGTTTCATCAAGAACCGCAATGGCATCAGGCGTGTACGCGCGGCTCAATGCCGGCGGTCAGACTGGACAGGGCAGTCCCGGCGGCAACCCCGCGATACGGTTGTGCCTGTTTTGATTGGCTTTTTGAGGCAATATGCCGCAGCGTCAAGAAGCAGCGCAGACGCGCAAGTTGATGTGCGCCCGGCCTTCAAACGATTGAATGACGATGCTCATATTCACAGCACCGCTGACTCGGCAGTTCCGATTTGTTTCAATCGTTACAATTTTGCAACAGATCGCTCCGGCCTTCGTCGAAAACGAAACGACATGGATCGCCGCGGACGCTACCGATGCAAAAGGCCGAGGGGGGAGCGACGGGTTACCGCCTGCCAAAGAGTTGGGCAAACGCTGGCGCTTTTTCGCTACTTACGCCGAGGTCTAAACTAGCCCAGTATTGAGGCAGCAATCCTTAAGCGCGCGTGACAACGAATGTTAGATCCGACGCCTAACGGGCAGCGTCTCGGCGAAACGCCGTTACTTCAGACGGTTGGGTTGACCAAGCGCTACGGCGATTTTCTCGCCAACGAAAAGATCGATATCGAGATCTGGCCGCGGCAAATCCATGCGCTGCTCGGCGAGAACGGCGCGGGGAAATCGACGCTCGTCAAGACCATCTACGGATTGATACAGCCGAGCGACGGTGAAATGCGCTGGCAGGGGGAGAAAATGGTTCTCTCCGGACCGTCGGAAGCCCGCGCGCGCGGCATCGGCATGGTATTCCAGCATTTCTCGCTGTTCGACAATCTCACCGTCGCCGAGAACGTGGCGCTCGGTCTCGACGGCAAGGAATCCTTCAAGGACATGTCCGCGCGTCTGCAGCAGGTGTCCAATGCTTACGGGCTTCCGCTCGATCCCAGACGCGAGGTGTGGCAGCTATCCGTGGGTGAACGTCAGCGCATCGAAATCGTTCGGGCGCTGATGCAGAACCCCAAATTCCTGATCCTGGATGAGCCAACCGCGGTACTCACCCCGCAGGAAGCCGACCAGCTGTTCGTGGTGCTGGATCGCCTGAAGGCCGAGGGCCGCGCCATCCTCTACATCAGCCACAAGCTGGAAGAGGTAAAGCGGCTTTGCGATATGGCCACGATCCTGCGCGGCGGCAAGAAGATCTCGACCTGCAACCCGCAACTCGAAACCGCCGCATCGCTCGCCCGCATGATGGTCGGCGCCGACATCAAGGAAGTGCGGGCCGCCGCCGGACGGCAAACCACGGTGCCGCGCCTGGTCGTCAACGATCTCAGCCTGGAGCCCGACGACCCTCACGGCGTCAGGCTCGAACACATCTCGCTGGAGTTGAAGGGGGGTGAAATCCTGGGCATCGCCGGCGTCGCCGGCAACGGCCAGGATGAGCTTTTCGCGGCACTTTCGGGCGAGCGGCTGGCCCAGGATCCCGGTACCGTGGTGATCGACGGGCATGCCGCGGGACATCTTTCCATCACCCAGCGCCGCAAGCTTGGCGCGGCTTTCGTGCCCGAAGAACGCCTGGGTCACGGCACCGCGCCGCGCATGAAGCTTTCCGAAAACGCCCTGCTGACCGGCCACGCCGCCAGCGGAATGGTCCGGCATGGCTTCGTCAACACCGCCGCGACCCTGTCGACGGTCGACCGCGCGACCGAGGCGTTCGATGTGCGCAAGGCCAAGCGCGATCCCGAAGCGGCAAGCCTGTCCGGCGGCAACCTGCAAAAGTTCATCGTCGGCCGCGAAATTCTCCGTAACCCGGCCGTGCTTGTAGTCAGCCAACCGACCTGGGGCGTGGACGCTGGTGCTGCCGCCGTCATTCGGCAGGCCCTGCTCGATCTCGCCGCGGGCGGCGCCGCCGTGCTGGTGACGAGCCAGGACCTCGACGAGCTCGCCGAAATCACCGATCGGATTGCCGTGATGTTCCACGGCCGCCTCTCGGAGCCAATGGTCACTGCCGATGCAACCCGCGAGAAGCTCGGCCTGCTGATGGGCGGAAGCAGTCTGGAGCAGAAGGAAGCGGCTCATGCAGTTGGTGCTTGAAAAACGGGCCGAGCGATCGAACACGATCGCGCTGGTTTCGCCGCTGATCGCCATCGGTTTGACGATTGTGACCATGAGCATCCTGTTTGCGATTCTCGGAAAAAATCCGATCTCCGCGCTTGGCGTCTATTTCATCGATCCCTTGACCGATAGCTATTCGCTGCAGGAAATCGCGGTGAAGGCGACCCCGCTGGTCATGATCGCCATCGGCTTGTCGCTGTGCTATCTCGCCAACGTCTGGAATATCGGGGCCGAAGGACAATTCCTGGTCGGCGCCGTCGCCGGAAGTTGGCTCGCCGTCAAAACGCAAGGCACCGACGCAGGACCTTGGGTCATGCCCGCGATGTTGCTGCTCGGCGCCGCAGGGGGTGCGCTGTATGCCTTGATACCGGCCCTGTGCAAAGTGAGGTTCGGCGCCAGCGAGATTCTCGTCAGCCTGATGCTGGTGTACGTGGCGGATCTTTTTCTCGATTATCTCGTGCGCGGTCCCTGGCGCGATCCGGCCGGGTTCAATTTCCCGACCACTGCGGAGTTCGATCCGGTCGCAACCGTGCCGGTTCTGATTGAAGGCGGCCGCCTGCATCTTGGCGCGGTCATAACGCTGCTGGTGGTTGCTGCCGCGACCGTGCTGCTTGGGCGCACGATCAAAGGCTTCGAAATTCGCGTCGTCGGCGCTGCGCCGCGCGCCGCACGCTTCGGCGGTTTCAATTCCAACCAGTTGATCCTCCTCACCTTCGCCATCTCCGGCGCGCTGGCCGGACTTGCGGGAATCATCGAGGTTGCCGGACCGGTCGGGCATCTTCAGCCAGGCATTTCACCCGGCTATGGCTTCACCGCGATCATCGTCGCGTTTCTCGGACGCCTGAACCCAGTTGGAATACTAATTGCAGGCTTGTTTCTCGCACTGACCTTCATTGGCGGCGAGCAGGCCCAGATCGCGATGAAAATTCCATTGGACGTCACCAAGGTGTTTCAGGGCATCCTGCTGTTCTATGTGCTCGCCTGCGACTCCCTCATTCTCTACCGTTTCCGGCTGATTTTCCCGTCGCGAAAGGTGTCCCGTGGGGCTGCTTGAAGCCATCATTCTTTCGGTGCTCGCGGCGTCGACCCCGCTATTGATCGCCGCCACCGGCGAACTGGTGACCGAGCGCGCCGGCGTCCTCAACCTCGGGGTTGAGGGCATGATGATCGTGGGCGCTGCCTGCGGATTCGGAGGCGCCTGGTTCACCGGCTCGATTATCATCGGCGCCCTCTGCGGGATCGTCGCGGGCACGTTGCTATCCCTGATCTTCGCGATGATGACGCTCGGCCTCGCCGTCAACCAGGTTGCGACGGGTCTGGCGCTCACGATCCTCGGCATCGGTCTATCCGGCCTGATCGGCGCCGGCTTCGTCGGCGAAAAAATAACGCCAGCCCCGCATCTTTACATCCCGGGCCTTATCGATATTCCGCTGGTGGGGCGTATTCTGTTCGGCGAGGATGCGTTCGTTTATTTCTCGCTGGCGCTGGTCGTTGGCGTCTGGCTGTTTCTCTACCGGACGCGGACCGGATTGGTGTTGCGGGCCGTCGGCGACAATCACGTCTCGGCCCACGCGCTCGGATATCCCGTGCTTCGGATCAGAATGTTCGCGGTGATGTTCGGCGGCGCGTGCGCAGGGTTGGCCGGAGCTTATCTGCCGCTGGCCTATACGCCGTTCTTCATCCCGGGCATGACCGCCGGCCGCGGATGGATCGCACTTGCGCTGGTGGTGTTCTCGTCATGGCGGCCGGCCCGTCTCGTGGTCGGCGCCTATCTGTTCGGCGCCGTGACGATCCTCCAATTGCACGCGCAAGGCGCGGGCCTCGGTATTCCGTCACAGTTCATGTCGGCATTGCCGTATCTCGCAACCGTCATTGTTCTGGTTCTGATTTCACGCGCAAGGACCGGCGGCTCGACCGCACCCGCGGCCTTGGGAACGGTGTTCGTGCCCGATCGATAAATACCCGAAGCGCGCGCGATGGGGCGTGTGCGCATCGGGAGTGACAGTCTACCCCTTGGTGTCAGGAGAAACCCATGAGAAAGATCCTCATTGCGGCGACCGCAGTGATGCTCGCTGCCGGAGCAAGCCTGTTCGGTGCTTCCGCAGCCGACAAGCTCAAAGTCGGCTTTATTTACCTCGGCCCGATCGGCGACCTCGGCTGGACCTACCAGCACGACCTCGCGCGTCAGGCCGTGGTCAAGGAGTTCGGCGACAAGATCGAAACAACCTTTCTCGAAAACGTCAGCGAGGGTCCGGATTCCGAACGCTCCATCGAGCAGCTTGCGCGCGCCGGCAACAAGCTGATTTTCACGACCTCGTTTGGCTATATGGAGCCGACGCTGAAGGTCGCCAAGAAATATCCCAATGTGCATTTCGAGCACGCCACCGGCTACAAGCGCGACAAGAACATGTCGACCTATTCCGGCCGGTTCTACGAAGGCCGCTACATTCAGGGCATTATCGCGGCCAAGATGTCGAAAGCCGGCGTGCTCGGCTATATCGGCTCGTTCCCGATCCCGGAAGTGATCTCGGGCATCAACGCGACGATGCTGGGCGCGCAGACCATCAACCCCAACATCAAGGTCAAGATCATCTGGGCGAACTCGTGGTTCGATCCCGGCAAGGAGGCTGATGCCGCCAAGGCGCTGCTCGATCAAGGCGCCGACGTGATCATGCAGCACACCGACAGCCCGGCGGCGATGCAGATCGCTTCCGAGCGCGGCAAGCTGGCGTTCGGCCAGGATTCCGAAATGATCAAGTTCGGACCGAAGGCCCAGCTCACCTCGATCATGGACAACTGGGCGCCCTATTATATCGCCCGGGTCAAGGCTGAGCTCGACGGCACCTGGAAATCGGAGGACGAATGGGGAGGCCTGAAATCGAAAATGGTAGTGATGGCGCCCTACACCAACATGCCCGGCGACGTGAAGAAACTGGCTGAAGAGACCGAAGCCGCCATCACCGAAGGCAAGCTGTTTCCGTTCAAATGTCCTGTTGTGGGCCAGGACGGCAAGGAAGTTGAGTGCAAGGGCGGCGATCATCTGGCCGACGGCCAGGTGCTCGGCATGAACTTCTACGTCAAGGGCATCGACGACAAGATTCCCGGGAAGTAGGGCTGGCAAGTAAGGCTCGATCTTTCCGAGACTACCGGGTTCGGGCGGCAGCGCCCGGACCCTTTCTCATCCCTTGACCTCATCCTGAGGAGCGGCCTCTGGCCGCGTCTCGAAGGATGGGCCACGGGCCTCATGGTTCGAGACGGCGCAAGCGCGCCTCCTCACCATGAGGGACCTTGAACTCATCCCACCTGCATCGCGCGCGCGGCGGCGCTGTGGCGCCGAATCAGATCGGGCACATCGAGACCGGGAATTGCGCCATCCGACACCGCCCAGTTTCCCCCGACCATCACCCTGTCGGCGCGATGCGCACCGCACAGAACCAGCGCCGCCAACGGGTCACCGTGGCCGGAGAAGCGCAATTCGTCGAGCTTGAACAGCGCCAGATCGGCGGCTTTGCCAACGGCGATCTCGCCGAGTTCGGGGCGGCCGACGCACGCCGCCGATCCCTTTGTCGCCCAGCGAAGCGCGTCCTTGTGGCTGACGCGCCCAACGCCGTAACGCGCCCGCTGCAGCAGGAACGCCGCGCGCACCTCCTGCATGAGATTGGACCCGTCATTCGAGGCCGAGCCATCGACGCCGAGCCCGATTTGGACCCCCGCCTCTTCCATGTCGCAGACCGGACAGCAACCGGACGCCAGAAGCTGGTTGCTGCAGGCGCAATGGCTG
>DATHHQ010000292.1:0-18129 GCA_035490095.1 Bradyrhizobium sp.
CACCACATACATCGTCTTGCCGTCGTTGCTGAAGACCACCCTGTTCGGGCGCTCCAGTCCACCGCGGTTCTCAGGCTTCTGATAGGCGTTCGGCCCGGGATCGATGTTCTGCGCAAATCTCGACCATTTGACACCCGTCGGCTCGAGAAACTCTATCCGCAACACCAACGGCCAGGTCGGAATCAGACTCTCCGGGCCGGTGTCCAGGATACCGTATACCGCTCCGAACAGATTGTTGTTGGCGCCGAAGTTCGACGCGCTCCACGCAATCCCATCGATCGGATTGTTGCTATCCCATTCCAGCACCGGGTTGATGTAGCCGTTGGGATTCGGATTGGCGACGATCAGCGGCACGCCGCGGTAGCCGTCGACGTGGCGCTGGAAGTGGTAGGGACCGGGGGCTTTGATGAACGGCTTGTCCCCGATGTAGAGCTGCGGGTAAGGGCGGTCGACCGGGTTGCCGAGGTAGGGAAGCATAGAGAAGCGCTTGTTGGAGACGAAGTTCATCCCCTCCTTGTCGGGGAACCCGCCGTCCTGACCTTTTTCCGTCACGATCCAAAGTTTCTCTGCGCCATTGGCGACGCGGCGATGGCCGACATCGTTAGCGCCGTTGTCGGAAACCGCGAGCGCGTTCTCCCACTTGGTTCCTTTTGGCCCGAAGGCGACGCCGGACTGGTTCCGGAAGCCCATGGCGTAGACTTCCATCTTTTCGTGCGGATAGATGCCGTCGGCATCCTTGTCGCCCAACTTCACCCGCATCACGGAGCCGCCGCAGGGCACCTGCGCCTTGACGACCTGGCCGGGCTTGGCGGGTACGCCGACCGGCATGAGCGCACCGGTCAGCCGGCCGTCCGACGAGCGGACGTTGAGGCCGGTGTGAACGATGTCGCGGCAGACCGGATCGTGCGGGGTCGTCCCTAGGCCATCCTTGTGCTTGACCCAGAATGGATCATTCGGGATGTCGGTCCAGCCATGATTGTCGGGATCGGCAAAGCCGCTGTTGCTGGGAAAGCCGAGCGCAAAATACAGATAGCCGTCCTTGCAGGTAATCCCGCCATTGCGGTGGTCGCCGACCGGCAGATCCTTGACGATGAGCTTGAGTTCGCCGCCGACGCCTTTCATCTCCCAGATCTTCTCGCCGTATTCCGGGATGTACATCGTGTCGTTCTCGGCGCAGTAGCCGATCTCGTTCATGACGGTCTTGAAGATGTCGCGACCGACTTCTTTGATCAGGGTTCCTCTCTTGTCGAAAATCTTGACGTGCGGCGGATCGAGCGTGTCGATCGTGTTGAACGTCTGGCCGGAGATGGCGACCCACAGATTGTCATCCTTGTCGACGGCAGCGGAGGACGGCGTGTCGAGCCCCGCCTTGAATACTCCTACCTTGTAACCTGAAGGCACCACTACCTTGTCGGGATTGGGGGTGACAGGCGTGCGCTTCACCCAATCGCCCGCCTGGGCGCTACCCGGCTTGGCTTCCATATCGGCCTTTGCTCCGACGGCTGGCAGAACCGCGACAAATGCGGCCAGCATCGTCCACGTCAGCATTCTCATGCGTTCCTCCTTGCTTTCGGTTTGTTTCCCGGTGGTCCGGGTTTTATTAGAGTGAATGACTCACTCGACGACGAAAGTTCGAATAAATGCGATGACGTCCGCGATGTCCTGTTCCGTCAGCGTCGTCCTCCAGGACGGCATGTATGCGCTCTTGCCGACGGCGAGGCCTCCCTCGGTTATCACGGCAGCCAAATATTCGTCGGGCACGGTCTCGATGTAGCCTTTGCGGGCAAGCGGCCCGACATGTGGCATGAAGCCCTTGCCGCCACCCCTGCCGTCCGGGCCGTGACAGCCCTGGCAATATTGCAAGAAGATCGTTTCGCCGTGCCGCGCATCACCGGCCGCAACCGCCGCAGATAGCGTGACCGGCGACAGCGACGAAGCAACAACTGCCAGGCAGCAAAACAGCGTCACCCGCGCGCCATTCCTCCCCATTTGCACGTGCTCGTTTTGTTTGTTCTGACGCTCGTTCCTGCTGCCGCTGCGGCCTACCATTATCCGCACCCGAAACGACTTCAGGTCGTCCTTGCATCCTCACCTTGCTACTTCAGTCTAACCTTAGGTGCACCTGCAGGCCAGTAAATTTGTTGATTTTCCGAGCCGGCGCATGATCCGGAAAAAGCCTGCCCCGCACTTGATGCGGGGTGGGTAGCGGTTTTCCGAAAAGATCATGCTCAAACAAAAAGATAGAGCGGGATGACGATTCGAAGAAAAGTCATCCCGCTCTAGCCGGAGCAGATGCAGTCGCTATCACGAGCAGGTTAGTGGTCGTGTAGAAGACGCGCCGCCAAACTTCAGGTAATGAACAAATCGTCCGCTGGACGTCCAGGCTGCTCGATACGCGGCGTCTGGCCGCCGCGCAGGACCGAATTGCCCTCGTATAACGTCCTCTGGTCGATCGCCGCCGGCGCAAGCCAATGCTGTTCGTCCATCTCGCCGTTCAATCCATAGACGGCCAGCGCGTTGGCGTAGACCACCCGATGAATGGCATCAGGGCTTATGCCACGCTGCGCCATCAGCCGCGCCGTCTTGGCGACGGCTAGCGGATCCGACACGCCCCAGTCGCATGCAGAATCGACGATGATCCTCTCGGGGCCGAAGCTCTCGACGACAACTGCCATGCGATCGCTTCCCATCTTGGTCTGAGGATAGATCGAAAAGGCGCACCAGTAGCCGCGATCAAGCACCTCGCGAATGGTCTCCTCGTTGTTATGGTCGATCACGCAGCGTGTGGGGTCGAATTCATGCTCTTTCAGCACGTCCATGGTACGCAATGTCCCTGCCCGCTTGTCGCGGTGCGGGGTGTGAATCATGATCGGCAGGTCGAACTCCTTCGCCAGTTCGATCTGTCTCCTTAGCGCCTTGTCTTCCAGGGGCGTCTGTTCATCGTAACCCAGTTCGCCCATCGCAACGACGCCTTCCTTGACGAGAAAGCGCGGCAACATCTCCATGACCGCCTCAGCCAGATGCTCGTTATTGGCTTCTTTCGGATTCAGGCCGATCGTACAGTAATGGCGGATGCCGAACTGACCGGCGCGGAATCGCTCAAAGCCGGAGATCATGGCGAAGTAGTCCGCGTAGCTTCCGACATTGGTGCGGGGCTGCCCAAGCCAGAATGCCGGCTCGATCACTGCGACAATGCCGGCCTTGGCCATTGCTGCGTAGTCGTCTGTCGTGCGCGATATCATGTGGGCGTGAGGATCGATGATAATGCCCGCATGCTGATTTCTGGACGCGCCGTTCGACCCGCTGTGCGGTTGATCTTTCCCGGCAGCCGCGAGGCGCTGCACGTCGGCGAGCAGACGCGCGAGCTTCTCGGCGGTCAACGGGCCATTGCAACAGGGACAAGCGATCGTCTTGTCTGCCATCAGTTCTTGAAGCGAACCTGCGTCGCAGGCGAACATACCAGTTGGAGGTGATCCTGTCATTTGTCCAGAGTCCTCACATAGGCGATGATCCGGCGCATTTCATCATGCCGCGGCGATGGAACGACTGCATCGCGCCACTGGCCCCACCATAGATAATAGCAAACATCCCCCGGTCCGTCAGCACCTGTTTATAGACCACCTCGTTGCCGACTTCGTGGGACCCATCTTGCCGGTACCATCGGCACCGTGACAGACGATGCAGTTTGATGTGTAGAGTTTCTTGCCATCGGCGATCGCGTCGGCATCACCGCGATAGCCGTTGACCCCTGTTCGTTTCCTGGCCGGCTAAATTATTGGTTGGATGTGCGGCCAAGCACAATCCCAGGAGCTTTCATTCGGGCTGCAACTGGAGAAAAGCCAAAGCTGAAACGGGAGTAATCCAAGGCAGGATTGGAAAAATGTCCAAGATTGAAAGGACAGGACCGAAAGGATAAGACCGAAAGGAAAAGCCCGCGCCAGCCTCTCGTGAGTTCCGCAGTCCACCCTGCTTACGCTGACATCTTTTGATCGGCACAGCCTATCGCCAGGAACGTCGCCACGATCAATAGAAGGGCTCCATTAACCGCATGCAGACCCATTCCGGTGGTCAATCGCCCTTCCAGCGCACGATGTGCCAAAACATACTGCAATGCAACCTGAAGCATTGGGATGGTTGCAAACGCAGTGCGCCAATAGCGTGGCCGACCGCCAAGGAAGGCGAGGATTGGAAGTGGCACGACAAGCCACTGAAATATTCCAATCCATGCGCTGTGATAAATCCACCATTCAGGATTCGTCATCGCGGCCATCCCCGCAATGAAGAACTGGATCAAAACAGCAAGGGAGAGAAACGCTGACAGGATTCTCAGAGCGAGACGCGGCAAAGTCTCGCTCATGCAAGCGACGTCCAGTCGATCTTCTCCGTTACCAGATGCGATTGGAGATCCGTAAGCTGACCTCTCAAGCCTTGCCGGCTGAAAGCAGCATCGACGCGCTGTGACGCCAGTTGCTGCAACGCCAGTGCCACGGAGAGGCGTTCCCTTTCCCCACCCGTTTCGAACGCACGGACCAGCGCGCCAATCCCTTCGGCGTCCGCGTGGGGAGCGACGCAACGCCAGACTTCACCGCTCACAGGCCGCCCGGCGGCCCATCTCTCCTGGGCAAGATCGACCAGCATGCGCGCCAACCGAGGATTGCCGCGCTCGTCGAGTTGCTGGATCGGCCACAGACGCGAGCCAATAAAGAACGCCTTTACGACCATCTGATTCCAGGCGTCTTCGCTGAAGAATTCGACGGGATATGGATTGCGATGGGCGACCGCCTCGAAAACCGGCTTCATGCCCGATCGCACCGCCTCCCGCGCTCTCGGTTCCAGCCGTTCGGCGGCCGGATAAACCGGCAGTCCCCGGCAAAGAGCGATCAATTCGTTGATTTCGGCCGTGCTGCAGAACGCGTCGAAATGTGCGGCGAATGCGGCGTCGTCTCCGGCGTAGCTCGCTACCATCAGCGCACTGCGTGCCAGTTGATCGATGCTCCAGTCGCTCGGATCGAGCCCCGCCCGCAATACCCTCGCCCGCGCCCTGTCATCCGGTGTCAGCGACAGATCAGCCTTGCCGACGCGGCGCGGCGCAAGACCGATAGCTGCAGCGAGCGCATTGCCGTCGGACGCGCCCCTGACACTCTCGATGGCACGGCGAAACCAGGACGCTGCATTGTCGCTAACCGCACGCACAATCCACTCATCGGCCAAGGCGAGAAAGCCGTCGCAAACCGTTGCTGCGACATCGCCGCTCCCATTGTGACCAGAAAGACTTGTCAAGGCTGGCACCTCACGTTCCTGGAATCGCCGCCTGGAAGAGCCGCGTCAGAAGGTAACCGCTCGCGCAGACACAGGTAAGAACGATCCCGCCCCCATGCAGCGCCACAGCCAGGGCATCGACCAGACAGATGGCGGCGATCAGCATCGAAACCGCGCGCGGCACCGCATCCGCCGTGGCGCGTCGCGCGAGCAGTCGTACGGCGGCGATATCCGCCGCGCACAACAACAGCGACGCCACGACAACAAGCCACCCGGTCGAGACGCCGGACAAGGCAAGCAGCAGAGGGCCGGCCAGAACGGCAAGCGGCCACAGGCGGCCGACCTTATTCAGGTTTTCCTGCTTTGCGGCGTAGGTCAGTCCAATAACATGTGCGGCAAGCGCGGTCGCGCCGACGATCAGGGCCGGAAGAACGTTACCGCTCACCGCTGCGCCAGTAGCCAGATACACCAACGCCCTACACACGCCCATGATGACGGGTGCAAAGCGGTTGCCCTTGTGCCAGGCGTCGTAAAGCACGATGGCGACAGCCAGCGCCAAGCCCCAGATCGCAGTAAACAGACCGAACGGCGCCAGCAACGCAACGCCTGCCGCAAGCAGCGCGAATCCGATGGTCGATACGGCGGCTGCGCCAATGTCGCCGGCGTGAATCGGCCGGCCTGGGCGCTCCCTGGCATCGATCTCCCTGTCGAAGAAATCGTTGAGATACATCCCACCCACGTAGAATGCCGTCATGGCAAGTCCGACGGTTGAGATGTCGGCAACGGTCGCAGCCGTATTTGCGATCGTTGCCCCGGCAATGACATTGGTCCATACAGTCGGCAGGTTGGACACCCGACCGAGCCTCAACAGGGTCTGCGCGCTGGGTGCTCGCACGACGGCGGTATTCATCCCACCAGTTCCTGGCGGCAAAATGCGATCTCGCGCGCGATGTCCGCCGACTTCGAACCGGTGCGAATGTTTTCGGGCAGAACGTCCCAGGTATACGTTTCGACTTCCAAGTGGGATGAGCGAGTTCGCTGGCGCAGCGCCGCCAGCGTCGCGACGAGATCGCTGCGGGTGGAACTGATTTCGCCGAGATCGGCGAGGAACACAGGTACGTGGCAATGGATTCGCCACTCCCCGTCGGCTTGGCCTTCTCCGAACGCGGTTACTGCGTCCGGCAGATCAACATGACGCGACAGACTGTCGCCACGACGGACGATTGATTGATGCAGATAGACGCCGTCATTGTATCGCATGACGGCGTCGATCAGACCCTTTGTCATCGCCGGGACGCGCATGGCTGCTGAAAGCTGGATTTTCGGGATCGCGATTCCCGCAGCGAGCAGGCGATCCAGCGCGGCGACCGTATCCTCATATTCAACCGAGCCGTGGCAGACATCATAACAAATGCCCAGATGACGACGCAGCAGAATCTCGGCTTCACTGCGGCCAACACCGGTGATGCCGCCGAGCATATCAAGCGTCTCTGGCTTAAAAAGCGCGCCTTCGAAGAAGGCGATGCTCTCATCCGTTGTTTCCAGGAAACAACAGGGCTCGGGCTCGAGGGCGAGTGCAATGTGTTTGCCAGTGCGCCGCTTCAGGTCCACGAGATCAGCAACCGCCATCATGAGATTGCGTGCCATCGCCGCAACGGCCTCGCTCGACCGGCCGTTCGGTTTGAAGGCGCCCGGGACCGTCGAAATACTGCCCTCAATCCCGTCGGGAAGGATTCCAGCAAGGACCGCAGCACTGTTCGCCGTGAACGCAACACGCTCGCGGTCGCGCCAATCAGGCAGATAGACGTCCTCCTTCACGCGGACGCCGTGAAACGGCCCGAAAGGAAAGGCGTTAATAGTGAAAACATAGGCGCCGAGCACCGACAGTTGATCGCGGAACGAAGCTAACGCCTCCGGCTGCCTTGCCACGGCGGCAGCTTCGCCGGAAAGCCGCAGTCCGATGCCCATCGGCTGGCTCTGGGCGACGGTCGACTTGATGGCCGGAACATATTCATCAAGACTTGCCCGAATATCCTGCCAGCTTTGGCCGGCATGAATGTTTGTGCAATACGTCAGATGAACGTTGCCCGAAAGCTGGTTGAGTTTCATCCGCGGTCACGCCCGTTGTTTAAGCCAGTCAATACAATTCCTGACAATTCTGTCGTCCATCTCGTGCACTTCCACGCCACGGCCGACTTCTGCGAGGAGCGTAATGGTCAACTCACCACCGAGATGTTCCCGGAAATCCGCGAGCCCTTTCAGGACCACCGGCAATCCCCGCGAGTCGCACTGCCGCAACTTGTCATGCCACAAGTCGAAACCAAGCCGTTGAAGAAGACCCACGACACGGTCGTCTTCGCCGGCGGCAAGACGGCCGGACAAGACCGAATAGCGCGTGTCGAGCGCAATGCCGATTGCCACGGCCTCGCCGTGATTGAGTTGATTTTTCGTCAACTGCTCGAGCTTGTGCGCGGACCAATGACCGAAATCCAGCGGACGCGCCGACCCCATTTCGAACGGGTCGCCGCCAAGCCTGATTTGGCGCATGTGAAGCTCGGCGCTGCCCCTGATAAGATGATCAAGATGCGGCCTGGAAAAGCGCGCAAGCGCATCCGAATGGGCTTCGAGCCACTCGAAAAACTTGCCGTCGCGTATCAGGGCAACCTTCACGGCTTCGGCCATGCCTGCTCGCTTCTCGCGCGGCGGCAGCACGTCGACGAATGCGCTGTCATTGATGATCGCCCAGGGCGGCGCAAAGGTGCCGATCAGGTTCTTGAGACCGAACAGATTGACGGCGTTCTTGACGCCGACGCCGCTGTCATCCTGTGCCAGTACCGTAGTCGGAAAACGAATGTGGCGGACGCCACGATGAAAGATCGTCGACGCATAACCGACCGCGTCAAGGACAGCGCCGCCGCCGACAGCAATTACAAAGGAGTGCCGATCAATCGCGCGTTGCGAAAGGATCTCAAGCAGGTTGGGAATGGTTTTCGGATCGTTCTTGCAGATTTCGCCTCCCGCGACCGGTACAAGTCCGACCAGGTCGATGCTTCCGGCGTGCGCCGCAGCGTAGTTTTCGATCTGCGAAGCAAGATCCGGAAGCGATGCCAGGACACCTTCGTCAACGCAAATCAGACATCTGTGCCGCTTGCAGGGTTCTCGCCGGGACAGCGCATCAACAAGGCAACGATTTCCAAGCGCAAACGCATCGCGGGTAAAGACCACCGGATATTCATAGGTGACGCTGAACGACTGCAGTCGAACGTCTTCGGCGCTTTGCGAGGGCGTATCGAGCATGGCATCCTCCCACGCGCCGCCCTTGTTCTTGTGGTGCAGACGGCGCCGGCGAATGGTCACGAAGCGATCCGCGGCTCGCTTGAAAAACCGCCTCTCGCTTCCCATTTTGTTGGACAGCGTGCCACTATGCTTGCCGGTTTGGCAAGCCGTTTCGCTCGGTCCCGCTGCAATGCGACCGAAGTGACGGAAATCGTCGCGACTCAGCAGGCGGAGGCAGGCGTTGAAGGCAGTGTTGGCGATAATCGTGGTCGGATTGACGCCACGGCACCTGGGACCTTTGACGCCAAGACTTTCGGCGCTTGCCCGCGAAGGCGGTATGGCCGCGCTTGATACCGTAACTCCCGCCGTCACCTGCAGCGTACAGGCAAGTTTCATGACGGGGCTCTCCCCGCGAGATCACGGCGTCGTGGCCAATGGCTGGTTGTTCCGCGATCAGATGGAAATCTTTCTGTGGCGCCAATCCAATCGACTCGTCGGCGGCGAGAAGATTTGGGAGGCCGGCAAGAAGCGTGATCCCGCTTTCACCTGCGCCAACATGTTCTGGTGGTACAACATGGCGTCGAGCCATGACTTCGGTGCCACCCCGCGCCCTATCTACAAGGCGGATGGTCGCAAGCTGCCCGATTGCTACACCGTGCCAGGTCAATTACGTGATCAACTGACGGAACGGTTTGGACCATTCCCCCTATTTCAGTTTTGGGGACCAGGGACTTCGATCGTCTCCACGCGCTGGATCGCCGACGCGAGCAAGTTCGTGATGGCCGAGGCCAACCCAACCCTGACCCTCGCCTACCTTCCGCATCTCGACTACGATCTACAGCGCTTCGGCCCCGATGAAACTCATCCAAAGGTCCGGCAATCGCTGACCGAAATTGACACCGTCGCGGGCGACCTCGTCGACGCGGCACGTGCCAGCGGGCGCTCAGTCATCATTCTGTCGGAATACGGGATCACCCCCGTCAATCGGCCCATCCACATCAACAGAGCGCTTCGCGACGCCGGCCTGTTGTCCGTGCGAGAAGAGGACGGCGGCGAGTTGCTCGATCCCATCTCTTCCAAAGCCTTTGCCGTAGCCGACCACCAGATCGCGCACATCTATCTGTCCGATCTGGGGTTGCAAGCGAAAGTGAAGGATCTTTTAAAGGGACTGGATGGCGTAGAACGGGTTTACGACGAAACGGACAAATCCCTTATCCATCTCGATCATCGACGATCCGGTGAACTCGTCGCGATCGCCGACTCTCGGTCGTGGTTCACTTACTATTATTGGAACGACAATGACCGTGCGCCGGACTTTGCCCGCACGGTCGAAATTCACCGCAAGCCCGGATACGATCCAGTCGAGCTTTTCGTCGATCCCGGCATCTCGTCACCGAAGCTTGCTATCGGCAAACGTCTGTTCATGCGCAAGCTGGGATTCCGCACCCTGATGGATGTCATTCCGCTAGACGCGTCGCTGGTACGGGGATCGCATGGCCGCCTCACCGACAAAACCGAGGACGGCCCACTCGTGATTTCGAGTGAGCCGCTCGGTAAAACGAAATTGGCGGCGACCGACGTCAAGCCGCTCTTGCTTGATCTGATCTTTCGATCATAGCCGGACGGCTAGAATTCAGGGTCAGGCGCGGCGGCAATCTTGAGATACAAATCGGCTAGAGGGATGAGATTAGGTTGGGGCCGTGACGACGGACGATTTTTCTTCTCGTGCCCGGGACGCAAGCCGCTCGAGCGCTGCGAGCCGGGGCCCATTCTACTTTGCGTGGGGTTGTTTTCGCGATTTTGTGTCTGGGCTCCGCGGTGTACCGCCCCATAGCGCGTCGAAGACGCGCGTGAACGCGCTTATGAGGCGCTGCGCTGCGTCCGGGGTATCGAGTGAGCTAAACAATAAAAACGTTGGTAAATACAATGTCTTGATAGGAATTTTCGAATCCAGCCCCGAGGAGCCAAACATTCTTGGGGGCGAGCGCTGCAAATTGCTTCGCGCCATCCATCGTCGGATGCGGCCGCAATTTCACTCGTCATGCGCTGTCAGCGCTTCACTGCTCGAACACCGCCCGGCAGGCGTCGCTGAGGCTGGCCTTCTGCCGCCGCAGGCAGGAGGTAATGGCCCGTACATTCGGGATCTCGCCTGGACAAAGGCGATAGACGTCGGGGGTGCAGGCCTTTTTCTGTTCCGGCGTTGCTTGCGCGGCTAACGCGGATCCGGTTGCGAGCAGTGTGAGCGCCAAAGCAAGATTGGCGCGGCTTGCGATACCCCAGGATCCGGTAAATTTTGCCTTCATGACAACCCCCTGATGCTACTGGCGGCCGGTGCGGCGCCGTCTTCATCAGGGCGAATACGTCAAAGATTTTTGGCCAACTGTGATTTTCCACACATTTGGTCACCATCGGGCTGGCTTACTCTTCCTCCGGAATAAAGACGGCGGTAACCAAGTGCGCCCCGATTGAAAAGTTCGATACAATTTGATCGATCTCTTCAATCTGAACACAAAAGTATTTTGTGATGGTGCGCTCTGGTACCCGGAGAGCGTGATGAGTGAAGTTGAGTACGAGTGTTTGCTGGAGGCCGTGCGAACGGCCATCGCTCCCGCGCCGGAGGAGGACTTCTTGACCTACCCGTCCACCTTCAATCCGCTGCCGAAAGCCGCCAACGACAACCAGCTTGCCTGGGGATTCGTTCCGTTTCCGGAAGGCTGGAACGCCGTCTGCTGATTCTGGGCAGTTTCTTTTCGCATATTCAATAATCACGACACCAAATCGCCGGATTCAACGGCCGATATGGTCGCCGCAAACCCGCTCGCCGCACGGGAATTGCCAAGGTTATTATCCTGCCAAGACAGGAACACTTGTTTGATAACCTGACCGCCTTTGGGCGGTCTTTTATTTGGCGTATTTGGCGGCCAGCCCCCTCCCCACGGTCAATCCACTATCGTGGATGGGTGATTCCTAGCTAGCTTTTGCAGGCGAAGGGGGAATGAGATGCGAATCTTCGTGGCCTTGCTCGTCGTTCTGTCCGTCCTCTACTTTTGGGACAGGGAATACAACCACGGCAAATTATTGGATGGGCTCGACAGCATGCGACGCGCCATCGCCCATAGCATGTTTCATTGAACGACTGTCGTCGGAAACGCCATACGACCGGGTTGTCGCGGGGTGTCCGCAGAGCCATTCCGCGGCCTGAAAACCAATGCTGAAAGCGGCCCTAAGTCATTGATCTCAAAGCGCTGGAGGCCACGTCCGGAATTGAACCGGAGTACACGGTTTTGCAGACCGTTGCGTAACCACTCCGCCACGTGGCCCCATGCGGCGAACTCATATACGGCCTCCCCCGGATAGGCAACCAACGGGCTGGTCAGCTGCGGATCGGCCCTAGAGCGGGATGACTTTTCTTCGAATCGTCATCCCGCTCTATCTTTTTGTTTGAGCATGATCTTTTCGGAAAACCGGTACCCACTTTTCCGGATCATGCCCTAGCCCGGCTTGAACGCCACGCCAATGCGCTTGTCTTTGACCCAGGCTACCCGGCATGGACGTTTGGCGATATTGCCGGAGATCAGAAGATTGAATTCGCCGGGAATGCCCACCGGGCTTGCGACCTCAAGCTGGGCGCCGGTGTCCGAAATGTTGCGGACGACGCAATCGATGGTGCCGCCATTGAACTCGATGGTGCCGGCTTTCAAGGTACGCTGTCGCGGCGCCGCCCGGTTGTTCTCCAGGCTTCGGATTTCCTCAGGCTTCGGCTGCCCGTCGGCGTTCGATGGTTGCTGCTCGGCCAGCTTCTCGGCGTGCTGTGATGCGACGGCGATGGCTTCTTCGGTGAGCCCGGCCCTGATCCTCGTCCACGCGATCTTGAAGCGAAGCTGGCAGTCCTTGAAATTGATCGCGGGTCCGCGGTCATTGGCCGTCGGCGGCTGTCCGTAGACGTTGCAGCCCCACCACCAATGCGGCTCGCCGGGCGGCTTCATGATCCGGCCGATCGGCAGACCGCGCCAAATCACCTCATAGTCGTCTTCCTGCCGCTTCCCGTCAGTGACGGTCGGACGCAAAGCAACGGATTCCGAATCGTCGGTCATCACCAAACGCGCCTTCAACCGGCCTGTTCCGCCACAGCGGATGATCCCGGTTCTACCTCGCCATCAAGCTTGCGCAGATTGCCTGAACCTGTCCGCGATAGAATACGCACAACTTATTGGAGCGGGGCTTTTTCTTGCGCCAAAACCGGCGTCCACCTTGCAGGAAATTCCCGGGGATAGCTCGGGTTCCATCCGGCGAACCCATCGGCTGGCCATCATCAGCCCCGTTTGCGGCGGCGGTTATCGCGCCGGGGGGTGGCTTGGGCGCAAGTTCGGCCCTGACCGGGCCGATCTTGACGGCCGGATCCCTAAAATGCCCCGCGGTCAGCCGCGTCTGGAGGATCCGTTGAGCACACCAGCCCATCGGCCTCACCACTCACAAAAAATCCGGCGGTTTGCCGGACTTTTCTTCGAAGCTGGTGGTAGCGGTCGCAATCAGTTGAAATGATAGTTCACGCCGACGCGGGCGATATTTTCCCGAAAACGCCAATTGTATCCGACCTTAAACAGAGGATCTACCGGCGTAAAATCTCCGATTGCAGACTCGCTGCCGAGGTCAACGTAAAGGTATTCGAGCTTGGCCGACCAATTGTGCGCGAACATCCATTCGGCGCCGGCGCCGGCCGTCCAGCCGACCTTGGTCTTGCTGACACTTGCAGGCGCTTGCTCGTCCACAGACGAGAACCAATTTGCCGAAGCATCAACATGGCCATACGCCAGACCGCCCGTACCATAGAGCAACAGATCGGGCGTGACGGTGACACCGAGACGGCCCCGCACCGTGCCGAACCATGAAAGCTTGTGCTCGGATGTAAGGAAGCTTCCGTTTGGGTCCGGTGCCCCCGTACTCGCAATGATGGATGTCGCGCGAGCTGAGCCGTTGATGCTTGAACCTTGGATGTCCGCCTCAAGGCCAGTCACCAGCGAGCCGATCTGCCAGTTATAACCGAGTTGCGCGCCGCCGGTGACGCCGGTCGATCGAGCCCCCAAAGTCGCATTGTTGACGTTGAAATCCACGGGAGTTGGCAGGAACGAAAAGTCGGTATTTCCGTCGCCCCAACCATAGCCGAGGTTGCCGCCGATATAGAACCCGTTCCAGTTGCTGACCGGCGCCACGACAGGCGCCTTCGTATAGGTCCGCGCACCAAGATCGGCCGCCAACCCCGGCGCGGTCAGCGCCGCCGTCACCATCACCGTACCCAAAATCCGCTTCATCACGACTCCCATTAGAAATAATGTCCTGAGATCGCGCCGCATCACGGCTTGCTCTCGAATCTCAGCGCAAAAACTATGGGGAAGCGGGTTGTGAGACTTGGACAGCCGCGACAGTCGTATCGACTAAAACGACAGTCTGGCGATTGGCGGCCACTGATGCATTTTTGCCGATGCGAACGGCCCTCGCCTAGTCCGCTCAGCCCCGCTTGCGGCGGCGGTAGTCGCGTTTGGGTTTGGCCTTCGGCGCAAGCTCCGGCAGCACGCTCTGCGCCTCCCGGTATTTCGCCAGCATCCGCTCGAAGCTGCCATGCAGCGTCTCGGCGATATCGGGCCGCTTTTCGATGCCAGCAAGCAGCATCGCCGCGGCCTCGATGGTGGACAGGCCGTCGCGGCGCGGCTCGCGGCGCAGCTTGCCATAACGCGACGGATGCGCCGGGCCGAGGATGACGCGCTGGCATTTCAGCATCCAGGCATTGCGCCACCACAGCGCCTTGGCCTGGCTCCAGGTGCCGTCCAGCAGCACGATGCCTTCGATGTCTTTCAGGATGCCGCGCTGGTTGTCCTCGATCTCGCCCTTGCGGTCGATGGCGACGATATCGCGGTCGGTCTCGAGCTCGGCGACCTTTGCCGAGCCGAGATAGAGCACCGCCCACCGGCTGGGATCGTGGACCGGCCGTCCCAGCGCCTTGGAAAGGCTCGGCCACGACAAGCCGATCTTCAGCACCGCGTTCTTGAAATGCAGCGCGGTCAGCCGCGCCGTGCCAAGCGCCCTGTCCTGCTCCTGCGGATGCTGCAGGATCAGCAAGGCAATCCTGTTCTCGATTGGCGTGATGCTGTCGCAAATGCACAGCGGCAAAGGCTTAAGGCAGCCCGGACAGTCCGGTATCGCCTCCGCTGCGGCGGTGCCGGTATCAGGCTCGAATTGTTTTGACATGCGCCCGCTATACGCCCCGCGGGCCTGCGCTTCAACCGCTCAGGGCCCTGCCCGAGACCTATTCCGCCGGCGCCTCGACCGCGGCCGGCTCCGATCGCCGCCGCAGCCGGTCGATCAAAAGATAGATCACGGGCGTCGTATACAGCGTCAATATCTGCGAGACGAACAACCCGCCGATGATGGTGATGCCGAGCGGCCGGCGCAGCTCGGTGCCGGGACCGGTGGCGATAACAAGCGGAATCCCCGCGAACAATGCGGCCATCGTCGTCATCAGAATCGGCCGGAACCGGGCGCTGCAGGCCTCAAAAATGGCATCGGCCGACGACAATCCGCGGTGGCGTTCGGCATCCAGCGCGAAATCGACCATCATGATGCCGTTCTTCTTGACGATCCCGATCAAAAGAATGATGCCGACAAAGGCGATGACGGTCAGCGGTGTGTTGGTGATCTGCAGCGCCAGCAGCGCGCCGAGACCGGCCGAAGGCAGGGTCGAGATGATGGTCAAGGGATGGGCGAGGCTCTCATAGAGCACGCCGAGCACGATATACATCGCCACCAGCGCGCCGAGGATCAGCAATGGCTGGCGCCCGCTGGTCTTGTTGAAATCCCCGGCATTGCCATCGAAACTGCCGCGAATGCCCTCGGGCATATGCAATTCCTCGACCGCGCGCTGGATGTTCGAGGTGGCGACCTCCAGCGGCACGTTGGGCAGCAGATTGAACGACACCGTCGTCGACGGGAACGATTGCGAATGAAACACCGCGAGCGGCGTCAATCCGCGCTGGTAATGAACCACGGTGGACAGCGGCACCTGCGCGCCATTGGCGCCGGCGACGAAGATACGTTCGAGGTTGGACGGATCGCTCTGGAATTTCGGATCGATCTCCAGCACCACCATGTACTGGTTGCGCTGGGTATAGATGATCGAGATCTGCCGCTGCGAGAACGCGTTGTTTAGCGCGTTGTCGATGTCCTGGACGCGGACGCCGAGGCTTGACGCCTTTTGTCTGTCGATCGAGAGCGTCAGTTGCAGCCCGCCGGGATCGCGGTCGCTGGAAACGTCGGTAATGCCTTCGATGCTCTCCATGCGCTTGCCGACGATCGGTGCCCATTTCTGCAACAGATCGAGGTCGGTGCTCGACAGTGTGTATTGATAATCGGAATCGCTCTGCCGCCCGCCGGCGCGTACGTCCTGCGCCGCAAACATGAACAGGCGGATTCCCGCGACACGATAGAGATTCTTGCGCAGGCGATCGATCACGGCTTCTGTCGACAATCCCGCCCGCTCCGCAGGCGGCTTGAGGCTGATGAACATCATGCCGCGATTGGTGCCTCCGCCGCCGGGACCGCCGCCGCCGCCGAGCACCGATCCGATGCCCGCAACGGCGGGGTCGGCCATCACGATATCAGCGAGCTGCTGCTGCAGCCCGAGCATCGATTGAAACGAGATATCGGCGGACGCCCGGGTTGAACCGATCACAAAGCCGGAATCATCGGTCGGGAAATAGCCCTTCGGGGTCTTGATGTAGAGCATGACCGTCAATGCGATGGTGGCGAAGAAGACGATCAGGGTCAGGAACGGAAAGCCCAGAACCACCCGCAGCGTCCGCGCATAGAATGCCACGATGCGCGACAGTGAACCCTCGACAATTCGGTCGAACCAGGTCGCGTTATGCGACGTGGCCGCCTTGATGTAATGCGCGCAGATCATCGGCGTGATCGTGAGCGACACCACGGTGGAAACCACGATGGCAAAGGTCAGCGTCAGCGAAAACTCCCGCAACAGCCGGCCGACGATCCCGTCCATGAAAATCAGCGGCGTGAAGGCTGCGATCAGCGACAGGCTGATCGACAGCACCGTGAAACCGATCTGCCTGGCGCCCTCGAGTGCCGCCTGATACGGCTGCATGCCACGCTCGAGATTGCGGTACATGTTCTCGATCATGACGATGGCGTCGTCGACCACGAAGCCGACCGAGATCGCCAGCGCCATCAGTGACAGATTGTCGATCGAGAATCCGGCGAGCCACATGCCGGCGCAGGTGCCGGCCAAAGCCAGCGGCACGGAAACGCCTGCCGCGATGGTCGGCGTGATCCGGCGCAGAAATGCGAACACCACCACCATGACCAGGAATGCGGTCGCCAGCAGCGTCCACTGCATGTCCTCGACACTGGCGCGGATGGTCCCGGTGCGGTCGACCAGGGTTGAAATTTCGACGCCGGCGGGAATCCACTGTTTGAGCTCGGGTATCAGCGCCCTGACGCGATCGACGGTATCGATGACGTTGGCGTCGCCCTGCTTGGTAATCTGGATCAGCACCGCCGGCTGCTTGTTGAACCAGGCGATCGAGCGGGTGTTGCGGACGGAGTCGTCGACCTCGGCGACGTCGGAGAGCCGGACGAAATTGCCGTTTGAGCTTTTGATCAGGATGTCACGGAATTCGGCTGCGGTGCGCATCTGCCGGTTGATCGACAGGGTCTCGCTCTGGCGGCCACCATTGAAGATTCCCACCGGCCCCAGCGGGTTGGCGTTGATGATGGCGAGCCTCACATCGTCGGTGGCGATGCCGGCATTGGCGAGAGCGACCGGATTGAGCGCAATTCGCACCGCGGGCTGGTCGGCGCCGCTGACGGTGACTTCGCCGACGCCTGGCACCTGCGAGATACGCTGGGCCAGCACGGTATCGGCGACGTCATAGATCGCGCTTGAGGAAATCGTCTTCGAGGTCAGCGCCAGCACGAATACCGGCGCCGCGGCGGTATTGGCCTTGCGGAACCGCGGCAGCGTCGGCAAGTCGCTCGGCAGATCGGAAAGCGAGGCGTTGATCGCGGCCTGCACGTCGCGCGCAGCCTTATCGATGTTGCGGCCGATGGCGAATTGCAGCTGGATGCTGGTGGTGCCCAGCGAGCTGGTCGAGGTGATCTGGTCGAGCCCTGCGATTTCGCCAAGTCTCCGTTCCAATGGCGCGGCAACGGTCGCCGCCATCACGGAAGGGTCTGCGCCCGGACGCGTCGCGGACACCCGGATCGACGGAAAGTCGACATTGGGCACGGCTGCGACCGGGAGAAACTGGTAGGCGACCCCGCCGACCAGAAACAGCCCGATCGCCAGCAGCGTGGTGCCGACCGGCCGGCGAATGAAGGGCTCCGAGATCGAGACCATTACTGCATCCCCTCGGTGGCTCCGGCGACCGGCGGCAACGGCAGTTCAGGGCCTGCCGGCGGCACCGCCTTCTCGATCCGGCGGTTCAGCCGGTCGAGCGCGAGATAGATCACCGGTGTCGTGTAGAGCGTCAGCAACTGGCTGAGCAGCAGGCCGCCGATGATGGAGATGCCGAGCGGGAATCTCAG
>DATHHQ010000293.1:0-10985 GCA_035490095.1 Bradyrhizobium sp.
GTCGAAGTCGCCTTCACCGTCAGTCCCCGGGTCAGGCGGATCGCGGCGCATGACCCCAACGCGCTGCCGATCTGGGAATATTTCAAGCAGATTTTCTGGAGTTCCGGCGTCGATCTCAACAAGGAGTCGTTCGCGTCGCTCTCCAATGACGTGGTGCTGGATGCGCTTGAACTGCCGCCCCATGAGAAGGCGGTATTGTCTCTGCAATTGCCGGCGCAATTCATCATCGTGTTCGAGCCGGTGACACACGCCGCGCAATTCATCGATGTTCAGGGTGAGCCGACCAGGGAGCGCCAGCAACTATCGCTGATCTACAACAAGATTCAGGCGCCGGTCGGGACCATGACATTGCGTCCCGGACCATTGCGGCTGTCGCTCGACAATCAGACCGACGTACGGGTGCTGCCGTCGGTCTTCATTGCGGCCGATGCGCTTCATCATTTGATCGGCAAGCGCAAGCCATTCCTGACCGCCAAGCGGATGCTGACCAACCAGACCTTCCGCGACGTTTACAAGGCCGACAATCTCAACATCGATCAACGCCTCAAGATTACCTCGCTGACGTTCCTGTTCACCGACCTCAAGGGCTCCACCGCGCTATATGAGCGGGTCGGCGATCTCGTCGCGTTCGATCTGGTTCGCGCGCATTTCCATGCATTGCTGGAGATCATTTCGTCGGAGAAAGGCGCCGTCGTGAAGACGATCGGCGACGCCGTGATGGCAACCTTCGTCAGGCCCGAACATGCGCTTGCCGCCGGCTTGCGAATGCGCGCCGCGATGGACGCGCTCAATGCCGAACGAGGAACCGACGATCTGGTGGTCAAGATCGGCATCCATGAGGGTCCGTGCCTTGCGGTGATGCTCAACGAGCGGCAGGACTATTTCGGCCAGACCGTCAACATCGCCGCAAGGGTCCAGGGCCTGGCGACCTCGCAGGCCATTCACATCACGGGGCCGGTGATCGACGCGCCCGCGGTGGCTGCAATCCTAGACAAGGCGGCGATCAAGCCCATTCAAAAGCACGCGGCGCTGCGCGGCATCGCCGACAAGATCATCGTTTATGAAATTCCGTGATGAATTTCGCGCCAGCGACGACAGATTGCCGAATCGTAATGCGCGTGCGGAACCATGATGGATTGCGCGCGTTTGATTCTCGCCCCATATTTCAGCGATGGATGCCATCGCGAAGCCAACTACCTCGAACATTTTGGTTGAAGATTGATGCTGGACGGACTGCGCCATTTCATCGCCGACGTTATCTCTCCCACCGCGCAAGAGACTCGATCGTTCGACGATACCGGGTATCGTCTGGCGGCGACGGCGTTGCTGATTCACGTTATTTCGCTCGACGGCGAACCCTCCGAAGTCGAGAAACGCAAGCTTCATAGCCTGCTCGAAAGCCGCTTTGAGCTTGATCCCGGTACCGCGGATCAATTGATCGTCGCCGCGACGCTGGTCGAGGGCGAGGCGGTCGATCTTTATCATTTCACCAGCGTCATCATGCGCTCGGTAGATGAGGAAGGCAGACTCCGCATCATCGAAATGATGTGGGAGCTGGTTTATACCGACGGCGATGTCAGCGAGTTCGAGGACAACGTCGTCTGGCGCGCGGCGGACCTGCTCGGAGTGTCTTCGCGCGATCGGATCGAACTCAAGCGTCGTATCGCGGGCCGGCAATCCACCGCCGTCTCAGACGGCCCGGATATCGCGGACGCGACAAGCTGACGCGCTGCGGTCGAACCGCCTGGAGCCCTAGATTGCGCGGTACCGGACATGGCGAAATTTTAATGTGCGGGGCAGCCGGCGGTCGCGAGGCGCAATAAACCTCATAATGTCACGATTTAGTTCGGTAGTACTGTGGGTTTGAATACGCCGGTATGCTTGCAGATGGCTTGCATCCCGCCTAAGGCGTATGCTCTCGTCCAATGATGGCTGCATAACGTGCAATTGATTTAAGAGCATTGAATCGTGACTGAACGTGTGACGCTGATTACCGGTGCCTCGGCGGGCATAGGCACCGAACTGGCGCGCGTGTTCGCATCGAACGGCCATCGCGTGGCTCTGGTGGCGCGACGCGCGGATCGCCTGAAAACACTGTCCGGCGAAATCACCGCCGCTGGCGGTGCTGCGCCGATTGTAATTTCCTGCGATCTCGAACAACCGGACGCCGGCGACAAGATCGCCGCGGCCTTGACGGCCGAGGGCGTCGAGGTCGAGTTCGTCGTCAACAACGCCGGCTTCGGCTTGTACGGTAATGCGATTGAAATGGACCGCGTCGAACAGCTTGGCATTATCGCGCTCAACATCCGCGCCGTGACCGATTTGTCGCTGCGGTTTTCCGATCAATTGATCCGGCATCGCGGCGGCATCCTCAATGTCGGTTCGATTGCCGGTTTTCTGCCCGGGCCGGGAATGGCGGTGTATTACGCCTCCAAGGCCTATGTGCTGTCGTTTTCAGAGGCGTTGCGTCGGGAACTCGCACCTCGCGGTGTCCGCGTGACCGTACTTTGTCCCGGCCCGGTGCCGTCGGAATTTCAGGCGCGGGCGGGATTTGAGCCCGGATTTGATTCGGCGGTCCTCAATATGTCCTCATCCGATGTCGCGCAGGCCGGGTATCGCGGTTTGATGGCCAACCAGCGCGCCGTGCTGCCCGGCTTCGGCATCAAGATCGTGCCGTTTCTGCTCCGGCTGTTCCCCCGCGGGTTCATCCTGGGGGCGGTCGGGCTCCTTCAGCTGCGCAAGCGCTGAAAAGCGGGCTTCCGGCCTGTTTTGGCCCGCGATTTGCTTTGAACTCATTCGGGTCGAACTCACACGAAATTAACAACTACTTAGGTATGATTCCGGCTTGATAGCCGCCAAGAAGAAATCGATGTCGTTTCAGTCGAGCAAAATCAACGCCGAAACCGTGCTGCACTTTCCCGGCGGAGTTGCCGCGGTCCAGGTCCTGGGTTCAGAAGTCTTGTCTTCACAGCAAGTCTTGTCTTCACAAGCAGCGCCTGCAACCGCCGAACCTTTGCTACCGGTGCTGATCGTCCTGCATCAGGAAGCCTCCACGCCCGGTCGGGTCGGCAATGCGTTGAGGGCGCTCGGACACAGCCTGGATATCAGGCGTCCGCGGTTTGGCGACCCGCTTCCCAAAACGCTGAACGGCCATGCCGGTGCGGTCATATTCGGCGGCCCGATGAGCGCCAACGACCCCGATGATTTCGTTCGCCAGGAGATTGACTGGATCGCCGTGCCGCTGCGGGAGCAGCGGCCGTTGCTGGGAATTTGCCTGGGCGCGCAAATGCTCGCCATGCAGCTCGGCGCCAAGGTTGCTCCTCATCCGGAAGGCCGCGTGCAGATCGGCTATTACCCGATCCGCCCGACCGCCGCGGGGCTGGCGATCTGCCCGGGTTGGCCGGATCATGTCTATCACTGGCACCGCGAGGGATTTGAACTTCCCGCCGGCGCCGAATTGCTGGCCGAGGGCAGCGACTTCCCGGTGGAGGCGTTCCGGACCGAGCATTCCTTTGGCTTCCAGTTTCATCCCGACGTGACCTACGCGATGATGCATCGCTGGACCACGCGGGGCCATGCGCGGTTCGAATTGCCGGGCGCGCGGGAGCGCCATCACCACTTCGCCGATCGCGCGGTCCATGACGTGACCGAGCGCGCCTGGTTGAAGGCATTTCTCGACGGCTGGCTTGCACGAGCGCCGTTGTCGGTGATGTCGGAAGCCGCGGAATAGGCGCCGCGCCGCGTCGCCTTCCACCTCGGTTCTGAAAACCTTTTCAAATTCACAAATGTGATAATGTCGACCTAAACAAGCTTGCCGCCATCGGTCGGCGAGCAGGGGAGGCGACATGACCGGCGATGAATTCGCAGGCCTGCTGAACGAGTTCACGCTGTCGGCTGAGTCGGGCGATGGCGCGCGCTTCGCCGGCCATTTCACCGAGGACGCGATATACTACGACTACATCTATGGCGCGCATAGCGGCCGGGCCGGTATCGCGCATATGATGCAGCATCTGTTTCATCGGGATGCCTCGGATTATCGTTGGGAGATGTTCGATCCGGTGTTCGACGGCATCAAAGGATATGCCTGGTCGCTGTCGAGTTTCACTTCGAAGATAGAGCAGTTCAAAGGCCAGCGCGTCGTGATCGACGGCATGAGCCGCTTCATCGTGCGCGACGGCCTGGTCGCCGAATACCGCGAATCCGTCAACGGCGGCGTCGCGATGACGCAGCTCGGCGTTGCGCCGGACCGGATGACCAAAGTGTTCAAACGCTGGACCGGATGGCTCAAAGAGCGGCCGGAAACACTGGACTATCTGGCGCGGCCAAGAGGTTCGCGCGCCAGGACGGTTGTATGAAATCAACAATAACGCGCTGTCGCAACGACGGCGGCGAACACAGGGAGATCGCCGGTGACCTATCAGCATATTCTCTACGACGTGAGCGAGAAGATCGCGACCATCACGCTGCACCGACCCGAGCGCATGAACGCGTGGACGCCGATCATGGAGCGCGATGTGCGCCACGCCATGGAAGCCGCGGCCGCGGATGACAATGTGCGGGTCATCGTGCTCACCGGTTCGGGACGCGCGTTCTGCGCCGGCGCCGATATGGAGGGGTTGAAGGGGCTCGATCCCAGCGACATCAGGCGCGGCGAGAGCGTGCCGCCGTTCGATATGAACCGCAGGGCCGACTGGCAGACGCGCTACGCGTATTATCCCTCGATTCCGAAGCCTGTCATCGGCATGCTGAACGGTGCCGCGGCCGGCATTGGGCTGGTGCACGCGCTGTATTGCGATTTGCGTTTTGCCGCCGACAACACGGTCTTTACGACGGCGTTTTCACGCCGCGGGCTGATTGCCGAGCATGGCATCAGCTGGATGCTGCCGCGCATTGTCGGTCATGCCAACGCGCTCGATCTCCTGATGTCCGCGCGGCGGGTCTCGAGCGACGAAGCGCTGCGGATCGGTCTCGTCAACCGGCTGTATCCGCCCGACCAACTGCGCGAGCAGACTTATGCTTACGCGCGTGATCTTGCCGACTTCGTGTCGCCGAGCGCGATCGCCGTGATCAAGCGGCAGCTTTACGATGTGCCGTTCCAGACCCTGGCCGAAGCCACCATCGACGCCAACCGGGAGATGGCAATCGCGCTGCACGGCAGCGATTTCCGCGAAGGCGTCGCCAGCTTCATGGAAAAGCGGCCGCCGCGGTTTACGGGGAAATAGCTCGGAGAAAGGGTGGTGGCCTCTACAGCCCGTCGTCGCCCCGCGGGCTATGCCGGGCACGCTTCGCCCTTCGGGTCTTTGCGTGGCTGCGCCACGCGTAGCCCGAAGGGCGAAGCGTGGTGGAGCCAGGCGGGATCGAACCGCCGACCTCGTCATTGCGAACGACGCGCTCTCCCAGCTGAGCTATGGCCCCATCGCGACCGCCTTAACGTGACGGCGGACAATCGGCGCCATTTACAATCCGCGCCCAGGCCAAGTCAAGAACGGCGAAATCGCTGTTTTCCGAGGCATTTGCCGGGAACTTCCCTTGTTTGGGAGGGGGGGAACCGATATTTAGCAGGAAGTCGAATCCGCGACCAAACCCGCGAGTAAGTCCACCCATGCGTGCCGTTCTCGACATCATTCTCATCGTTCTCGATCTTTATGTCTGGCTGCTGATCGCTTCAGCCATCCTGTCCTGGCTGATCGCCTTCAATGTCGTGAACACGCGCAACCAGTTCGTGGCGGCGGTGGCGGAGTTTCTGTACCGGATCACCGAACCGGTGCTGGCGCCGATCCGCGCGTTCATGCCGAGTCTCGGCGGGCTCGATATCTCGCCGATCATTCTGATCCTGATCATCATGTTCATCCAGCGGGTGATCACCTATTACATCTATCCCAGCGTATTCTGATCGCGGGCTGGGTGTCTGATGGATGCTCGATGGATCCTTGGCGCTACTCCACGGAGGGCATCAGTGTCGCGCTGCGGGTCACGCCGCGCGGCGGCCGCGACGACATCGACGGACTGGAGACGCTCGCCAATGGCCGTACCGTGGTGAAAGTGCGCGTCCGCGCCATCGCCGATGGCGGCGAGGCCAACCGCGCGGTCACGGAATTGCTTGCGAAAGCGCTCGGCGTACCCAAGGCCAAAGTGCGGATTCTCTCCGGCACCACATCGCGCCTCAAGCAAATTGCCGTCGACGGCGATTCCGCCAAGCTTGGCGAAGCCTTGCGAAAGCTGACTGTGGCCAAGCCGGACTAGCGCGTATTCCGCAAAAGTGGGTACCGGTTTTGCTTCGCAATCAAGTTTACGCAGATTGCGTAGACTTATCTGCGGTAGGATACACGCAAACGTTAGAGCAGCTAGAGGAACGAGATGACGGCCCGGATCATCGATGGAAAAATCATTGCCGCTGAACTTCGTGCCCGTGTTGCCGGCGAGGTTGCGCGGGTGGTGCGCGAGCACGGGATCACACCCGGCCTTGCGGTGGTGCTGGTGGGCAGCGACCCCGCCAGCGAGATCTATGTCCGCAGCAAGCACAAGCAGACGCAAGCCGCCGGCATGGCGTCGTTCGAGCACGTGTTGCCGGTCGACGTCGCGCAGGATGATCTGCTGGCGCTGATCGCCAGGCTCAATCGCGATCCTGTCGTGCACGGCATTCTGGTGCAGCTGCCGCTGCCTAAATCGGTTGATACCGAAACCATCATCAACGCCATCGATCCCGCCAAGGATGTCGACGGGCTGCATCCCAACAACGCTGGACGCCTTGCCGGTGGATTTGCCGCGCTGTCGCCGTGCACGCCGCTCGGGTGCATCATCCTCAGCAAGAGCGTGCATGCATCGCTGCAAGGCATGAACGCCATCGTGATCGGCCGCTCCAATCTGGTCGGCCGCCCGCTGGTGCAATTGCTGCTCAACGAAAACGCCACGGTGACGATCGCGCATTCGCGCTCGCGTGAGCTGGCGCAGCTATGCGCCCGCGCCGATCTGGTTTACGCCGCCGTCGGCAAGCCGGAAATGGTGCGCGGCGACTGGATCAAGCCGGGCGCCACGGTGATCGATGTCGGCATCAACCGGCTGCCCGGCGCTGACGGCAAGACCCGGCTGGTCGGCGATGTCGCCTTCCAGGAGGCTTTGAACGTTGCCGGCGCGATCACGCCGGTGCCCGGCGGCGTCGGTCAAATGACGGTGGCGTGCCTGCTGGTCAATACGTTACGCGCCGCCTGCGCCATTCACGGATTGCCCAAGCCGGGGGTGTAGCGTAGCGAAGGGCAACATGTCCCGGACGCGGTGCAGCGTCCTTTACGGTGCACCGCAGAGCCGGGACTCACGGCTGAGGTGTATGGACCCCGGCCTCCGGTGCAGATCGAGTTACCCCGCCGGCTTCTTGAATTGCCGGCATACGAGGGCCCAACGCGCCCGAGATCTCAATCGCTACTTCGCCTTGGCGCGCGCGATACCTTCCAGGATCAATTGGTGCGCATCCTCAGCGCCGCCCCATCGCAGCACTTTCACCCATTTGCCGGGTTCAAGATCCTTGTAGTGCTCGAAGAAGTGCTGGATCTGCTGCAGCGTGATCTCGGGCAGATCGCTGTAGGTTTTCACCTTGTCATAGCGCTGGGTCAGTTTCGACGACGGCACGGCGATGATTTTCTCGTCGCCGCCGGCTTCGTCTTCCATCATCAGCACGCCGACCGGCCGCACGCTCATCACGGCGCCCGGGACGATCGCGCGGGTGTTCGCGACCAGCACGTCGCAAGGGTCGCCGTCGCCCGACAGCGTGTGCGGAATGAACCCGTAATTCCCCGGATAGCGCATGGCGGTATAGAGAAACCGGTCGACCACCAGCGTGCCGGCGTCCTTGTCCATCTCGTATTTGATCGGCTCACCGCCAACAGGCACTTCGATGATGACGTTGACCTCACGCGGCGGATCTAGTCCGATCGAGATAGCCTCAATGCGCATGGAATGCTCCGCATAGCTTTGAGATCAGGCTTTAGATCGGCCGGCGGCAGCTCGGTCCAGGACGGAGTAGCACGCGCCCGGAAGGTCGCGAACTCAATTGGTCCAGGCGAAGGCGACCTTGTCGAGCGACTTGGGCCCGAATTTCTCCGACGAGCGCGCGACCATGCGGCCACCGAGGGCGCGGTAGAACTCCGTCGCGGTATCGTTGTCGGAGAGCGCCCAGATCACCATGCTCTTCAGGCCGCTCTGCTGCAGGTCGCGTCGCGCGGAAGTGAACAGCCGGCGGCCGAAGCCGAGACCCTGAAATTCCGGCCGCAGATAAAGCTCGTAGATCTCGCCTTCGAAGTGCAGGCTGCGCGCCCGGTTGCGGCCGTAATTGGCATAGCCCGCGACCTTATCGCCGAACACCAGCACGCTGACGCGGCTGCCCTTGCGGATCGCGCTGTCCCACCATTGCGGGCCGCGACGGTTGATCAGCTTCTCGAGCTCGGCACCGGGAATGATACCCTGATAGGCCGAGCGCCAGGCTTCGTCATGGGTGGACGCCACCGCAGCTGCGTCCGCAGCTCTGGCCGGCCGAACCTCGATCAGGGTTGTGCTCATGGTTCTGATCAAAGCAAGTCAGCGCGTCCGCATCAAGGTCCATCGTTAATTATCGGTTAACCTGTGGATTTTTGGCATCAGTTTTACGGTCCGGTTGTGCCGAAAGAGGACAGAGATGTGCTTTAAGCGACATTTACATGAACGCCGGCTGTGCAAAACGATACGGTCCAGAGGTTTTGGGGCGACCGCGTTCACGGAAAAATGCACTGGATTTGATTCGCCGTGGGTATTCTGTCCCAGCGAATCCGAGTCGGTCTCTCCGGTCCGACGTCAGGGAAATTCATGCCATCGCACAAAACGTTTTCCGTTCTGGTTGTGCTCGGAATCATCTGTGCGCAGACCGCGACGGCGCAACCGCGGTTCGGCGCGCAAGGCGCCGAAGCCGAGCCTGGTCGCATGCAGCAGTGGCTGGTGCCTTCGCCCGATCGCGACACCGCGGCGCATGCACTGCTGTTCCGCCCACCCGGCGATGGGCCGTTTCGGCTGGCGCTGATTGCCCACGCCTCGACTCAAAACGTGCTGCGACGCGCGCAAATGCCGCAGCCGGAATACCGCGCGCTGGCTGCTTGGCTGGTCGCGCGCGGTTTTGCGGTGCTGGTGCCGGAGCGCTCGGGCCATGGTGCGACCGGCGGAAAATATCTCGAGGACCAGGGCGGCTGCGACGAAGCCAACTATTCGCGCTCCGGATATGCGACGGCGGACTCGATCAAAGCCGCGCTCAGCTATCTTCGCGAACAACCTTTCATCCGGCAGGACGGCACGGTCATCGTCGGGCACTCGGCTGGCGCCTGGGGCGCGCTGGCGCTGGCCGGCGAGAGCCCGCAAGGTGTGGCGGCCATCATTGCCTTCGCGCCGGGACGCGGTGGCCACGCCAACGACCTTCCCAACCAGGTCTGCGCGCCGCACACGCTGATCCAGTCCGCGGCTGAATTCGGCGAGGATACGCACGTGCTGGTGACATGGCTGGTGGCGGCCAATGACAGCTATTTCTCGCCCGATCTGTCGCGGCAGATGGCCGAGGCATTCCGTGGCGGCGGTGGCAAAGTGGACTTTCGCGTGCTGCCGGCATCCGGCAGCGAAGGCCACTGGCTGGCGGAGACGGAGGCCGTCGTAAAAACGGCCGGGCCGGAACTGGATCGCGCGCTGAAGGCGCTCGCGCCGACCGCGGCGAAAAAGCGATGACGGTGGCCGCGATGAAGCCGTGGCCGGACGACGACATAATTCTCTATGATGGCGTCTGCGTGTTCTGTTCACGCTGGATCCGCTTCGTCGCGGCGCGTGATGTGGAGCGGCGGTTTCGCTTCACCGCGATCCAGTCCGCTTACGGCACGCGGCTGGCGCAGGCGTTCGGCATTAACCCGAAAGATCCCGACACCAATGCCGTGATCCATGGCGGCGTCGCCTATTTCAAATCCGACGGCGCGCTGACGGTGTTGTCGAATTTGCCCGGCTGGGAATGGGTGCGCGTCTTACTTTCAGTGCCGAAGCCGCTTCGTAACGCCGTCTACAATCTCGTCGCCCGCAACCGCTACCGGATTTTCGGGAAGTATGAGGAGTGCTTTTTGCCAGATGCGGGATTCAGGGACAGGGTGCTGGAATAGCTTCCGCTGTCATTTCTTCTCCAACACCTCCCCCGCCGCCCTTTCTCCGCTGTCCCGCGCTCCGTGCGCGGTGGAGAAAAAGTTTGGCGAGGTGGCCTCTCCGGCAAAGAACAATCTGTTATCGACGGGCGTTGCGAGCAGCGCGCGATCACCGGCATGGCCGGGCAGGGCGTGCGAATAGGAGCCGCGGGCGAACGGGTCGTGGGACCAGCGTGATTCCGCGAGCGGCTTCAGCTTGCGGCGGAAATCATTGCCGAGGAAGTCGGCGATTTCGTCGATCGCCTGTATGGCCATCGCACCATTGCCTGCCTCTTCCAGCTGGAGCGCAAAGCGTCCGCCGAAGAAACCTTCGATGCAGGCTTGCCCGAACGGACGCAAATGATAGGTGCCCATCGAGCTGCGCATGGTGGCGCCGCGCAGATTGCCGTCCTTCGGCAGCGCTTCCGGCTCGTCGAGCGCCAGCGTCACCTTGTCGTCGACGCCGAGCGGCAACCCGCACGCCGCGTCGACTTTTTCCGGCAATGCGGGAGAAAAGCGGATGGTTTCGTCGGCCATCAGATTGGTCGGCACGGTGACGATCACCTTGCCCGCCTCCAACGTGCCGAGCGAGGTTTCGATTCGCACGCGCTTTGCCGAATGATCGATCAGCGTCACCACGCAATTCAACGCCAGCGAGCAGGGCGCACCATAGGCCGCCATCAGCGCGCCATAGCCGCGCCGCACCCGCCAATTGATCCCGGTGTCTTCGTAGGCATGGGCGTCGATGACCGAGACGCGGTCGAGCTCGCTTCCGTTGACGTAGGTCGAGATCGCATCGATCATCGGATTCCAGCG
>DATHHQ010000294.1:0-3221 GCA_035490095.1 Bradyrhizobium sp.
CGCCCTACAAAGCTTCCGATGCGATGCACGCAGCGCTGTCGTGTCGCGCCATTTCTACGGTCTAGTCCGTAGGGTGGGCAAAGCCAACGGGTCGCGCGAATGCGCGCCCGATGATAAACTCCGCGTGCCCACCACTCTTCGTCATCTAAGAAAATGGTGGGCACGCCGCGAAGCGCGGCTTTGCCCACCCTACGAGGCCGCCCTACTTCGCGGGCTCCAGCACCGAGACGTAATTGGCCACCGCCGCGCCACCCATGTTGAAGATGCCCGCGAGTTTTGCGTCCTTGATCTGCATGCCCTCGGGGGCCTGCCCCAGCAATTGCATGGCGCTCAGCACATGCATGGAGACGCCGGTGGCGCCGATTGGGTGGCCCTTGGCCTTCAACCCGCCGGACGGATTGATCGGCAGCTTGCCGTCCTTCTGGGTCCAGCCTTCCTTGATGGCGCGCGCGCCCTGCCCCCTCGGCGTCAGTCCCATCGCCTCATATTCGATCAGCTCGGCGACGGTGAAGCAGTCGTGGGTTTCGACAAAGGAGAGATCGGAGAGCTGCACGCCTGCGGATTGCAGCGCGCGCTGCCATGCCACGGTGCAGCCTTCGAACAGCAAGATGTCGCGCTTCGACATCGGCAGGAAATCCTGGGCGTGCGCGGTGGCCTTGATGTTGACCGCCTTGCCCATGGTCTTGGCGGTTTCCGCATCGGTCAGCACCAGCGCCGCCGCGCCATCAGACACCAGCGAGCAATCGGTGCGCTTCAGCGGTCCGGCCACAAACGGATTCTTCTCGCTTTCGGAACGGCAGAACTCATAGCCAAAATCCTTGCGCAACTGCGCGTAGGGATTGGCGACGCCGTTCTTGTGGTTCTTGGCGGCGATCATCGCCAGCGCGTCGGACTGATCGCCGTATTTCTGGAAATAGGCCTGCGCGATCTTGCCGAACACGCCGGCAAAACCGCCGGGGGTGTCGCCATCCTCCGGCAAATACGACGCGCGCAGCAGGTTCCTGCCGATCTCGGCTGGGGGCGTCCGCGTCATCTGCTCGACGCCGACCACCAGCACGATCTTCGCAGCACCCGCCGCAATGGCCCTGATGCCCTGATGCACCGCCGCCGAACCGGTCGCGCAGGCGTTCTCAACCCTTGTGGCCGGCTTGAACCGCAGTTGCGGATCAGCCTGCAGCACCAGCGATGCGGTGAAATCCTGCGGCGAGAACCCGGCGTTGAAGTGGCCGAGCACGATCTCGTCGACATCGCCCGCGGAGATGCCGGCGTCGGCGAGCGCATCGGTGGCAACCTTGACCACCAGGCTCTCGACGGTTTCGGTATCGAACTTGCCGAATGGCGTATGCGCCCATCCGACGATGCTGGCTGTCATGGCGGTTCTCCCTGTCTTGCTCGGAGGATTTGTAACCTATTGATTGCGATACTTCACGCCGGTTTCAGCAATTTCATCGTCCGATTGCAGATGGCCGTTATGCCGGCCCAGTTGCCGGACCTGACATCCGCCGCCGGGCATAGCCAGGAACCGCCCACCGCAACCACGTTCGGCTCGGCCAGCCACGAAGCCGCGTTGGCCTCGCCAATGCCGCCGGTTGGACAGAACCGCACATCCGGAAAAGGTCCGGCCAAAGCACGAAGTGCCTTGATACCGCCGGACTGCTCGGCCGGGAAGAATTTGACGAGATTGAAACCGTGCGACAGTCCCAGCATCAGCTCAGATGCTGTCGCTATGCCCGGCGCGAACGGCAAGGCGCTTGCGGCAGCGGCCTTCAGCAGATCGGGCGTGGCGCCGGGACTGATACCAAACCTGGCGCCGAT
The DNA here is from genome assembly GCA_035490095.1 of Bradyrhizobium sp. Classification (GTDB taxonomy): domain Bacteria; phylum Pseudomonadota; class Alphaproteobacteria; order Rhizobiales; family Xanthobacteraceae; genus Bradyrhizobium. The sequence continues at coordinate 1,816 of DATHHQ010000294.1, forward strand.
CCCTTCGGCCCGCGCAAGATCGTCCGCGTTCAGGATGGTGCCGATCCCCACGACGGCATCCGGCACATGGGCCATGATCGCTTTGGCGGATTCGATCGCGACCGGCGTCCGCAGCGTGATTTCCAGCGTTCGCACGCCGCCTGCGACGAGTGCCTTGGCCAGCGGCACCGCGTCTTCAAGGCGCTCGATGGTGAGCACCGGGATGATCGTCGCCTGCGCAAACAGCGCGGCGAGTTCTTTCTGCTTTGGTGTCGCGGTCATCGAGAGGCCTTGCGAGAGGGTGCCGATCGCGGTGTTTTCCTGGCCGGCATGGCATAGCGCGGAATGATCGCGCCGGGATAGCCCACGACCACGCCGGCGAGACGATGTCCAGCGCGCGCGGCCTCGATCGGGTCCGAGCCCGCCAGCCGAGCGGCGATGTAGGCCGCTGCAAAACTGTCGCCCGCCGCGGTGGTGTCGACGGCAGGTTTTGGCAGGGGCTCGGCCTTCAGCTCGTGCGAACCGCCGGCGAACCGCAGGACGCTGGCGGGCTCGCTGAGCTTCAGCACCACCTCCGGACTGGAAATGCGGGCCATCACGGTCGCGTTGCCTTCGCCGGGATAGAGCGGCAGTAAATCTTCCGTCGAAGCCAGCACGATATCCGCGGCCTCAAAGGCATCGCTAAAGACGCTGCGCGCCATGTTGAGATCGGGCCAGCCGCGGGCGCGAAAATTGGTATCGAACGCAAAGCGGGTCCCGAGCAGCCGCGCGCGCTTGAGAGCCGCCATCAAGCGCTTTCGGCCGTTCTCGCTGTAGATCGACAGCGTGATGGCGGAGAGATAGACGACGTCGTAGCTTGCGAGCGAATTAAGGATGTGCTCGGTTTCGGGTAAGTCCATCAGGGCGCGCGCAGCCGCGCTTTCGCGCCAGTGGAAGAACCGCCGCTCACCGTTGTCGTCGGTCTGGATCATGTAGATGCCCGGCAATTGGCCTGGCAGCCGCGCAACGCGCTTGGTCCCGACACCTTCGGCGGTCCAGCCCGCGATCATCTCATCGCTCAGGGCATCGTCGCCGAGCGCCGTGACATAATCGACATCAACGCCTAGGCGGGCGAGATAGACCGATGTGTTCAACGTATCGCCGCCATAGCCGCGCGAATACAGGCCGCCCTTGGCCGGCTTCAGCTCGATCATGCATTCGCCGATGCACGCTACCCGGGTCATGACCGCTTCCGCTCGGGTCCGCTTGAACGCATCCTAGTACCTGGAATCACAAATCGGTATTGTAGCCCATCCTTCGAGACGGCCACTTCGTGGCCTCCTCAGGATGAGGTCTAACTTGTTGAAACACAACAACCTCATGCTGAGGAGCGAGCGACGCGAGCGTCTCGAAGCATGGGCAGCAAGCGAACAACCGATCTCTCATAG
>DATHHQ010000295.1:0-5814 GCA_035490095.1 Bradyrhizobium sp.
CCGCCAGGCCGACATGGCGCGCGCCGTCAACGAGCGGCTCGATTCGGTCACCCATCGCGTCGGCCAGTCGATGGAGCAGACCACGCGCAATACCATGGACTCCTTGCGGGTGCTGCACGAGCGGCTCGGCATCATCGACAATGCGCACAAGAACCTCACCGACCTCACCTCCCAGGTGACGACGCTGCGCGACGTGCTCGCCAACAAGCAATCCCGCGGCGCGTTCGGCCAGGCCCGGATGGAGGCGATCGTCCAGGACGGCATGCCGAAGGGTTCCTACGAATTCCAGTTCACGCTCTCCACCGGCAAGCGGCCGGACTGCGTGGTGTTTCTGCCCGATCAGCGCCCGCTCTGCATCGACGCGAAATTTCCGCTGGAGGCGATGACCGCACTGCATGACGCGCGCACCGACGAGGAAAAGAAGTTCGCCACCCAACGCCTGCGCGCCGACGTGCTGAAGCATGTCAGCGATATCGCCGAAAAATACCTGATAGCCGGCGAGACCCAGGATACCGCGCTGATGTTCGTGCCATCGGAATCGGTCTACGCCGAGATCCACGACGGCTTCGACGACGTGATCCAGAAGGCCTATCGCGCCCGCGTGGTGCTGGTGTCGCCGTCGCTGTTGATGCTGGCGATCCAGGTGATGCAGCAGATCCTGAAAGACGCGCGGATGCGCGACGCCGCCGACCAGATCCGCACCGAAGTGCTCAACCTCGGCGACGATCTCAGCCGGCTGCGCGATCGCGTGCTGAAGCTGCAGAAGCATTTCAGCGACGCCAACGAGGATGTCCGGCAAATCCTGATCTCCGCCGACAAGATCGACAAGCGGGCGGGACGGATCGAGGAACTGGATTTCAGCAAGAGCGAGCCGCCTGCCGAGGTTCCGCGCATCGTCAAGTCAGACGCACCCGAGCTGTTTCCGCTTCCCCGCAAGCTGCAGGCAGGGGAGTAGGCCTTCCGGTGGTGTAAGGCACGGAGGGCGACAAACCAAGCTATTGAACTTGGGCGTCACGGAATACTGGATCGTCCGCCTTCGCGGACGATGACGTCTACTTAGGCGTTACGCCGGGCGATGGTAGTGTCATTTGTTGCATCCGAATCTGCTAACACCTTCTTATGACCTCACCGCAAGCCGCTTCTACTGAACCTAAAAACCCCATCGCCCCCCGCGCCTCCTGGCGCGAAGGGCTGGCGGTGTATCTGCAGCGCCGGGTGCTGATCGTGTTGCTGCTCGGCTTTTCCTCCGGCCTGCCGCTGGCGCTGTCGGGGTCGACGCTGCTGGTATGGATGCGCGAATCCGGCGTCGACCTCGGCACCATCGGCCTGTTCGCGCTGGTCGGCACGCCCTACACGCTGAAATTTCTCTGGGCGCCGCTGGTCGATGCGCTGCATGTGCCGTTCTTCACCCGCCGGTTCGGCCGCAGGCGCGGCTGGCTGGTGTTCTCGCAACTGCTGCTGATCGGCGCGATCCTGTTGCTGGCGCTGACCGACCCGGCGCGCTCGCCGCTGTTCGTAGCGCTCGGCGCACTCCTGGTGGCGGCGATGTCATCGACGCAGGACATCGTGGTCGATGCGTTTCGCGTCGAAAGCCTGCCCGAGAGCGAGCAGGCCGCCGGCATGGCGTCCTATGTCGCGGCCTATCGCATCGGCATGCTGGTCTCGACCGCGGGTGCGCTGTTCATGGTGAGCGCTTTCGAGGGCACCGGCCTGGCGCGCTCCTCGGCATGGATGTGGGGCTATGTGGTGATGGCAGCGATGGTGCTGATCGGCACCGTCACCGCGCTGGCCGCCACCGAGCCCGAGCAGTCGGCGCGCGCCGAGGCCGCGACCATTGCCGACAGCGCGTTCACACGGGTGACGCACGCGGCGATCGGCGCGTTCTCGGAATTTCTCGTTCGCAAGGATGCCTGGGCCGCGCTCGCCTTCGTGGTGCTGTTCAAATTCACCGACGCGTTTTCCGGCACCATGACCGCGCCCTTCGTGATCGACCTCGGCTTCACCCGCAACGACTATGCCGCCATCGTCAAGGGCGTCGGACTTGCCGCGACCTTGATTGGCGGTTTTGCAGGCGGCTTCGTGGCGCGGCGTTATTCGCTGCCGGTGAGCCTGTGGATCGGCGGCGTGCTGCAGGCGGTCGCCAATCTGTCGTTCTCCTGGCTAGCGGTCGTCGGCGTCAACCAATGGGCGCTGGCATTCGCGATCACGGCGGAGAATTTCACCAGCGCCATCGGCACCGTGATTTTCGTCGCCTATCTGTCGGCGCTCTGCCAGAACCCGCTGCACACCGCGACCCAATACGCGCTGCTGACCGCGCTTGCAGCGGTCGGGCGCACCTATTTGTCCTCTGGCGCGGGCTACGTGGCGAAGGCGACGGGATGGCCGCTGTTCTTTGCGATCTGCGTCGTGGTCGCGGTGCCGAGCCTGATCCTGCTGGCCTGGCTGCAGCGGCGCGGACATTTTGCGACGCTGGGGACGGTGAAGGTTTAGCGCGCACCATGCAATCAATGCTTCGCCACCACGCTCCATTTCGTGACCACGGCTTCGCTCATCTGCCCGGCGTCCTGCGCGCAGGCGATCTCGTCGACCTTTACCGAGACTTCCTTGCCGATAAAACCCTTCAGCTGCGCCGCCTGGGCATCATTGCTGGTGACGATCTGAAATGTTTCCGGCCCGGTTTCCAGATTGCAAAGCCCGTTCGGCGGCGGCAGCCGGCGCGGCCCACTGACGAGCTGGAAGGTGTTGACGCGCTTGCCCTTGGCGCGGCTGCGCATCGCATTGAGTTGCCCGGTCAGCACGTCACCGTTCTTGATCGCCTGCTGCGCCTGCGCGTCGAACCCGCCTGCCACAAGGATGGTCAAAACAGCCGCGGCCAGCGTCGAGCATTTACCAAAGTCGCTTCTCGTCATGTGTCCTCTGATTCCCATTTTCAAAACAACGTACGCTGCCGCATCGCCGCGGACAACGTGCCTTCATCGAGATAGTCGAGTTCGCCGCCGACCGGCACGCCATGGGCGAGCCGCGTCACCTTGACGCCGGCCTCCTGCAACAGGTCGGTGATGTAATGCGCGGTGGTCTGGCCATCGACGGTTGCATTCAATGCCAGAATGATTTCCGTCACCCGCGGATCGTGGGCCCGCGCCACCAGCGCGTCGATGGTCAGATCCTGCGGGCCGACGCCGTCAAGCGGTGACAGCGTCGCGCCGAGCACGTGATAGAATCCATTGGTCGCATGCGCCCGCTCCAGCGCCCACAGATCGGCGACGTCGGCGACCACGACAATGATCGCGGGGTCGCGTCGCAGGTCGGTGCACACGGTACAGGGGTTTTGGGTGTCGATATTGCCGCAGGTCTTGCAAACCTGGATCTTGTCGATCGCCGCCTGCAGCGCGCCGGCCAGCGGCGTCATCAGCGCTTCGCGCTTCTTGATCAGGTGCAACGCCGCCCGCCGCGCCGAGCGCGGGCCAAGCCCCGGCAGCCGCGCCAGCAACTGGATCAGACGTTCGATTTCGGGGCCGGCAACCGCAGCAGCCATATTAGGTGAGGCCCAGGCCCGGCGGCAGACCTAATCCGCCGGTCAGGGCCTGCATCTTCTCCTGCATCGCGGTTTCGGCCTTGCGCCGGGCGTCGTTATGCGCGGTGACCAGAAGGTCTTCGAGGATCTCGCGCTCGTCCGCCTTCATCAGCGAGGGGTCGATCTTCACCGCCTTCACTTCCATCTTCGCCGTCATGCGCACCGTGATGAGACCGCCGCCGGAAATACCCTCGACCTCGACGTGGCCGAGCTCTTCCTGCATCGCCTGCATCTTCGATTGCAGTTGTGCCGCCTGCTTCATCATGCCGAGAAAATCAGCCATGAATGCTTCCTTTGAGATTGCCTATTGATCGTCGCTGTCAGAATTCTCGGCCGGATCCTCACCGCTAACATCGGATTCCGGCGGCTCGGGGGCAAGCTTGCGTACCTCGACCACCTTGGCGCCGGGAAATCGCGCCAGCACCTCTTGAACCCGGGGATCGGCTTCCGCTGCGCGTTCGCGCTGGTTTTTTTGCACTTCGTTCTGCGAACGCAGCGTCGGCTGCCCGGCTTCGTTGGATACGATCACGGTCCAGCGCCGTCCGGTCCATTGTTCCAGTTTACGCGACAGATCGTTGATCAGGGTTCGCGCCGCGCTGCGCTCCATCGCAACCTCAAGCCGTCCGTCTTCGATGCGGACCAGACGGACGTCGGCTTCGAGCGCGGCTTTCGTCAGCAGGTCACGTTTCTCGCCGGCAAGCGCCACCAGTTCGGGAAAGCTCGAAATCGTCCGGGCTGCGGGCGCGGATTGCGCATCGGGTGCCGGCGCGACCATCTGCGGGCGTGCCGACGCCTCGGCATTGCCGCGCGGCGCGGAAGCACGGGCGGCCGAGGGTTGGATCGAGCCCTGGATCGAGGATACCGTCGAGGCCGGCGCACTGCGCGGTACCGCACTTCCTGCAACGATCGGCGAGGCGCCGCCATTCTGCTCGAGCATCCGGATTGCTTCATCCGGCGTCGGCATGTCGGCGACATAGGCGATGCGCACCAGCACCATTTCCGCCGCCGCCGCCGGGCGCGTCGCGGTTTGCGTCTCGGTGATCCCCTTCAGCAGCATCTGCCACATCCGCGACAGCACCCGCATCGAGAGTTTTGCGGCGAAGTCGCGGGCGCGTAGCCGCTCGGTTTCGCCGAACGCGATATTGTCCGCCGTCGCCGGCACGATCTTGACGCGGGTGACGAAATTGACGAATTCGGCGAGATCGCTGAGCACCACGATCGGATCGGCGCCGGTGTCATACTGGTCGCGAAACTCCTTGAACGCGCTGGCGATGTCGCCGCGCGCCAGCTGCTCGAACAGATCGATCACCCGGGTGCGGTCGGCAAGGCCGAGCATCTGCCGCACGGCGTCGGCGCGCACCACGCCGGCGGCATGGGCGATCGCCTGGTCGAACAGCGACAGCGAATCGCGCACCGAACCTTCCGCCGCGCGCGCGATGATGCCGAGCGCCTCCGGCTCAGCCTCGACGTTTTCCTTGGCCGCGATACTGGCGAGATGCGCCATCAGCACATCGGCCTCGACCCGGCGCAGATCGAAACGCTGGCAGCGTGACAGCACCGTCACCGGAACTTTTCGGATTTCGGTGGTGGCGAACACGAATTTGGCGTGTTCCGGCGGCTCTTCCAGCGTCTTCAGGAACGCGTTGAACGCCGCGGTCGAGAGCATGTGCACTTCGTCGATGATGTAGACCTTGTAGCGCGCACTGGCCGGCGCATAGCGCACGCTGTCGTTGATCTGGCGCACGTCATCGACGCCGGTATGGGAGGCGGCGTCCATTTCCAGCACGTCCATGTGCCGGCTTTCCATGATCGCCTGGCAATGCACGCCCGGCACCGGCATATGGATGATCGGTCCCTTGACCGATCCGTCGGCCAGTTCGTAATTCAGCGCGCGGGCGAGAATCCGTGCGGTGGTGGTCTTTCCGACGCCGCGCACGCCGGTCAGAATCCAGGCTTGTGGAATCCTGCCGGTCTCGAACGCATTCGAAACGGTGCGGACCATCGCGTCCTGGCCGATCAAATCTTCGAAACTGGAGGGCCGGTATTTCCGCGCCAGCACGCGATAATGCTTGCCGGCCTCGGGCGGGCCGCCGAGGTCGAAGCCGCCGTGGTGGGCGCTGTCCGGCTCGGTCGCGGGTGACGTTACGGTAGTGCCAGCATCGGTCATCGATCGATCCGCAATTGATTGTCTCTCGAAGCCGGCTTGCGGAACTTGGCGCTACGCGAACCGGATGCGGGCC